>JBPCQO010000056.1:0-16123 GCA_050998035.1 Gemmatimonadaceae bacterium | reverse complement strand
TCTTGGCCGAGTACCCGATCACGCGGGCGGTTAGAGTTGCCGTCTGTCCATTGGCGCGCGGACCAGTAACGGCGAAGGTGTACCGGCCGTCCGCATTGGTCTGACTCCCAATGTTTAGCCCGACGATGAAGACGTTCGCTCCTGGGAGCGGGGCGCCTTGCTCGCTGGTGACGCGGCCGGAAATTTGAGTACCGCCCTGTGCGGCTGCCACTGAGGCAACCGTCGCGAGAGCGGCGGTGACGAAAGAAATGCGCATGAGCGGATTACGCATCTATCCTCCATGGATCGCCATTCGCGCTTGACAACCGCTCGACGAATTCCAGTGGTGCGGGAACTGAACTGCTTGAACGAGCGACTCGCATGATTCCCTCCCGGGCGTGCAGTGAGCAGCAGAGGCAACGCCGTATCACGTCGTGCTTGTGGGTGCACGTACGTGGTGATATATGGAGCGCATATGCTCGCCAGCGCGATACAAACCGCGCGTCGAGGTGAATGCGTAGGACAGGGGTGTATACCTTGCTGTGTGTTTGAATGTGACCGCACTCCACCGAGCTGGCCAGACTACGTTGTGTGCACATCTTGTGACGCTCTGTCGCTGATATGCAGGTTGTGTCATCGTCGCGTATGCGTGCGCATATCCCAACCGCTAGTCGTGACAGTATTACGCACGAACGCGAGCCTTCATGCCTCTGTTCAATGACAGGCAACCTGCCTGCGTCGGGATCATCACACACGTCACACTTGGAGCGAGATACGGTGCGTCAAGGGGCGACAGGAACGCAGGTGGGTTACGGCACGGTCCACGGTGATCGAATCGATCTGCGCTGGTCCGACATTCCGTATGGTACGATCAGGACGGGCGGCCGCATCCAGTTAAAGGTCAGTGCGGATACCGTCTTACAAGTGACGCGCGATGATGGGTTGTTCGGAATGCCAACGATCATCCGCTGGGTTGCACCTAAATGACGATTTCGCGGCGGTGGAGGACCGTCTCAGAACTGTATCCGGTATCCCGCCTTGCGGACTGTGAGGATATGCCGAGGAGTGGTTGGATCGTCTTCGAGTTTCAGCCGCAGCCGGCCGATGTGCTGATCGATGGTCCGCGTGGCAATATCCGACGCGTAGCGCCATACATGCTGCATCAGTGCGTGCCGCGATACGATGCGCCCCTCTGCCTCAAGCAGGTAGAGCAGCAGATCGAACTCCATCGGCCGTACCTCGACTAGCGTATCTGAGCGACGGATCGTCCGCGTGGTTTTGTCGACGACGATGTCACCGAATCGGTACTCTTCACCACCGGGCGATTCTGCAATCTCACCTCCGCGCGTCCCTATGCGCCTGAAGAGCGCGTCAACCCGGGCGATCAGCTCCAAAACACCCACCGGCTTAACCACATAATCATCCGCACCGAGTCGGAAGCCCTGCACCTTGTCAACCTCCTGGTCGCGCGCTGATAGGACCAGTACTGCGGCTTTCGAGCCGGACTGACGTAGGCGCCTCAGCACCTCGAATCCCGATATTTCAGGCAGCATCAGATCAAGTATGATGAGATCCGGTTCGTTCACGCCGATCCGCTCAAGTGCCTGGCGTCCATCGTTGGCAACATCGACAGTGTGCCCCTCGACCTCAAGGCTGGCTCGCAGGCCAAAGGCCAGTGTTTCGTTATCCTCAACGATGAGAATCGATCGCATTAGTCAGTTTGTTGATGGAGTTGGTAGTAGCGGCACTGGATGACAGCGACTCGGCATTTACGTTCCGTGGCAAGATTAGCGTGAGACGCGTGCCGGCCCCGGGAGCGTCCTCAATGAGGATGCTACCCTCCATGCGCTGTACCGCCGCGCGCACGATGGCGAGTCCGATCCCGACGCCACCACTCGAGCGCGCTGCCGGTGAGCCCAGCCTGACGAACGGTTCCCACACGTTCTGGCGCTCCTTGAGCGGGATACCCGGCCCTTCATCATCGACATGGATCGTAACGCACTCTGCCGATACCGCAGTGATGATCCTGATGACTTGGCCCGGCGGTCCATATTTCACGGCATTGTCCAGGAGACTGGTGACTACCCGATGCAATGCGTCCGGATCGGCCATGACGACCCCATTCTCCCCGGTGAGATCGATGGCTACACGATGTCCTGCGGCGAGCGGTGTGAACAGCGCGATGCTATTGCGTAGCACGTCATGTATGTCGACAGGCCGGGCTCTTGCCTGGTCCGGCTCCGATCGTGCTCTGCCCAGGATATTAGCGACCAAACCGATGAGACGCTGGGTCTCCGCTTCTATAATCGCGAGCGATCGTGCACGCTCGTCATCGCTACGCAATCGTCCTAGCCGCAGTAGTTGCACGAAGATGAGGATCTGCTGCAACGGCGTGCGAAGTTCGTGTGATACGTCAGTTACGAAAGCGTCACGCTCATCCACGAATCGTGCCTCGCGGCGGAAGAGCACCAGTGCCAGTGCGCCCAGAACCGTACTGAGAACGAGTAGTGCCACAGCACGCGGAATTCCTCCTAGAGGCATACCTCCTAGGAGGAGTCGCGGTGCAAGCGAGGGGCGGAGAGTGACCGAGAACTTCACTCCCGCGAGCTGCGGCATGGGCGTGACGCCCGCATAGGTAGCCTGCGGCGATCTCACTCCGCGAGAGTACAATACGGCCCCATCCGGACCTAGCACCTGAAGAAAATAAAGCGAGTCGTGAGGAACCGAACCGACCAAACTCGGCGGGAGCGCCTGCACGTCGCGGTAAAGCATCGCGAAGTCGGCTTGGTCAGTGAGAGCATAGCACGACTCGTATCCGTACACGGCCATCGGAGCTCCGGACGAGTCATACGTCGCCCGGAAGGACACCGCTTCCCGCCCCGTGTCGCCCAGGATGAACGCGTAGCCCCAGCCGGAGCGCCGGACCACGGAACTATTCGCCAGCAATGCAAGCGTGTCGCGTAGACGATTGGCCACCGCGGGACTGATTGCCGCGGCAGAAGGGTGAGTCACCGTGCCAGGCTGATCGAGCTGTTGCCATAACCCTGGCCCGCCTTCACCACCGCGCGACACATGCAGCGCTCGTGAAGGCAGGTCCAAACGGAATCGGTACGGTTGACGATGCTCGGCAGGAACACACTTCTCGTCCGGCGGGAGTACCGCCGTTTCGGGGGGCAGCTCGTCGCGAGAGAGCGGTTCATCCGCCGCGAGTGGTGCGTACGCGACCAACATGCGCGCGCGTGCATATAAAAAGGCGTTCTGTGAATATGTGTAGCTTGCAAAGAGAGCATAATCGCGCAGTGTGCGCGCCGCGGTCAGTCGCTGTTCCTTCTCAGCCTGGTACGAGTCAACGGTGGCGACGATAGCGCCAGCGATCATGACAACGATCACGCCGCCCAGTGCGACCGCTCGGTACGCACGTCGTTGTCGCATTTGCCGTTGAATTGACATTGTAGATACATCACGTTGGGGCGCAGGAGCCCGGGACGCAAGGTCGCATCCACAGTCCATGAGTGATCAGAAGTGCCCAATGTATTCAACATGTCATCGATATGTAAACGTAGAGGCTACATACACCGTCCGTAGTGTCAAATCCGGCTCACCCCGTGCACCGTTGCGGTGTTTTGCGATGCACGCCTACGCCGTGTGTACTTGCTTCTTTGTTTTCTCGCCGTTCGTCTACAGTCTGTTCACCCTGACCATACAGCTCCTACCTTATGCTTGGCTCACCTATCAGGAGAGCGAGCCAATGGACCGGAAGGAAGTCATTCGTAATTATGCGTGGCGTTCACTGCACGCCCGGGTGAGACAATGGTACGAATCTCGACATGTTCCAATAATCGAAGCACCGGTTGCAAGCATCGAGAAGGGCTTCGGAACGGAGCATTGCATCCCCCGTGTGAGCACACATCTAGTCAAGCTCCGCTATGAGCGGGAAGTCGCATTTGTCCTGTTGCTAGCGCCTGCGACACTCCGGGTGAGCCTGACGTCCATTTGCAAGACCTATCGAGCTTCGACCACGTGGATGGCGACACTGGGCGAGGTTCATCACTTGACTCGATCAGTGCCAGGCTGCGTGCCCGCCTTCGGTTCCTTATTTGATCTCCCGGTCGCCATAGACGCGCGCCTTCGTCATGCGCCTGAGCTCTTTGCACCATCCAGTCAACCTGGCTTTGCGGTTCGCATTCCCATGCCGGAATTCATCGCAAGCGAGAACCCGCAGTTCATCGATATGATCCGTCGCTCCACCTTCGCAGCTGCAGATTCCTTCGATGAATCTCTGCTGCGCGCAACGGCGTAGCTGCCCGTCCCTAATACGCCAGGATCAACCGTTCAGTACATGACGATAGATTCCCGCTCCATCTCGGCGCCACTCGCGGAATCAGATCCGACTTCGGGCTAACAGCGCGATCCCGGCGACACCCACAGCACTGCCAATCCAGCGCAGACGCGTCACTCCGTTGGGGCGACAGAGCACCAGTAGCCCTGACAGCGCGCCCATGACATGGAGCCCCGCGGTGGTAGCCGCGAAGCCGAGCGCGTATAGAGCGGGTGTGGCGACGCGCGGCATCTCAGCCCCATGGGCGAAACCGTGGTACAGCCCGAACACGCCGGCCAGTGCAGTCGCGATCCATAGCGGCATTCGTCGGCCGAGCGCAACAGCGAGGCCGAGAGCGACGACCGACGCGGACACCCCGACCTCAGCGCCTGGGAGCCGTGCGCCAGCCGCGCCGAGAAGGCCGCCGATTACCATGACGGTAACGAACCCCGTCGGGACCACCCAGATCGCCCTACCACCGAGCTGCGCGCTCAACACTCCGACCGTGAGCATTGCCAGAAGGTGGTCCGCGCCTGTAAGCGGGTGGATCAGCCCTGCGGCCGGCCCACCGTCACCGATGAATCCGTGAGCGTGGGCGACCAATGGTAGCATCGCTGTGCAGAACAGTACGCCGCCAGTTACCGCGAGCGAGCGCGCTACGCGCGACCTTCCAGACATGCTCGGTTGGCCGCGTGATACGGTCGGCACATCGCTACGACAGACGTGACCGACGGGATCGGTCGGATCAGCGAGGCTCATGTAGTAATCGCGGCTCGCGCCTCGTCTTCGCATACAGCGGAGCCGAGCTCGACGCGCCTTGCGAGCCTGTCATCCGCAAGCATCCGCCAAATCCCGTAGACGGCGGGCACCATTGAGAAGAGCGCGGACCACATCCCAGGGAAGTAGTGGTACCGGCCGCCTTCCATGAAGGGGAACACCAGCATGTGCGTTGGCTCGCCGAGGATCATGCCGATGAAGAAGAACCACGCGATGTAGTTCCCAAGAGGGTGGCGCTTGTATACGCCAATGGCGCCAGCGATCCAGACGGCCGGGCCGAAGAGCACTATGACCTCTATGAACTGCACCTCGCTCCAGTGCACGTGCGCCGCTGCAGCGATTCGCCCCGCGAAATCGAACTCGTATTCTTCGAGAACGTGGAAGAGGAAGAGCGCGAGCGCGAGCAGATACGCAGGCAGAATTGCTCCAGCACGCGGTGGGCGGCGTACCGTGGTTCGGAGCCATACCACAAAGCCGGCGACCATGGAGCCGCTCACGATGCCGAGGACCAGGAGGCCAGCCTGCAAATACAGCATGGTCGCGTACGTCGGTATGAATACGGCGACGAGCGCGACGGAGAGCTTTGTCTCTCGATCGAGCTGATGACTTGCTGCGTTCATGGCTTTTATGGTGCGATTCCCTGCGAGGAGCGGACGTGGTCGCCGAGACCTTCGACCTTGATTAAGCGATGCATTCCCGCAAGCGCTAGAAGGACAGGAACGGGCGCGGTGATCATTCCGCCCATGTACTCGAATGGTGCTCGCGCGAGTAAGGCGAAGGCGTAGACGGACAATCCCGCCACGATGCTCCAAGCGAACGTGAACCACGCGGCGAAACGCCCGAACGCTGTCCCGTGGAAATACGCAAGAGCGCCCAGCAACAGGAAGCCGGATCCAGCAAGAGGAAAGACTGCAATGAACACGTGGTCGGAGATCCCGACCTCGGGCGGAAACGAATTGGGATAGAGGTGCATGAGCGCCGTTGGCATCCGTCGGTACCACTCTTCCGCCTCCAGTGCGGTGAGCGCGACCACGGTCCCGATGTAGAAATTGAATGCCGCGGGCGCGCTCCTCGGCCGACGACGAGTCGTAGTGACCCACGACGTGAAACCGAGAACGCTGGCCACGAAAACAGAGATCCCGACGGGGCTGCCGCCATACGTATACGCGGCCACGTCCAGCGTCGCGAGAACCGTGACGGCCAGCACCGTCGCGACGAGCCGGGATGCATACATGCTTTCGCCACGAAGCGGATACATTCCCTCCTTCAGATCGGACAGTTGCGGAGTGGCACTCAGGCCTCCGTCCAGCGTTTCATTACTCTGCCGATTCATTGCGGGGATGTCGAGAGGCGGTGGCGGGGACCCGACCCGTCAGATCGGAGTCCAGCCTGATCGGCGGGTGCTGGAGCGAGATCGAGTGCTCGGACTGCGAGTTGAGCCACGCGCCCGGAGATCTGCTCCACATGCTCAGCCGTGTACGCCTTCCATCCGGTACGACGCAACAGCGTCTCCCGGGAAACAGCAAACCCCAGAGCCATACCGATGACCGCGTGTGCATCTATTATGGTCGCCTTGGCGTGCGCTCGCCGTCCGGTCGCCAGCGCAACCAGAGCGGTGATGCGTTCGTGGACGGGACGGATATAGCCGTCGTATAGCGCCTCGAATCCAGGTCCAGGCTGCGTTTGCTCGCGAAGTACAAAAGCGGCTGCGGCCCCATCGCCGGATAAATCCAACAGTCCGAGCACCATTGACTGCAAGGCAGCCGATAATTCGGCGACCGCTCCGTCGCGGGTCTTCGTGACCCCCGAAGGCGTCGATTCCAGCAGTGCACCAACAGCAGCACGCCCATGCGCCGCGACGTGATTGGCAACGGCGACATACAGCTGCTCCTTGCCACCAAAGTGGTACAGGATCGAGGCCTGGTTGGCCCCCGCTACCCGCGCGAGTTCGCGCGTGGACACGCCGTCGAACCCGCGCGACCCGAAGACGGAGAGCCCTGCGGCAAGGAGTTTACGACGAGTCTCCTCGCCCCGCGCATCCCGCGCGTCGGGAGCATTGGTAAGTTGCCGTTGAGTGGTCATGTAACAATACTATTCATTCGATTGAATATATCAATGGGCACTCTGTGTTCGAACCGAATGACCGTGACCACAAGATTAGAGGCGAAGCTCTGGATTACCCCCACGCACGGCGTGTCGCAACTTCTCCGGGTTGAGCACCCGGTAGAAGGCGACCAGCCGCTCTCCGTCCGTCACGATCGACGTCGTGGAGATTAGCTGCGCTCCTACGTACGTAACGGTGGTTGCCTCCCCGTTGATCCATGCGACCTCGTGGCGTGCAATCTCGCCCCACTTCTGCTCCAGACCGAGCACGAAGCGCGCTATATGGACCGCACCGTGGATGATGTTGCGCGCAGCAGATACGCGACCACCACTGTCTGAAGTCCACGTAGCGTCTTCGGCGACGAGCGCAAGAATAGCCTCCTGATTCTGGGTCTGAACCGCGGTGAGGAACTGCTCCACCAGCCGCTCCTTCGTTTCCGGTGCGACCGCGAAGCGAGCCCGATCATCGCGCACGCGTGCACGCGCGCGGTGTACGATCTGACGGCAAGCGGCCTCGCTCTTATCCAACACGCGCGCAATCTCGCCGTAGTCGGCGTCCATTACCTCACGCAGCAGAAAGGCAGCTCGCTCCTCGGGCGACAACCGCTCCAGCAGTAGAAGAAATGCCATCGACAGGTCGGATGCGAGTTCTGCACGCTGATCCGGGGATGAAGGTTCGTCCGTCGCAATGGGTTCCGGAAGCCAATCGCCGACATATCCCTCACGTTCCAGGGAGGTGCGCCGCAACCTATCGATCGAGAGCCGCGTCGCCACCGCTATGAGCCATGCTTCCGGCGAGCGCACCGTGACAGCATCCGCTTGGTGCCAGCGGAGATAAGTCTCCTGGATCATGTCCTGCGCATCCTCCACAGACCCCAGCATTCGGTATGCGATGCCGAACAGTCGCGCACGGTACCGCTCGAACACGGCCGTGCGGTCAGGTCGCTGCCTTTCCAGTTCGTGCTCCTGCATCGACTTCATATCCTCCCTGTCCCGATTCATTCCGCTCCGCGTCTCATCTTGTCGAAAGGTAAAGACGGTCAGTAGCGCGGGTTGTGACAGCCAACTCGCGACTGCTCGACGTAGCCCCCGGTGCAACGATATACGGGGTGGCTGTCACAGCGCGCTCACCAGCCCGTCTTCATTCCTACACCCCGTATACACGTTAACCAGCTTTTCTCAAAATCATCGTTTGCCGTACATGGAGGTACATAGATGAAAGTCTTCATTGCAGGAGCTACCGGAGTCATTGGACAGCGCGCGGTGCCGCTCATGGTCGCCGCCGGTCACAGCGTCACCGCAATTGGCCGGTCTCCCGAAGGGCGTTCGGCTCTTCAGCGTGCCGGCGCAGCGGTAGTCTCCATTGATCTCTTCGACAGAGTAGCCGTTGAGCGCGCGATCAACGGGCACGAGGCCGTTGTAAACCTCGCGACGCACATGCCATCGTCTCCTGCCAGGATGCTGCTGCCATGGTCGTGGAAGGAAAATGATCGCGTGCGGCGCGAAGGGTCGAGCATTCTGGTCAATGCGGCGCTCCTTGCTGGCGCAACGCGATTCGTACAGGAATCGTTCGCCCCTATCTACCCGGACTGCGGCGATCTTTGGATCACGGAACGCACGGCGGTCCAGCCCGCCCGATTCAATCAAACGGTGGTGGACGCCGAACACGCGACCGAGCGTTTCGCGGCGCTCGGGCGAACGGCTGTTGTACTCAGGTTCGGAAGCTTGTATGGCCCCGACGCTTTCATGCAGGAGATGATCAAGATGGTGAGCATGGGATGGGCCGCCCTGCCTGGACGCCCCTCTTCCTACTTCTCGTCCATTTCGCAACATGACGCTGCAGCGGCGGTTGTTGAAGCGCTCCACGTTCCGTCAGGGATCTACAACGTTGTGGATGACGAGCCGCTTCGGCGGCGGGACTATTTTGATTCGCTGGCTAGCCTGCTTGGCGTCAAGCCACCAAAATTTCCACCAGCTTGGACGGCGCCATTCATGGGCGTAACTGGTGAGTGCATGAGCCGATCGCTGCGCATATCAAATGCGAAGCTGCGTTCATCAAGTGAATGGGCACCACTGTATGCGAGTATCAGAGCGGGTTGGCCCGCTGTGCTCCACGAGCTTAGGACTGAGGCCAGCTCTGTCTTGACGGCAGCGTAACGCACATGAGAATAGGAATTCTTGGGGCAGGCCGCATGGGGCAGACGCTCGCACGGCTGGTCGTCACCGCCGGACACGAGGTGAGAATTGCTAACTCTCGCGGACCGCCATCGCTCGCGTCGCTCGTAGCGGAGCTGGGCTGGATGCATCCGCAGGTATCGCGTCAGACATTGCGGTCAGTGACATCATCGCTCTCGCTGTGCCATGGGCGCACGTACCAGCGGCTATTGCGGGGCTTCGCGACGTGACGGGCAGAATCGTCGTCGACACGACCAACAACCGAGTGGGGCCGCGACCAGAAGACATCGTGGACCTTGGCCAGCAGTCATCCAGCGAGGCCCGAACACTGCTCGCCGACACGAATCGAGCTGCTACGCCTGGGAAATCGCCCTAGCTTTCTATCACGATGTGCGCACGTTATATATCTCTATAATATGCATACGTCTCGACCACTCGATCGGCTCAGCCCCGTCCCGCTGTATCACCAACTGGCGGAAGTGCTGCGTTATCAGATCGCGACAGGCGCGATCGGAAGCGGAACCGCGCTTCCGCCGTTGCGAGAGGCGGCGTCACAGTGGAACGTCAATCTCCACACTGTGCGGCACGCGTACGCCGAGCTGGCGGAACTGGGTTATGTCGAAACCCGGGTGCCACACGGAACCGTGGTGTTGAGACAGCCGGCCGCAAGCCGCACCTCCGCGGCGGTGGATCGATTTGTTGCGCGGATCGTGCACACGGCCGCTGAACGACACGGCCTGACTTCCGCGGCGCTCTGCGATCGGATCGCACGCGCCGCTCTGGCAGACACGCGTGGAGCGGAAGGTCCGGTGCACGTGATCGAATGCAGTGAGTCGCAGGCGGAGGATCTCGCAGTGCAGATCGCTGCAGCGTGGGCGGTTCCGGCACGTCCCTGGAGCCTGGAGCGTCCTGGAGCACCTCCGGACGGAACACTCATCGCAACGTACTTTCACTACAACGAGATTCGACAGCGCTGGCCCAATCGATTCGCACGTACGCGGTTCGTTGTGACAGGCATCGATCCAGATATCCTGGATCACCTCAACTCGGGATCTGATGGCAAGCCGCGGACATTATTTGTCTGCGAGCGCGATCATACGATGGCGGCGAACATCGTAGCCGATCTCCACGCCGTGTTCGCCACTGAATGCTTCGAAATGATCCCGCTCGTTTACTCGGACTTCTCGACCGTGCTGCGCAACGCCAAGGATACCGACACGCTGCTGTTTGCGCCGCGTGTGTGGGGTTCGCTCTCTCCAGCGCAACACAACCATCCGGCGGCGTACCAGATCCGCTACGTCATCCGGCCACAAGACCTCGCCGCAATCGGGCTGGAGCTGGGGTGGACACCGCAGCCGCGCTCTGGCCGTGGGGCGACCAGTGTGGCCCATTACGCGAGCACACGCGAATGACGTTCTCTCAACGGGTGCGGCGCACCGGTGGTGCCGCGCTACTCGCCTTCTGCACACCGCAATCGCACGCCACGGCGCAGACCACGCACGACGTGCAGACTTCCCTTGAGCGGGCGCGCACGGCGTTCATGCAGCACGACCTCGCCGCCGCCTCAACCAGCTATCACAGTGTGCTCGCTGCGGACACTGATGCGGTCAATCGGATTGAGGCGGCAACGACAATTGCATCCATCGCGTGGCGTGTCCATCGTGACTCCGTAACTGCTATTCGCACGCTTGATGCAATTGTTGGTACTTCCAGCGGAGCGGTCGCGGCGCTCGCAGAGGAGGCGCGCATGCGGAACGCGTATGGCAACTACTCCGGCGCGCTACTGGCCGCGTCGGCCGCAGCACATCGGGCCACAACGCCGGCTGAGCATCGCATTTCGGTCCTGGCTTTCGCGTCGGTTCTGATCGACCAGACATTTCGCGATCTCCTCGACCGGCAGTCTCCCGCATCGCTATCTCAGCACAGCGATCGACAACGGATGGTCGACAGCGCTGTGGCCAATCGCGCATCTCTTGCGAACGCTGTGGAGCAGCTTACCGCACTGGTGCGTACGACGCCGGGTGACCTTGACCCGGCACGCTTGTTGGTCAACGCCGCTGCGATCGTGGGCAACATCCCGGCGATCGAGCTCGGGTGGCGCTCGTATTATCTGGTGCAATCCGGGGACACGCTCACTGGCTTGCTGGCGGATCCACGTCGTTCTCTCACTTCGCTCGCACGCACGTGGACACAGGGCACGGCCGAGTCTCCGCAGCAGCGTGATACGCTGGTGCGCGCGCTCGCGGCGTCGGGGTTCGCCGAGGCGGCCGCATGCATCGTAGCAGTCAACACAACAGGCGCTTCCACAGCCTCACCGAACACTGCGCTGCTCGCGTATGCGGATTTTCTTCGCGCCGTGCAACGCCACACCGACAAGTACTATCAAGAGACAGCGTTGCACGGCACTGCGCTGGACAGCGGCTCCGTGGCGGCATGGAAGCAACAGCTGGAAGATGACGCCCGGGCGCTGTGGCCGCGCCTCAACTGGCCTGGCCAGGCACCCACATTCGACGTGTCGCGCTTCGACGCCGAGCTGGATCGGCGGTTCGCGATGCTCGTCAACCTGAACAAGACTGCGGGGTACGCGGATCTGCACATGGGGCAGCGCGTAGTCGACGAAATTCACGTCATCGATCAGTATGGTCACACCGCAAGCATCCGCTTCGTTGCGCTTGACGCGATGGTATCGAACGGCTTTGAGAGTTGGGACTGGAACGGCCGTGCGGGGCACGCTGGGTGGAGCTCGAAGGGGTTGATCGTCCAGGTGCGACCGCTTTACGCCGCGGCCCCAATTAAGACATGGAAGAGCATGACAGATCCGGTCCTGGTCGCGCGTACTGTGGCGGACATTGCCCGAGATAGCGCTGCGGACTGGAACCGCGCGCGGGAGAATCCCACAGGGTACCTACCTGGCGTGATCGCCCGGCTGGAGCGGGACGGGCGTCGCCAGTTACTGGATTCGCTGCGAGCATCGGGGGAAGGCGACCGTGCGGTCCAGAGCGCCTTTAAACACGACGTTGGCGCAGCTGTCGAGGGGAGTTCTATCTTTGCTCACGAGGGGCGGCACGCGATCGACGCGATAATCGGCCCGGAGCTCACCTCCGAGCAGCGCGAGTACAGGGCCAAGTTGTCCGAAGTTGCGTTCGCTCCGTTACCGAAGCTCGCTCTGGGTGCGATAATCAACCGAAACATCGGCGACGCTACCCCGCATGGGCAGGCCAATGCGCAGGTTATGAAGGGACTTGTTGCATGGCTGCAACAGCACGCATCCGAGATTCAACACTTCAACGTGGCGCTCCCTGCCCTGCCGCAGCTTCCCTTGCTGACCGACACGCAGCTGCGACGGGCGTTCGCATCGATGGACCCGCTCGCCAGCGGGCATAAATAGACATCTATGGCGGGCATCTCCACACTTCGATCCACATCGAAGCGTAGCGGATCGGCAGACGGTATAGTCCCAAGTATGCGAACGAGCAAGCTCTCAGCAAGCTCCCATCTGGGTCAATGGATCGCCGCGAAGCTATAGGAGCCGGCGCGGCTATCTGGGCTCTGCTCGCACGTGGTTGGGATGTACCAACGATACTTCCTACGAGGAGAATACCAGTGACGATTGCCTGCTTCATCCGTTATCAGATCGATCCATTCCAGCGAGACGCGTTCAAGAACTACGCGGAGAATTGGGGCCGCATCATTCCTCGATGCGGCGGACACCTGATCGGGTACTTCCTTCCTTACGAAGGAACCAATGATATTGGGTGGGGGCTAATCGCGTTCGATAGTCTCGCCTCGTATGAGAAATACAAGGCGCGTCTGAAGACAGATTCCGAGGCGCGCGAAAACTTTCTCATGGCACAAGCCAAGCGCTTCATTCTGCGTGAAGAAAGAAACTTTGTTGAGATTGTAGATGGAACATTTGAGCTACCCTCGACGCTGCCAACACCGGCATGATTGGCGATGCTTGCTCCTGACTTACATTGAGTGACACGTATCTCTCGTTTACTCCATGAGCATCAACACGTATGCATCGCCCGCCGCCGTTGTACGCGCTAGTATAGAACGTCCATCCACACGCATGCCACCCGACACCCGGGCATTCACCTCATGAGCTTCATTGGAGCCCCGATATTGGTCGTTCCCGGCTGGGGTAACTCGGGCCCGGCGCACTGGCAGAGCATCTGGGAGCGCGACGATCCATCATTCACGCGGGTCGAGCAGAGCAACTGGCTGAGTCCGGATCTGACTGACTGGATCGGAACGATTGACCGCGCTGTTTCGCGTGCGGTGGAACCGGCCGTCCTTGTCGCGCATAGCTTAGGATGTATTGCCGTTGTTCAGTGGGAATCTTCTCGAATGGCTGCCCTTGGCGACAGGGTACGCGGCGCGCTGCTCGTTGCCCCCGCGGATGTCGAAGCCACGTCTGCCCCCGCTGCGACAATAGCTTTTGGACCGATTCCTCGTCTTCGGCTCCCGTTCCGCTCAGCCGTCGTAGCGAGTCGCACGGACATGTATTGCACTATTGAGCGCGCGCAGGAACTCGCCGGCGTATGGGGAAGCGCGTTCTTCGACATCGGCGATGCAGGGCACATCAATGTCGAGTCGGGCCACGGGCCGTGGTCAGCTGGGAAACGATATCTCGAGACGCTATTGCCTGCGAATCAAGGGTCCTCAATCCTGTAGTACGTCCGATAGGCCGACGTCGAGCAATGAGAGCAACGAGAGCAACGAGAGCAACGAGCGGAAGGTGTGAACGGGAGACCGGCGGCTCCGGCGTAACAGGTCATAACCCGTTCTCGACCATTTGCAGGAGTCGTTCGGCTAGTTTCTGAACCTCATCGATTGAGGTCCCGCTCAGTGGTCCTTCAATAACGAGGAATGCCAGACCGTGGACAGCCGACCAGGCGAGATACTCCGCTCCCGGTCTGCGCTCCGGCGGGAGAACGCCTGCCGCCACCATTTGGTCCAATGCAGATCCAAGCAGTTGGAAAGGATTGAGTCCGCTCTTACCTGCCTTGGCAGCATCCGTGTCGCTTTCCACCGGTCCAGGAACCGAGAACGCCGTTCGGAAGAGACCCGTTTCGGTCAGAGCAAATTTGAGATATCCCCTTCCAACAGCACGGAGGGTAGCTCGTGCTGAATCCGCCGACCGGGTGCTGGGCGGTAAACCGTCAATCTCAGCTTCGATTGCGAGTGCCAACAGGGAGAGGGCGGCTGCTCTGACCGCCTGCAGGAGATCGCTATGACTGGAGAAGTGTCGATAGGCTGCGTTAGGAACAACTCCGGCCCGGCGCGTCGCCTCGCGAAGTACGACGGCGTTCGGTCCGCCCTCCCGCGCCAGCTCGACGCCCGCTTCCAACAATGCCCGTCGCAGATCACCGTGCCGAAAGGTACTCCGTGCCGGCAGCGTAGTTTTCCGTTTGGTATTCATGCTGTATCATTGTGGACAGTGTCCATTTTTACTGGTAAGTTTCTGTGGACAGCGTACACATAGATAAGTAACCCGTTACTCAACCCGATCCAAGCTAAGGAGCGAAGACAATGTCATCCGAAACAGCGAAAGCTGGGTCTCCGAATTTTGTGTGGTACGAATTTCATACGTCCGATGCGGCAGGAGTCGCACGATTTTACAGTAGCGTGCTCGGCTGGGGTTTACACGATGCCGGCATGCCAGATCGTTCGTACACTCTGATTACGGTCGACAAAGTCCAGATCGGGGGAATCCTACAGAAACCCGCGGGTAGCTTTGTGGCCGGGGCAAAGCCTACCTGGATCGGGTATATCGGCGTGAACAATGTGGATACCTACATCGAACTGCTGCAACAGTTGGGCGGTTCCGTTCATCGCGCAGCTGAAGACATACCGAATGTAGGGCGGTTCGCGGTTGTTGCCGATCCGCAGGGTGCGAACTTTGTGCTGTTCCAACCGTCCAATGCGGGTCAAGAGGCTGAACGTCCGACGCCCGGGACACCGGGCTCTCCAGGATGGCACGATCTCATTGCGCTTGACTGGCAGACCGACTTCACCTTCTACGCCAACATGTTCGGCTGGACCAAGTCCGATGTAGTGGACATGGGCCCGAACGGCGTCTATCAGGTCTTCGCCTGCGACAGCGTGCCCATCGGTGGCATGATGAACCGGATGGATCCGACGCAGAGCCCCGGCTGGTTCTATTACTTCAACGTCGAAGAAATCGGCGCGGCGGTCACACGGGTCAAGCAGCACGGCGGAACAATTACTCACGGCCCCGCCGAGGTTCCGGGCGGCCAGCAAATCGCACACTGTCTCGATCCGCAAGGCGCCATCTTCGCCATCGTCAGCCCGAAGAGCTGATTCGCATACACGCGACAGCTTGGCGTATGGCGCTGATTTCATTTTGACGAAGGGAGCTGAACATGAGCATGGCAGGTCTTTCGAACTCGCGGCTCGAGCGCATGCATCAAGTGTTGTCCGGACACGTCGAACGTAAAGAGATGCCTGGGCTCGTTGCGCTCGTTAGCCATCATGACGACGTGCATGTTGAGACGCTAGGCACCCTGGCGTTCGGCGACCCGGCGTCGATGCAGCGCGACACGATCTTTCGCATCGCCTCGGTCACGAAGCCCATCACCGTGGTTGCTGCAATGATTCTTGTGGAGGAATGCAAGTTGCGGCTCGACGATTCGATCGAGCCCTGGCTGCCGGAACTTGGGCATCGTCGCGTGCTCAAGTCCATCTCCTCGGATCTCGACGACACCGTGCCTGCGACACGTGCGATCACCCTTCGCGATCTGCTGA
>JBPCQO010000038.1:0-7728 GCA_050998035.1 Gemmatimonadaceae bacterium | reverse complement strand
CGTCGGTTCAATCCCGACCTGTGGCTCCTAGACCCGGCGATGAGCCGGGACCGCGGGTGTAGCTCAGTTGGTAGAGCGCCAGCTTCCCAAGCTGGATGTCGTGGGTTCGAGCCCCATCACCCGCTTTTTCGTAACTTCATATCAGGACGGCAATCTGGACCCGCGGTGCCGGGCAACTGGCACCATGGGGCTGTATCTTAACGTCCATGCCACCGACACGATCTTAAGCGAGCACTCCATGCGCGTGGCGGTGGTACAGGGAGAGATAGCTCCTGATCTCGCGGCCGGACTCGCCCGCACCGCTGAGCTGACGCGTGAGGCAGCGCGCGGAGGCGCGGTCGTCGTCGCGTTCCCGGAGAGCTGGTTGCCGGGGTACCCGGCGTGGCTGGACGTGTGCCGGGACGTCGCGCTGTGGGACAGTGACGCAGTAAAGGGCGTCTTCGCGCGCATGGCCGCGAACGCTGTGGTGGTGGACGGCCACTCGGGCGCTGCGATAGCGGCGGCCGCGCGCGACAATGGCGTGACGATCGTTGTTGGCGTGACCGAACGGATCGAGTGCGGCCGTGGAAGCGGCACGTTGTTCAATGCGCTGCTCACGTACGGCCCCGATGGTGCGCTTCTCAATCATCACCGAAAGCTGATCCCGACTTACACGGAACGGCTAGTGTGGGGCAACGGCGATGCCGAAGGATTGAAGGCAGTGCCGTTACCAAACACGAGCGGGCGCATCGGGGCGCTTATCTGCTGGGAGCACTGGATGCCGCTCGCTCGTCAGGCGATGCATGAGAGCGGCGAGGACGTGCATGTTGCCATGTGGCCGAGCGCTAATGAGATGCATCAACTTGCGAGCCGACACTACGCGTTCGAGGGGCGTTGCTTTGTTCTGGTCGCTGGCAGTCTAATGCGCGCCGCCGCGCTTCCTGCAGAGCTCGAGCCGCACCCGGAGCGTGTCGCCTCACCCGCGCAGTGGGTGCTACGCGGTGGCAGTGCCATCATCGGTCCCACAGGACAGTACATCGTCGAACCGCTGTACGACGAAGCGCGTATTCTGTTCGCGGACCTGGACCTGAGCGTCCGCCGCGCTGAGGCCATGACACTCGACGTGACGGGCCACTACAGTCGTCCCGATCTTTTTTCGTTCAGCGTGGACAGGCAGCGCCGACCATCATAGTCCGGGCGCATCCCTATACGACTGTCGGTAGCATGGTTCGCACGTAGTAATGTTGCTTGCCATTGTCGGCGCGCTTCAGATCGCTGCGGCGCAGCCGGGTCCGGTGTACAATGGGCGCGCCGGCCAGATTTCCGCGCAAGCCCCGCGCCTTGACGCATCCATAACGGTTGACGGTCGGCTGGACGAGCCCGTATGGAATCGCGCCGCCGTGCTCACTGGTTTCTCCGAATATTCGCCTGCTGACCAACGCCCTTCGCCCGACTCAACGGCGGTGCTGGTCTGGTATTCGCCAACTGCTATCTATTTCGGAATTCGTGCGTACGAACCGCACGGTCCGGTGCGCGCAACACTCGCCGATCGCGACAACGTTGGCTCGGATGACAACGTGGAGATCCACCTCGACACGTACGATGAGCGAAACCGCGCGCTCATCTTTATCGTCAACCCGTTGGGTATCCAGGCGGACGGCACCAAGAATGAGACTGGCGGCTTTATTCCCGGTTCCAACGTGGGGCCGGGACAGACCGATCTCAGCGCGGATTTTTTGTGGGACTCGAAGGGTCACGTGACTGCATGGGGGTACGAGGTGGAGATTCGTATCCCGTTCAGCAGCCTACGCTACCCCAACAAGGCGCTCGAGGACTGGGGTATTCAGATCCAGCGCAACGTCCAACACAGCGGCTACAAGGAGACGTGGACTGAGGCGCATAGCGGTGCCGCGAGCTTCATCGACCAGGAGGGGCTGCTGCGTGGTCTGCACGACGTGCATCACGGTCAGGTGGTGGGGCTGAATCCGGAGCTCACCAATACCGTGATAGGTAAGCCCTGCTGCGACTCGCTACTTACCGGTTGGAAGTACAGCTCCAAACCGCAGCTCGGCGGCAACGTCCGCTGGGCGATTGGGAGCAACTTTGTACTCAACGCCACGGTGAAGCCCGACTTCTCGCAGGTTGAGGCTGATGCCACTCAGATTGCCGCCGACCAACGCTTTGCGTTGTTCTATCCGGAGAAGCGCCCGTTCTTCGTGGAAGGAAGCGACCAGTTCAACGTACCGAATACGCTCGTCTATACGCGAACGATCGTGCAGCCAACTGCGGCTGTGAAGCTCACCGGCAAGCTGGGACGCACCGATGTAGCGGTGCTGTCCGCCCTCGATGCGGCCAGCGCAATCACGAACGCGCAACGTCCGCTGGTGGACATAGTGCGCCTCAATCGTGGATTCGGCGCGCAGAGCACGGCTGGTCTGCTGTACAGCGAGCGCGTTGGCGGTGATCGGGCCAATCGTGTCGTTGGTGGCGACGTGCACTACGTGTTCGGCGGGTTGTATTACGCCCAATTTCAGGCCGCGGTGAGCAATACCAGCCAGCTCGGTGTCGGGAAGACTGCACCAATGTGGGAGGCCGTGCTGGACCGCACAGGGCGCGCGTTCGGCTTCCACTATAGTCTGCGGGGCATCGGTCAGAATTTCGCCGCCGACAATGGCTTCGTGCCGCGTACTGGAATCGTCGAGCCGGGAATCGCCAACCGGCTGAGCCTGTACGGTGCACCCGGTGCGTTGCTCGAAAAATTCAACGTATTCCTGCGCAGTGCCGGCGTGTGGCGATACAACGACTTCTTTGCGCGCAGGAGCCTGCTGGAGGACAACACGTCGGCCAACACTCAGTTCACCTTGCGCGGAGGATGGTCGTTCAGCGTGACGCCCACGATCGCGAGCTACGCGTTCGATCCCTCGGCCTACTCAAGGGATTTTATTGGTGCTCCGACCGTTCCATTCGTGCCGTCGCCTCGCATCACGACCTTCGTGACAGGATGGAAGGTGACGACGCCGCGCTTTGCGAAGTACGACGCATCAGTCGGATTCGCCACAGGTAACGATGTTGATTTCCTTGAAACGTCGCGCGTTCGCCGGCTCGACTACAACGCGAGCCTTAATCTGCGACCGACGCAGCAGCTCAGGATCGGCGCGACGTACGTTAGCAGCGCCTTCACGCGTCGCAGCGATGGAGTGCGCTCGGTGTCGACGCGCATACCACGCGTGAAAGCCGACTACCAGGTAACGCGCTCAGTGTTCGTCCGGTTGGTCACGCAGTACACGGCGACCATGCGATCGGCGCTGCTGGATCCGCGCAGCGGGCGGGTGCTACTGGTTAATAGCGACAGCACATACTCGCCGTCGATCGAAAGCGTTGCCAACGGTCTGCGAACGGACTGGCTGTTCTCTTACAGGCCGTCGCCGGGCACCGTGTTCTTCGTCGGCTACGGCAATTCGACGACGGAACCCGACGCGCTCGCTTTCAGGCGGCTGCGGCGTACCAGCGATGGCTTTTTCGTAAAGCTCAGCTATTTATTCCAGGCATTGGGCGGACGATAGTCAGCGCCTCGGAGTCTGTACGCCGCGATTGCGTTCTCGCGAAGCACCATGCGCGCCAGCATCTCTGCGCGACTCCGCGTGATCTCGCCATCGCTGAGCATCCCGCTGAGCGAGATCGCCAGCGCGCGGCGTGCCGTCATGCTCCCGACCCACGCCACCTGCTCCCACCCTTGCTCGGCGCCTCCGTCGAACGCATCGCTGCCGAAAAGCACCTTGTCCGGGAATTCGCCGAGCCACTGCCGTAGAACGCTGGCGAGTTCCGTGGGTGAGAGGATAAGGTCCATCGCGGAGATATCGGCGTAGACGTTCGGCTTGGCGAGCAGCGCCTGCGTCTCGTTCACAAGCGGCCATCCACCGTGCGTGACGATGAACTTTGTGCCCCGCAGCGTCGAGTCGTTGAACGCCGCTTCGAGCAGATGCGGCGCCGCTCCGGCGGAGCGATAGTAGCTGCCGAAAGTCTCCAGCACGTGGATCTGCACCGCCATCCCCCGGAGCCCAGCCTCGCGTGCAATTGCGCGGAAGAGATAATCTTCCAGCTCCTTGTACTCGGCGCGCGTCGGCGTGCCGCCGCTCGCGTATTGCGCGTAGACCCGCGCTGCTACTGCCGGATCGGGATCATCGAAGTCGAGCGGCCGGAGGTACGCTGCCTCGAATTTCACGGCGACGGCGCCGCCGGCGCGCTGCCGGTCCAGCGTGGGCACAACGACGGTGCGCACATAGCCGTCGAGCGTCGTGGGAAGCCGTGTCAGATTCAGGGCCCGCAAGTAGCGTTGAAGGAGCTTGGCCTCCTTCGGGTACAGGACGTGCGTGTCCGGCGTGCGCGCCTCGCCGCGCGTGTCGAGCGGGAGCATGAGAGCGTCGACAAACGACACCCAGCGGAAGTGCGGCCCACTGAGACCAGGTCCCATCGCGACGCGGTTCGCGAGCATGATGTCGACGCCCGCCCGATCGAGTGCCCACTCCGGGAAGTGCAGCCCACGCGCATTGATAGCGCTCGCCACCGCGCCCGTTAGCGCTTTGCGGTAAGCCACGCTGTCGCTCGCTGCGACCGGCACCCCGTAGAGCGCCGCCTGTGCGCCGCGCCAGATCGGATCGTCAAGCGTGAGGCGATGTGGGAAGCCGAACGGCGGAATGCCATCCAGCGGCAGCGCGTCGAAGTCTGTGTCGGCTGGCGCGCCTGAGGACACGGGAAGCATCGGGTGGGCATGCGTGTCGATGGCGCGAATCGTCGCGATGTATTCGGCGAGCGCGGAATCGACCGGTGCCTGGCCGGAGAGCAACGCGGGCGCGAGCAGGAGCAGGGATAAGCGGAACGGCGGTGCGAGGCGCAGGCGCATGGTCAGAGCGTTGAGGATGCGAGACAACTAACCATGCGCCAGCTCGCGCGTCGGGGCAAGGCGAATCGTGGTACGCCAGCGCTTGTCGCTGCACTCGCTGTGGTGCACCTTTCTCGAACTGCGAACCACGCGCAGTCAGTCGGCACGCTCGGTGGTGCGTTGCGCGTGCGTCAGGCCGGCCTGCTCACCAGGAGAAAGGACATGCAAACGGCAGTCGCCTATACGCGCGCGCGCGATGACGCGGCGGGACAGGAACTCGGACGTGAGATCACGCAGGGGCTGGGTGACGAGTGCCCCGATGCCCTCATCGTCTTTGCATCGCCGGAACACGATTTCAGCGCGCTTCTTACCGCACTCGACAACGAGTGTCATCCGCGCGTCCTTGTCGGGTGCTCCTCCGCTGGAGAATTCATCAGCGGAGCGTGGGGCGCTCAATCCGCTAGCGCCGTTGCGATTCGCGCGCCTGAGATGCAGTTCAACGCGGTGCTCGCGCGCGGTCTCCGCGCTGATCCCGTCGCGGCTTCCGTCCAGATGGCCGCGCGGCTGCGGGGTATGACGATCTCGGACTACCGCTTCCGAACGGCGGTGATCCTTACGGACGCGCTCGCGGGCTCGGCCGATGAGTTCGTGGAGGCGCTCACGGTACGCACCGCGGGCATGTACCAGTTCGCCGGCGGCGGCGCCGGTGATGACGCACGCTTCAGCCGGACGCATGTCTTTTGCGGCTCAGGGGATCACGGTAGCCGTTCCATCGAGATCGCCAGCGATGCAGCCGTCGCGCTGGAGATCCTGTCCAACAAGCCGGTCGGTGTCGGCGTTCGGCACGGCTGGGAACCAGTAGATCAGGGGCTGCGCGTCACGGAGGCTGACGGTATGCGGCTCGTGAGCCTCAACGCAATGATCGCCGTGGAAGCTGTCGCGGAGTACGCGGAGAAAACGGGGCAAGCATTCGACGCGGCGGACCCGCTGCCGTTCTTTTTGCACAACGTGATCGGGGTAGAGACGGAGGCGGGGCACAAGATCCGCGTTCCGTTATCGGTAAATGACGACGGCTCCATCTCATGCGCGGCCGAGATCCCCGAAGGTGCGACCGTGCACTTCATGCGCGCGCCCAGCGGGTCGTCGGCGGACGCGGCGCGAGACGCGACGCACGATGCGGTGCGGCAATTGGGACCGCATCAGCCACAGGTCGCGTTCTTCTTCGATTGCGTTGCCACGCGCCTTCGCATGGGCGACGAATTCGGCGCCGAGCTGGGCGCGCTCCAGGCGGCGCTCAGTGGCACACCGTTCGCCGGCTTCAACACATACGGCCAGATCGCGCGCGCTGACGGGCAGTTCAGCGGATTCCATAACTGCACCGCGGTAGTCTGCGTGCTTCCAGCGTGAGCCGCGCCACAGCGGAGCAGATGATACGCGCGGGGCTGATGCTGACGTCGAATTGGCTGAGTAGATAGTGACGGTACAGTTCCAGAACGACGTCCCGCTCGCCGTGCTCCTGCACGATCTCAGCGTCGTCGATCGCCGGCGCAACGCGGCCCAGGCGCTCGCCCGCAGGGTGGGAGCGGAAGACCTCATGGTGTTCCTGCGCGACGCGGACCTCGGAGTGCTTCTCCCCGCGCCCGGCTTTCCGCAGACGCTTCCGGACGCCCGCGCGTGGCGTGAATTTCTCGATCGCTGTGTCGCGGCAGGCGGAGTAGATCACAGCGCCGCCGCGCACGAACGTATACAGACCGCGCGCCTTCGCTCGCCCGGAGCGCCGTCGGCCGAGCCGGTCGAGGTTTCCGGCATCGCGACCGGGCGTGACGTTGTGCTCGTGCTCCTCGGTGGGCGAATAAAGACGGATGCACTGGGAATTGTCCTCCCATTCATTCCACTTGTGGCGCGCAGCATGGATGGAGAGCGCGCCGTTCGTGCCGCCGATGCTCAGGCGCGCGCCGCGCGCGATGCAGCCGGTCGAGCCGAGTCGCTCGCGGCGGCGCTCGGCGTTGCACGGGCCGCCCTGGAAGTGGAGCGAATGCGGCTCGTGGAGCTGTTTCGGCTCGCACCGAGCTTCATCGTCGCGTATCGGGGACCGGAGCAGCGCTATGAATACGTCAATGACGCCTACTACCGGCTCATCGGGCATCGCGAGGTTGTTGGCAAGGCACTGCTTGAGGCGCTTCCCGAGGTGCGTGGCCAGGGTTTCAAGGAGCTGCTCGACCGAGTGCGAGAGACGGGCGAGCCGTGGGTCGGACGCGAGACGCCGGCGCTGCTCCAGCGCGAACCAGGCGCGGCGCCGGAGGTGCGGTATCTCGACATGATATTTCAGGCGCAAGTTGAGGCCGATGGCACGCGCACGGGAGTCATCGCGCATGGCTCAGACGTTACGGAGCAGGTTCGTGCGCGACGCGAAGTGGAGCGGCTCCTCGCGGATAGCGAGGCGGCGCGTGAGGCGCTGGATCAGGCCAACGCGCAGCTCCAGGAGCAGGGGCTCGAGCTGGAACTGATGAACCAGCTACTGCAGGATAACGCAGCCGAACTCGAGCTGGCCAACGACGAGTTGCAGCGCGCCGCGGCGGTGCTGGAGCAGCGCACCGCTGCTGCTGAGTCTGCTGAAGCCGCGGCCGAGCGCGCCCGCTGCGAGGCGGATGCCGCGAACCAGGCCAAGTCGGTATTCCTGACGACAATGAACCACGAGCTCCGCACTCCCATCAACGCGATGATTGGGTACACACAGCTCATTGAGCTTGGGTTGGCGGGCCCTCTCACTGCGCAGCAACACGACTACCTGACACGACTCTCCGCGAGCAGTCGCCATCTGCTTGGCCTCGTCAACGATGTGCTCGACCTGGCCAAGATCGACGCCGGCG
>JBPCQO010000013.1:0-2914 GCA_050998035.1 Gemmatimonadaceae bacterium | reverse complement strand
GATCGGGAACTACCCCGCCCGCCACGAGATTGCCCAGCTCCGCCGGGTTCTTGAGCCGGAAGAACTCCCCCGTCCCGGTGGCCAGATCGAGCGACAGGTACCCGCTGGGCTGAAAAATGCGCACCTTTCGCACGCGCTCCCGCGATATTCGGCTCGCCGTGATGTTCGCCACCGCGCCGGAGTCGAAAGTCACTCGCGCGTTCGCGATATCGGCCGTGGCTGTTAGCACCGGGACCCCGACGGCCGCGATCGTGGCAGGCGGCGATCCCACGAGAGTAAGTACCAGATCAATGTCGTGGATCATGAGATCGAGAACGACCGCAACCTCGGACCCGCGCACATTGAACGGGGCCAGCCTGTCACTTTCTATAAACCGCGGATTTTGCACGTACGGAAGCGCCGCGCGTACCGCCCTGTTGAACCGTTCCACGTGCCCAGTCTGGATCAGAGCACCCGTACGCTCCGCGATGTCCAGCAGGGCATCCGCATCCTCCAGTGTGGTTGTGATCGGCTTCTCGATCAGCACATGCTTGCCCCGCTCCAGCGCCGCGCGTGCAACGTCAAAGTGGGCCGGCGTCGGCACCACGATCGTGACGGCGTCCACATCATCCAGCAGCGTGTCGAGGTCGGCGTAAGCAGGCACTTCCAGCTCGCGCGATACTTCCGCGGCGCGCTCCGGGCGCAGCTCCACGAAACCAGACAGCCGAAATTCCACCATCTCGCGTAGAATCCGGATGTGGTGAAACCCAAGTCCACCAGCACCGACCACACCGACGCGCACCGGGTTCAAATCGCGACTCCACGCTGACTCGTCTCGACGAACTCCACGAGCTGCCGCACCTCCGGCAGCGGGTCAACCTCTGCGTTCACTCTCTCCACTGCCTGCCCAATGTTCAGTTCCGAGCGAAACAGCAGCACGTAGGCACGTTTGAGCGCTCGAATTGCCTCGGGCGAAAAGCCGTTCCGCTGCAGTCCTAAGCTGTTCAGCCCGTAAAGCTTCATTGGATTTCCCACCGCCTTCACGAACGGTGGGACGTCTTTCGAAACGCGCGAACAGCCGCCCACAATGGCGTTGCGACCGATCCGCGTGAACTGATGCACCGCCGTGACACCGGAGAGGATCACCTTATCCTCCACGGTCACGTGCCCCGCCAGTTGCACCATGTTGGCCAGCACCACGCCATCACCAACGTGGCAATCGTGCGCCAGGTGCACGTACGACATGATGAAGCTCCCCTGACCCACTGTCGTCTTGAACGACTGCGACGTGCCGCGGTTGATGGTGCTGTACTCGCGGATGACGGTGTCGTCGCCGATCTCGACCGTGGTGCACTCACCATTGAACTTGAGATCCTGTGGATCGCCGCCGAGCACGGTCCCGATCCCGATCTTTACGTTGCGCCCGAGCGTGACATACCGCTCCAGCGTAGCGCGCGCTGCTATGACGCAGCCATCACCCACAACGCACTCGTCACCTATGATGGCGAATGCTCCCACGTCGACGTCGTCGCCTAATTGCGCCGATGACGCGACGAATGCAGTGGGGTGAATCCGCTGACTCATCTGTCGCGCACCATCGCCGCCATATCCGCTTCGGCCACCAGCTCTCCATCCACCTTGGCAATCCCCCGCATTTTGCACACCGAGCCGCGGATCTGCACCACTTCGAGCTCGAAACGTAGCTGATCACCCGGTTTTACGGGCTTGCGCCAGCGTACGTTGTCGAGGGAAAGAAAGTACACCACCTTCTCGCCCGGATCTCCCACACTCCCCATGAGCAGCATTCCGCCGACCTGCGCCATGGCCTCGATTATCAGCACACCCGGCATGATCGGGTGCCCCGGGAAATGGCCCTGAAAAAACGGTTCGTTGATCGTCACGTTCTTGATTCCCACGATCCGCTTACCGGCCTCTACCTCGAGGATCCTGTCGACGAGTAGAAAGGGATACCGGTGCGGCAGCACCTTCATGATCTCTTCGATGCCCATTACGCCAGCCATGTCTTTCGTCTTCTCCTTCTTGGATGTTTCGCCACGCCACGCACGCACCATCTCTCGCACCAACGTCACCGTTCCCCGATGACTCGGCCGCACAGCTACAACATGCGCCCGAATACGAACACCCGCGAGGGCCAGATCACCCACGCAGTCGAGTGCCTTGTGCCTAACGAACTCGTCTTCCCAACGTAGGGTGTTGTCCACCACACCGACGTCATCGAGCACGACCGCATTGTGCGGCGATGCGCCTCGAATCAAACCCTTCGCGCGTAGCTCATCCACCTCACGAACAAAGCCGAAGGTGCGAGCCGGCGCCAATTCCGTCCGATAGCTCTCTTGCGTGATGGAGTATCGCCCAGCCTGACGCCCGATGATCGGGTGCGGGAAATCTACAGTCACATCGAGCGTGAGATGATCGGCCGGATGCGCTTCGTAGACCGAGCTTCCGTCGATCACCCGCACCGTCTCGGTAAGCGTAAGATACTCAGCCTCCTCGGACAGCTCGCGCACTCCAGCCCGCAGCAGCGCGTCATGAAACGGCGCGGAGCTACCGTCCACGATCGGAGGCTCCGGCCCGCTCATGTCGATGTACAGATCGTCCAGACCAATCGCGGCCACGGCGGAAAGGACGTGCTCAACAGTGTGAATTGCAGCGTCACCCGTCCCCAGCTGCGTTCGCCTCTCCGTGGCCGTGACTTCACTGACGAGCGCCTTGATTTCCGGCGCCCCCTCAAGATCGGTGCGGCGGAACACTACCCCGGTGCGCTCAGGAGCGGGACGGAACGTCAGCTCGCACGGTAGCCCGAGATGTAGCCCCACACCGCTAACAGTGGTCGGCACTCCGATCGTGCACCGCTTCACGGCGTGCTGCCCACCCTGTCATCCAGGAGCGCTGATAGGCGGCGCATCATACCGGA
>JBPCQO010000262.1:0-10693 GCA_050998035.1 Gemmatimonadaceae bacterium | reverse complement strand
CAACGCATCGTCATCGCACGGGAGTTGTACGCATGAAGTTGTTCGATACTCTTGCCGAAATGGGCCACGAACAGGTTGTCGTGTGCTCGGATCCGACGTCCGGTTACCGCGGCGTCATTGCGATCCACAACACGACGCTGGGCCCGGCGCTCGGCGGAACTCGCTTCTGGAGCTATGCATCCGACGAGGAGGCGCTCACCGATGCGCTGCGCCTCTCACGCGGGATGACATACAAGAACGCCGTGGCCGGTTTGAACCTGGGTGGCGGCAAGGCGGTCATCATCGGTGACAACCGTACGCCGCGTCGCGAGATGATATTCCGCGCGCATGGACGGTTCGTGGAAAGCCTCGGCGGGCGCTACGTCACCGCTGAGGATGTCGGAACCGGCACGTCCGACATGGACTTCGTTCACATGGAGACCGATTATGTCGCGGGTCTTGCGGGCAAGTCCGGCGATCCCTCGCCTGTGACGGCGCACGGCGTGTTTCGATCGATCCAGGCTTCCGCAATGCACCGCTGGGGATCCGACGATCTGGACGGAAAGACGGTATCCGTCCAGGGGTGCGGGAATGTCGGGCGTCACCTTGCGAAGTCCTTGGACAAAGCTGGTGCCAAAGTGATTGTCTCGGATATCGACGCGGATCGGGTGAATTGGGTTCTTGCCGAGACGGACGCGACGGCGGTCGAAGGCGACGAGATCTACTCGGTGCAGGCTGACATCTTCGCTCCGTGCGCGCTTGGTGGCATAATAAACGACAAAACGATCCCGATGCTCAAGGTTGAGATCGTCTCTGGCGGCGCTAACAACCAGCTTCTGGAGCCACGCCACGGGGACATGCTGGAGGAGAAGGGAATTCTGTACGCGCCTGACTACGTCGCCAACGCCGGCGGCGTGATCAATGTCTACAGTGAGTTGGCGGGGTGGGATTCGAAGCGCGCATTCCGCAAGGCCGACGAGATCTACGATACCGTTCTGGGCGTCTTCGAGATTGCACGCACGGACGGAATCCCGACCTACGAAGCTGCCGACCGTCTCGCCGAGCGCCGGCTCCAGGCTGTAAATTCGATGATGCGTACGTGGCCACAGTGGCCGCGCAAATCCTGACAGCACCGTCAATCCGGCTGGTTGCGCCGGAGTGGACGTGACTGCCTTCGGCACGGACAACCAATGACCGTTTCAAGCATTCCCTCCAGCGGAGAGCTGTCTGCGGTATGGGATTTCGATCCCGATATCGCACGGCTCATCGTTGAGGAGACCGATCGCCAGCGGCACGGTTTGGAGCTGATCGCCAGCGAGAACTTCGTTTCACTAGCGGTGCTCCAGGCCATGGGTACGCCGCTCACCAACAAGTACGCTGAAGGGTTACCTGGCAAGCGTTACTACGGCGGCTGCCAGGTAGTGGACAAGGTCGAGCAGATAGCGATCGATCGAGCGAAGCAGCTATTTGGCGCCGAACACGCAAACGTGCAGCCGCACTCAGGGGCGCAGGCAAACGCCGCTGTGTATCTCGCGTTTCTCAAGCCCGGTGACACCGTGCTGGGGTTGGACCTGTCGCAGGGTGGCCATCTTACGCACGGCTCACCGGTGAATTTTTCCGGACTGTTGTACAACGCCATTCATTACGGCGTGAACGACGCAGGCGTCATCGACTATGATCAGATGAAGCAGGTTGCGCGTCAGCAGCGTCCCAAGATGATCATAGCCGGCGCGAGCGCCTACGCCCGAATCATCGACTTCGCGCCGTTCGCGGAAGTTGCGCACGAGATTGGTGCAAAGTTCGTGGTGGACATGGCGCATATCGCGGGTCTTGTCGCAAGTGGTCTGCATCCGTCGCCCGTGCCGTACGCTGACGTCGTGACTACGACCACGCACAAGACGCTACGTGGCCCGCGCGGCGGTCTCATCCTTTGCAAGGCGGAGCACGCGAAGGCTATCGACAAGGCCATGTTCCCGGGAACGCAGGGTGGCCCGCTGGAGCACGTGATTGCAGCGAAGGCGGTAGCGTTCAAGGAAGCTCTGGACCCCTCCTTCAAGGAGTACTGCACGCAAGTCGTTCTGAACGCGAAGTCGCTCGCGGCCGCGCTAGTGGAGCGCGGTCTCGACATTGTTTCCGGCGGTACGGACAACCATCTCATGCTTGTCGATCTGCGCAACCGCGGACTGACCGGCAAGGTACTGGAGCAGGCACTCGACCGAGCCGCGATAACGGTCAACAAGAACACGGTGCCGCGCGAGACTCAGTCGCCGTTCGTTACGAGCGGGATTCGCGTGGGCACACCGGCCGTGACGACGCGGGGGATGGGAGAGGCAGAGATGCGGCAGATCGCAGATCTCATCGATCGCGTCGCAAGCGCGCCGGAAGATGCGGGCGTATCTGAGACTGTTCGCACGGAGGTTGAGAAGCTTGCCGACCGTTTCCCTCTATATCCGGGTGTCTTTACCGGACAGGGAGAGGTTTGAGCGGTGGCTGAGCTCGCTTTTCGTGACGGTGTGATGGAGCAGATTCGTATGCGCGAGTCGAGGTATGAGGAGGGTGCATACCTTTTCGTGCTCGCGGCGCTGGAGCACGCGCAGGCTAACCTTCGGACGCGGCGGCATATCTCCGGGCATGAGCTTGCGTACTCGTGCCGCGATCTTGCACTGGAACGTTACGGTGTGATGGCGCGCGTGGTGCTGGAGCGTTGGGGAATTTGCTCCACACGCGACATCGGGGCGGTTGTATTCACGCTCGTTGGTCTTGGCTTTCTTGCGAGTCTCCCCACAGATACGCTCGATCAGTTCGGGGATGTGTTCAATTTTGTGGAGGCGTTCGAGCAGCGGTACCCATGGAATTCGACGGCGCTGCTCACCGCTGAGCGATAGCAGCCCGTCGCATGTCGGTCCGCGTCGCGAGTGCGAGTGAGTCCGCTGCAATAGATGCGGCGGCAATCTCAGGCGGAATTCCATCCAGAGCGCTGATGCGAGTCGCAGCGGCCAATGCTGCGACTCTGATTGCTGCGCGATGCGGCGGCGGTAGTCACGCTGTCACCGTGTACACCGGTCCGGGAAACAACGGCGCTGACGGATGGGCTGTGGCCCGCTCGCTCACCTTGAGCGGAGTGCGCGTCGATGTGCGTGAGATCGTTGGGCCCGCGAGTGTTGAAGGTGTGGCTGAGCGGGCTGCTTTTCGCGAGTGCAGCTCGGATGCCGCGCGAGAAGGCACGCCTCACGGCGTCGTCGTGGATGCACTGCTAGGTACGGGAAGCACGGGTGTCCCGCGTGGAGCAATCGCTGACGCGGTGCGAGAGATAAATGCGCGCCGTGACCGCGGTGCTTTCGTGATCGCGCTCGACGTTCCGACCGGCCTTGACGCGACCAGCGGGGAAGCTGACGGCAGTGTGCGCGCGGATCTCACCATCAGTTTCGGAACCTGCAAGCGCGGCACACTCAGTGCTCGTGGAGCGTGCGGCGAGATTGCGGTCGTGGACATCGGGCTCGCTGGCATGCGTGACGAACTTCCGCTGCTCGTGGATGGTGCGTTTGTGCGCGGAAATACGCCGGTCATTCCCGCAACTGCGCACAAGGGTACTCGCGGCAAGCTTGCGATTGTGGCCGGAGGGGCTGGGCTGGGCGGTGCCGCCATACTTGCGGCCGAGGGGGCACTCCGGAGCGGGATCGGGCTGGTTAAGGTGTTCACTGATGAGATGAACGTTGGCTCGCTACACGCGCGGCTTCCCGAGGCACTCACCGGGCGTCTCACAGAGGCGACCGCTGCAATTTCCGACTGGGCGGATGCCGTGCTTATCGGACCGGGGCTGGGTCGCGACGACTCCGCGCGCGCACTGGTGCACGACGTTCTGGAATCGTGGCGCGGTCCTGTGGTGGTCGACGCCGACGCGCTAAACGTGTTCGATGGCTGCTTGGGCGATTTGGCGCGGCTCCTCAGCGGCCGTCCGGCGCTGATCACGCCGCATCCCGAAGAGATGGCGCGACTCGTTCTGCGCGACGTTAAGGATGTGCTGGCCAATCGCTTCGTTATCGGTACCGATGTCGCGCGCGCGCTCGGGGCGGCGGTGCTGCTGAAGGGAACGCCGACCGTCATCACGTCTCCCGGCGGCGCCAGACACGTGGTCGCCGCGGGCACTCCGGCGCTCGCCACGGGCGGCAGCGGCGACGCGCTCGGCGGCATGATTGCCACCCTGCTCGCGCAGGGGTGCGTGCCAGCCATCGCGGCCGCCTGTGCTGCGTGGGTACACGGGCGCGCGGCGGAGCTCACCCCCGGCGTTCGCGGCTTCACCCTGACCGATGTTCTGGAACGGCTCAGCGAGGCGTGGAGGCTGGACCGCGCGGCGGGTTCGATCTACCCCGTGCTCGCGGCGCTGCCGGCGGTGGCGTGATGTACGACCGCGAGATCGCCTTCGGTCCGGGTGAGGAGTTCCGAGCGATTCGGCGCATGATCCGACGTTTTGGCCCGCTCGCCGCGGGTATCGGTGATGATGCCGCGCTCATCCACGTTCCGCGCGGTAACACGCTCGCCATGAGCTCGGACACGTCTGTGGAGAACGTTCACTTTCGACGCACATGGCTCACACCAGACGAGATCGGGTACCGCTCTGCTACCGCCGCACTGAGTGATCTGGCGGCGATGGGGGCGACCGGTGTCGGCATGCTCGTATCGCTGACGGTGCCGAAGGACGCACGCGGCATGCTGGACGGCATCGCTGATGGAATAGCGCGCGCTGCGCGGGCCACGGCGGTGCGAGTGTACGGCGGCGACACGACGAGTGGCGCGACGCTGTCGCTCTCGTTCACTGTCTTTGGCAACACGCGCGATCCGATGCCGAGGGACGCCGCGCGCGCGGGTGACCGGATGTACGTCACCGGGAAGCTGGGCGGCCCGGCCGCTGCCGTCGCCGCGCTCAACGCGGGCATCGAGCCTCGCGCGGAGTGGCGCGAGCGCTTCGCTGCGCCGCACGCGCGCATCAAGGAGGCTCGCTGGCTCGCTGGGCGTGGCGCCAGAGCCGCCATCGATCTGTCCGACGGGTTGGTCGCTGACGCCGCTCACATCGCGGCGGCGAGCAACGTTCGGATTGACCTGCATCTGGACCGGGTGCCGACGGTCGAAGGGGTTGGCGTGTTGGACGCGAGCCGCGGTGGCGAGGAGTACGAGCTTCTCATTGCATCCGCAATTCCAATCGACACCCATGTCTTTACCGCGCGGTTCGGGATTCCACTCACCGAAATAGGGGCGGTGAGGGACGGGCATCCGGGCGTTAAGAGTTTTGCGGGCGGCAAGAGTGTCGTCGTTGCACGAGCCGGGTACGATCACTTCGGCTCACCCGGTTCACAGTGATTTCAATCCTGCGCACCATCCTCACGATGCTCATCATCCTCGTGCTCACGGTCGTGATGGTGGCCTTGCTCCTTGTCGCCGTGCTCCTTCGTGTTCCGCATCGTCCGGGTAGCATGTATGAGCGACTTCCCCGCTTCTGGTCCAGCGCAATCCTGTGGTCTGCCGGCGTAAAGCTCCGGGTGCACGGCCGCGATCGCGTGAAACAGGGCGGTCCGTTTATCTTTACATCCAACCACGTATCCTTGTTCGACATTCCGGCGCTCGTGGTTACGCTCCCGCCGCACTACTTCGTTGCGAAGGCCGAGCTGTTCAAGATCCCGGTATTCGGCCCGGGCATTCGCGCGGTCGGTGCCATTCCCATCCGCCGCGACAATCAGAAGGCGGCGCTCGGGGCGTATGATACAGCGGTGGACCGCGTGCGCGCGGGCGCATCCGTGGTAGTATTCCCGGAGGGGACGCGCGGCACATCCTATCCCGTGCGGCCGTTCAAGAAAGGCCCTTTCGTGTTCGCACTGAACGCTGGCGTTCCGATCGTCCCGTGCCTCGTTCACGGCACCATCGAAGTGCTTCCGAAGAACTCGATTTGGCTACATGCCGGGGGCATCGACATTCATATTCTGGAACCAATTCCGACCGCCGGGATGACCTACCGCGACCGTGACGCGCTTGCGCTGCAGGTGCATGATCGCATGGCCGAGGCCATGAAGACCCTTTACTCAAACCAATAGTACACAGCCATGTCAGCCATTGTCGAAGTCCGTGCACGTGAAATCCTCGATAGCCGCGGCAACCCTACCGTAGAAGCCGACGTCCTGCTCGACAGTGGGCTCACAGGCCGTGCGTCGGTCCCAAGTGGTGCGTCCACCGGTGAGCATGAGGCGCTGGAGCTTCGCGACGGCGACAAGGAGCGGTACGGGGGCAAGGGAGTGGAAAAGGCAATTGCCGCAATTGAAGACGAAATTCAGCCGGAAGTGATCGGGATGGATGCGCTGGACCAGGTATCGCTCGATCGCACCATGATCGAGCTCGACGGTAGCGACAACAAAGGCCGGCTCGGCGCCAACTCGATTCTGGCTGTGTCGCTCGCGGCGGCGCGTGCGGCCGCGGCGGAGCTGGACCTCCCACTGTACCGATATCTGGGTGGCCCCATGTCACGCGTGATGCCCGTGCCACTCATGAACGTTCTCAACGGCGGCGCACACGCGAGCAATACCGTGGACTTCCAGGAGTTCATGATCGTTCCCATCGGCGCCAAGAGCTTCGCAAATGCACTGCGAATGGGAGCAGAGGTATTTCACTCGCTTAAGAAAGTTCTGACCAAACGCGGGCTATCGACGGCCGTGGGTGACGAGGGCGGGTTCGCACCCGATCTGCCCAATGATGAGGAAGCTCTGAACGTGCTCGTCCAGGCGGTGGAGGGCGCGGGCTACGAAGCAGGAAAGGATATTGCGTTCGCGTTGGATGTCGCCGCTTCAGAACTGTACAAGGACGGCACGTACAGCTTCAAGAAGAGCAAGGGCGGCTCACACGATGCGGAAGGAATGATCTCGCTATACAGCAGCTGGCTCGACAAGTATCCCATCGTATCGATCGAAGACGGACTTGCGGAGAACGACTGGGAAGGGTGGGCTGCGCTTACCGCGGCACTCGGCGATCGTGTGCAGTTGGTTGGCGACGATATTTTCGTGACGGATTCCCGCAGGCTCGAGCGTGGCATCCAGGAAGATGTTGCCAACGCAATCCTGATCAAGGTCAACCAGATCGGCACGCTCACGGAGACACTCGAGGCGATCGAGGTTGCGCGCGCGAACGGTTACCAGAGCATCATCTCGCACCGCTCGGGCGAGACTGAGGACACTTTCATCGCAGACCTGGCGGTCGCGACAAATGCAGGGCAGATCAAGACTGGTTCGGCCAGCCGCACCGATCGCGTCGCGAAGTACAATCAGCTGCTTCGGATCGAGGAGCAACTCGGCGAGAGCGCCGAGTATCCGGGCGGAAGCATTTACGGTCTGTAACCGGAAGTCGCGTGGCTGGACGAGTCATATGGGCCGCGATAATTGTCGGAGCGCTCTACTTCGCCGTGCAGGGTGGCGAGTACAGCACGATCGACATCGTGCATCAGCGGCGTAGCGTGGCCGCCATCACCGCGCGCGCAGACTCACTGCGGCGTATTGTTGACTCCCTCCGCACCGCCGAACGTGCTGTGCGGACCGATCCTGTGACCCAGGAACGAATCGCGCGCGAAGAGTTTGGCTTGGTGCGTGGTGATGAGATTCTTTACCACCTCATACCGGACAGCGGTCCGACTGGGCACCGGTAGCCCCGCTAGCATCTGCCCTATCGCACATGTGCGAGTGCAAAAGGCCACCCGCGAAGGTGGCCTTTTGCTGGTCAATCGTTGCACCAGATACGGAGAATAGCAGGGGCGGGGATCGAACCCGCGACCTCACGATTATGAGTCGTGCGCTCTCACCAGCTGAGCTACCCTGCCCAGCAATCACAGTATAACTGTAGCGTTCGCCGGGAACAAGTCGGCGATACGCCGTACACTCCAACGCAATTGCGCGATGCTCCGCGACATGGCTTGTGGCTTGCCCAGCGCTCCTTCGCGCACTATGGCGCAGTTCTAAGACACTTGTATGCGGGAGAGAGATGAAGCTGAACTTTACGTGTGGGTCCTTTTCGCGAGGCGGTCTTGCGGCAGGCGTGGCTACGACGCTCGCGCTGGCGGCATGCAACTCGAATACGGCGCCACCGGCGACATCATCGATCGGCGACCTGGTGAATGACGGGGTGGTCGCGGTTCAGCCCAGCCCGAACGATCTGCCGCAGTCGCCATACACCCCCAATGCACAGATGCAGGCGGTTTTAGATCAGGTAACGGCCTCCCACTCGCTGCCCCCATCAACGCTGACGCCGGTCGCGGCCCGCAATCAGCCGACCCCGCGCGATGCTGTTATTGCTACCCTCGCCGCGCAGGGACGGCAGGCGGTCGTCGAGCCCGTGGGGAGCGTTGCGCAGCGTACTATTTCCGGCGCTGAAGGGCCGCTGCTTGCACGTATCTACACTCCGGCAGGCACGGGGCCGTTCCCCGTTCTCGTTTACTTCCACGGCGGCGGATGGGTGTTGTATGACATTGATACGTATGATGCATCGTGCCGCGCCCTGGCAAACGCAGCCAATGCGATCGTGATTTCCGTAGCGTACCGGAAGGCACCGGAGCACAAGTTCCCCGCTGCCGCTAACGACGCCTTTGCATCGTACAAATGGGCGCTTGATAGCGCAGGTGCGATCAACGGAAACCCCAATAAAGTTGCCGTGGGTGGTGAGAGTGTGGGTGGCAACCTTGCCGCCGTCGTGTCTCTGATGGCGCGGGATCAGAAGATCAAGCTTCCGGTGCATCAGCTCCTCATCTACCCGGTCGTGGACTTCAACTTCGATACACCGAGTTATCACGAGAACGCGAACGCGCCGTTCTTCACGCGCGCGGCAGGGCAGTGGGCATTCGACAAGTATCTCCGCACGCCCGCCGACGGCGCCAACCCGTACGTATCACCGTTGCGCGCCAATCTGAGCGGCCTCCCCCCCGCGACCGTCATCACGTCGCAGCTCGGGGTGTTGCGTTCGGAAGGGAAGGCTTACGCGGATAAACTCGCCGCGGCCGGCGTTCCCGTCGTGTATCAGAACTTCGATGGCGTCACGCACGAGTTCTTCAGTATGCAGGCCGTGCTGGATCAGGCACACGCCGCACTGGCCGTCGCAGCTGCCGGTTTGAAGAAGAGCTTCGCTGCTCCGTAATCTCGAGCGGTGCAGTAAAACGAAAGTGGGGCGCCGAATTTCGGCGCCCCACTTTCAATTGATATCACAATCGCCCAATACAACTAGTGGCGGGGGCGGGATTTGAACCCGCGACCTTCGGGTTATGAGCCCGACGAGCTACCAGGCTGCTCCACCCCGCGTCAGTTCATCAAATCTAGCCAACCGACGCTTCGTGTCAACGCTTGCACGAAGTTCGCATCTCATGGTTTCACCACTTCACCGTCACAAACCCAACAGGTAACCACCATGCCGTACAAAGAAATTTCCGATCTTCCCAAGTCGCAGGTGCAGGGCTATGGCCAACACCAGAAGAAGGCATTCCTCGAAGCGTTCAACGCCGCCGAAAAGGAGTACCACGACGAGCACCAGGCGTTCGCGGTGGCCCACACGGCCGCTCAGGAAGCCGGAGCGAGCGAGAACACGAAACAGCAGTAATCCACCACTAGTGCACCACGACAGCGGCGATCAGCAGCGGAGCCTTGCGTGCCAGATCATACAAGCATGACAGCGATGGATCACGTAATAGAAGCATGGTCATCGGGCGCATAAGCCTTACGAGTGAGGTCGAACATGTGTTCGACCGCGGGGAACCATGGCCACCGCTCGCCTCGTAGCGGATACATTTCGCTACTGACGAATGAAGCAATCGCTCTCCGTACTGCTTGCCGGCGCCGTCGACTACGCCGGACTATTTCCGCCCGCAGCGCTGGGCATGAGCGCCGCGTGCTCGGCCTATGCCGATTATCTCGGCGACCCCGCGCGCTCCGTGCTTGGCCGATTCATTGTCCCCGTGGCGCGCCTGCGCGAGTTCGACGACGCGACCGCTACCATGTTGCCACGCGGCGACCGGGCAGAGCCGTGGCAGATAAGCGCGCTCGCGGGGCCAGACCTGGGTGCCGACATTCGGCTGGTGCTTAACTTCAACGACAGGCACTCCAGTGACTCGGACCTCGGCCGTGCCAAGATAGACGCGCTCGAAATCCGGGCGCAGTCGCGCGCGGAGATCGCGTCCGCAATGAGCAGCATGCCAGCAGAGCTCACCGCGTTCTTCGAGATCCAGATTGCGGACGACCCGTCGCAGCTGATTGCTGAGATCCGAAGGTCAGGGGCCAACGCCAAGGCGCGTACCGGAGGGATCACAGCGGGCGCGTTTCCGAAGGCTGAAGACGTAGCTCGGTTCATGATTAAATGCCGCAACGAGCGCGTTCCGTTCAAGCTCACCGCCGGCCTGCACCACCCCATTCGTGCGTCGTACCGCCTCACCTACGCCACCGACGCGGAGATCGGTGCCATGTTTGGCTATCTGAATATGTTCGTCGCCGGCTCGCTCGCGTGGGACGGAGCTGAGGAAGGCACCCTTGTCGCTGCGCTGAACACTCGCCATCTGGGGGACTTTAATTTTGCCGACGATGGTCTGGCTTTTCACCGGAGATTCATACCGCTGGCGACACTGCGCGAGGCGCGCGCTAACTTCGTCATATCATTCGGCTCCTGCTCCTTCCGCGAGCCCGTGGATGATCTCGCTGCAATCTATTTC
>JBPCQO010000260.1:0-4767 GCA_050998035.1 Gemmatimonadaceae bacterium | reverse complement strand
TGCTATCTGCCCATGCAAGGCACCGCTACCGATGGGACGGAGGAAACGACAATGCTCGGGCAATCCGCCTGAGCATCACGCTCTTTCAGAAGATCCTACGAAACTACAGAACAATCTGCACTTGACCTGGGCGAAGATACTCCGGATCACCTCCTCATCTCCGAGGATGTCGAGAATATTGTTCGTGCTCTCATAAACGACAATCGGATTGATTAGGTCCTTCGCATGCGTCAGTGCGCCAATGAGGTTCTGATGGGAGAGATGCCACCACCTCGGTTCATGCTCATCGAGCCGTGTCCGTAGATGCGCCACCCGCGCTTCGTTGGCTGCAAATAGGACGAGCTGCTCACAGGGAACTTGCAACACCGCTATCAGATCACCTGTGCCCACTAGTACACAGTCAAAGCCTGCTAGGACGGTAGATTCGGCAGAGCCAATTCGTACCGTGCGGAAAGGGTTGATGAAAATAGCTGCCATTGGCACGTCGCTGCCGAACACATGCTTCAAATTGTGCACAATCGAAGTTGTCGGCTCTGCAGCGTCATTCAGCTCAATAATGAGCTGGGATGTGCCGTCCGCTATATCCTGTGCCTTCGCCTCGGCATCCACAACCGGGATGTTCAATTGAATTCGCTTGATCACTGTACACGTCCTGGTGTGCAGGCGGCGCCTACGCTAGACAATAGTCGGCCGAGCTGCTTCGGGATTACCCCGTCCCATCCCCACCCCTTGCTATGATGCGGCGGATCGAATCGAAGGTACTTCCGGATCCGTCCGACATAAGGGGGCAGCCCTCTAGGTGAGACGGGTCCGATTACCCGGACAACGTATGCACCGGCCAGCACAGATGCCGTCTTTCCTGCAGTTTCGTGCGTCCAAAGTGACGAGAGGAGCCCACCTCCCCAGTCAATAGCATCGTCGGCCCAATCATTTGTGGGGGCGTTTGACTGTTGCGCCCAGTAATCCGTCGCCTGGTCACCCCAGTCCTGCGTAGCACCATACGCACCGGCGGCGGCTGATACTACCGCGCTACAGGCGTTCGGCCTTGGCGTGCTGCTTGGAGCGCTGGTTCCACTCCCGCCACCATCACCACCGGGCACACCCGTGCCGTATCCTCCACCGCGGGCATTCGGATTCCCGAAGTTCGCGCTGAACCCATTATCCTGGTGACCTGTAATCATCACAGCACCGAGGTCTCCGCAGTGCCACGAGTATGGTTCGTCACTCTCAAGCGCCAGCAGTGCCGCTTCTAGCGCACCCGCGCCGTCACACATCCCACTCGGATCGTGTCCGTTCACCGGATCATCACCCGCCAACACGTAACGGATGGCGCCTGCATCAACACCGATTGGATCTTTGTAATGCTTCAGGACATTTCAAACTTTTCACCCGATCGGAAGACTTACACTTCTCCGGTGAATTACGTCAGCCCTACGCGGCTAGTTTCAGCCTTCCTTTGTTGATCTTTCTTCTCTCCTGACGCGCACGCGTGAGCTTTGCATTGCGTTCCGTCCGCCTAGCTTCAGGATCACCGCGGTAGTACTCCACGGGCGGCAGATAGCCCAAGCCAGCGTGCAGCCGTTCGTTGTTGTAATGCTTCACCCAGCGTGCGATGATCTCGCGTGCTTGCGCCAAGTTCTTCAGGTCTTCCTCAGCAATCTCTTCACGCGTGGAGCGGTGAAAACGCTCCAGCACTCCGTTCGACTCAGGATGATACATCCTGATCCTGATGTGCTCCAGCTCGAAGTGCCGGATGAGCTGCTTGAAATCCTTCGATGTAAACTGCACGCCATTGTCAGTTACGATCTTTGGAGCTGCCCCTGGTTTTGCTCCACTCCTTTCGAGCGCCTCCTGGATGACGAGCCGCACATCAGCTGCTGTCATCGAGGTCAATAGATCCCAGTGCACGACGTAACGGCTGTACGCATCGAGCACCGTGATTAGAAAGTACCACGTGTCTGCCACGCGCAAGTACATGATGTCCGTATGCCACCGCTCGTCCGGCTGCGTGGGCTTCTCCGGCACCATTCCCGAGTGCGTGCTCCTCTTCCAGCGATACAAGAGATCGGCCTCATTCAGCACGCGGTACACGCTCGATGGACTCAGGAATGCTGCGTCCGCATCGACCATCTGCCATGCAAGTCTTCTGTAGCCGTCCTTCGGATGCTCAAGCGCGTAGCCGATCACGGCTTGCTTCTCCTCAGGGAGCGCCGCTGAGAGATCATGTGCGACGACAGTGGACCGATCCTCAAGAGTACCGCTGGCTCGACGCTCTTGCCACGCGTGGTAGCGCGACTTCGCAATGCCGAGCCGACGAAGGATGTATCCGAGCGTCCATCCGCGGCACCCCTCGGTACGTGTACGCGACCGCTCGATGAGGTCGAGCACTTCGCCCTTCACTTCGGCCGTGAATCTCGTGACCGAGTCCAATTTTAGAGCCCCCTTTTTAGAAGGAGGTTCTCTTCAACCACCTCCGCAATAATTCCCTTCTTCCGCTCCAGGTCGGCCTCCAGCCGAGCGATCCGCTGATCCTTCGCTCTGTCAGCTGCACTCGCACCGCCTCCGCCGCCAGGCTTACCTCCCGCGGGTTTGCCGAGCGCTTCACGTATCGCCGCCTTGGCCTGCTTCTCCCAGTGGTAGAACGTCGCTCCGTCTACCTGGTGCCGCCTCAAGACCTCGGCTACCGTCGTATTCGGCGCCCTCGCTTCCTCGATGATCGCAAGCTTCTCATCGGCGCTGAAGCGCCGGCCTTTCTTCTCCTTCTCAGCCATCTTTCCTCTCCCCCCGTGACTACTCCGGCCACTCGCCGGCATGAGGGAAAAGTGTCAGTCTTTCAATCCGCTGAAAAGTCCGATTTCTGCTGAACCACTACAATCTTCATCAACGAGTGATTCCGGACGCGCTACATCAGTCGACTGACGAGGCCGAACTTATCCCTTCACCTCGAATACAAAGTCGCGCGCAACAATTATGATTTCTCCTGCCGGATGTATCAAAGTGACATTGAACCTGGTTGCGTTCTGATACGCGGATGGTTCGTTCACCGGAACGAGGAGCTCGCTCTCGATACTTGAGATCGGCTCAGTATTGCATGTATTCTCGGCAATTTGAAACCCGACCAAAGCGAGCGCGGCAAGGTCTACAGCAACAGTGGTATGTGTACAATCTAGGAAGTCAATCGTTGCTAGCTCGAACCAGTAGTTCGGTGGACTAGCCCGAAAGAGGCGCAGGTCTAGTCGAATGCTCGGCGCTGGAGCTCGGCCAGATGGACCATTGCAATCCGTAACGACGGATATGCCGCACAATATTGAATCATGCAAATCAATTGCGCGGAAGTGCTGGCATACGGAAGTATCTGTGTCACTCATGAGTATTATGTTCCCGGTAATTTGCATCCTGCGAAACCTGCTCCATAGATGGCGCATATTGACGGAGGACGCACCATAATCATAAAGGGACCTGAGAGAAGCGCGTCGAGAAAGCCTTGAACCCCAGGGGTCAGATCAGCTGGGGTAATCTCACGGGGAACTCGGATCGGTCTATTTGGATCGCTCCAATCCCAGTCGTGTGCATGCGGATCTCCAAATCCGTGATCGTGTCCTTTATCGATATCTGTCCTCGCTCGACCATTGGGACCAAACGTACGATATGTCGTGGGCGAAACCGGCCCTTCTGTATTAGGTGAACCTTGGGCTGGTGTGCGCATGACACCCACGGTCCCCCCGCGAGCATTGGGGTTGCCGAAGTTGTCGGATGCACCCGACTCTCGTGGAATTGAAAATGGCCAGGCAGTCACATTGATCGGGGCTAGGTGTCCCGTTGGGAACGTCCCAGAGCTTCCGTTATCTAAACACTCCCACATGATCCCTTCGGCAGTTTCGGTGATTTTCGCCGTCGCGAGCGTACACATTCCACTCGGATCGCTTCCATTCACCGGATCGTTATTGGCGAACACGTAGTCGTTCACGCCGGAGTGGATCGGATCCTCCTGAATGAACCGGCCCAGCTCGGGGTCATACCACCGCCCGCGCATGTAGTACAGGCCCACCACATCGCCTTCCCACGGCAGCCCTTTCCACATGAGATGACTGTCGAGATTGCCGCTGGTGCTCGGCACGCCCCACGCATCGTACGTGATCGTCTGCGTCACGCTCGTACCCTCGTGCGCGCCGATCACGTTTCCCAACGCGTCCATCTCGTGATACCGCACCCCGCCCGCTGCGTACGCGCCGTACGTGTACGCGTACGGTTGGTCGGTGCCGCTGTACTGGTAGTCAGCCACGCGTGCGTTATTCCCGTCGAACTCCGCTAGGAGCTGCTCGCCATCCCAGAGCCACACCCGGTCCAGCGCTCCCTGCCGGTACTTCTTGACAGGCTTGCCCAGCGCGTTGTACTCGTACTTGACCGCGTAGTACTGGTCGTAGCTCACACTTTCGAGCCTGCTCTCCGGGTTCCAGTAGAACAACTGGTTGTGCGGGTTGCTGCCGATGCCGTACTTCTGAGATACGTTCCCGTCTGCATCGTAGTTCAGGAAGCCACCGTTGAAGTTGCCCAACCGGTTCCCGTAGTAGTACGTCGCCCCCAAGTCGGTCCTGTTACCCACAGCGTCGTAGCTGTATCTGGTCCAGCCCGCGCCACGCGTGCAGTTCGCGTAGTTCGCACCCTCGTCAGGGGTGACGACAGAGCCGTAGCAACCCGCCGATATCCTATCGTCGGTCAGCTCGCCGTACTGATCGTAGTAATACGCGTGCTGGGTGCCTGCACCCA
>JBPCQO010000251.1:0-5425 GCA_050998035.1 Gemmatimonadaceae bacterium | reverse complement strand
CAACGCTATGCACATCTCGCAGCCACCGCGAGAGGGAGCCCTGCGGCACCCCGACTTCCTGTGATAATGCATTGGCACTCACGGCTCGCGGACCCACCAGTCGGGCTACCATCCTGGAACGGAACGCTTCACTGTACTGCGGCACAATAGTCTTCCACCTCGCCCCCTTTGTTGTCATACAAGAAGCCGGATCACACCGGCCGTGCGACAACTATCCTGACACAGGGGGGCCCCGTTTCGGGAAGTCCGCTGCCCGAGCGACGACGCTCGAGAAGGGCACTGCACGAAAGGGTGCTTTAGGTGTTCATCCGGTCGAGCGGCTGTATTGGCCCGCACGCTCGCTTAGGGTCAAGCAGCGTTGCGAGTGAAGCCAGTGTGACCATGTAAAGCCTACGCGACCCGGCGCGGAGCAGCACTATTTCTCGGGTTGCCTAACGCATATTGGGCTGCAAAGCTCTGCTTCAAAAACACCGCAAGGATGCAGCACTGCACAGAACACTTGCTGCCTATCAACCACCCTTCGCAAAATACTTGACTCCCGGCAACCCATCGAAGTCGGCGTCCTGCGTCCACACCGCTGCGTCGGCAGCCAGCGCCGTCGCATAGCCGACGCTATCCCCGAGCGGCAACCTGCGCTCGATCGCCGCCGTTGCCGCCGTCAGTGCCAGTGGCGCATCAAGATCGACGGCATTCACCTGCTGCATCAACGCAACCGTCTACGCGGATGAGTCGCCGACGTTCGCATTGAGTGGTCGTTCCGGGATGCGCTCTACGCGATTGTCACAGGCGAGCGCGCGCAGCTTCTGTCCCGGTGCGATCAGCGAGCTGCTCCTGGATCTGGAGAGGGATGACAGCCTGACATTGTGGAGAAATGGTGACGACATTCACCGATACCTCGATCAATCGGGAAATCGTATGGCGGCGTTAAGTCCATCATATCAGGATACGCACATGGCGGAGGCGAATCAGGAATGGCGTCAGGTCTTGCCCCATGCGTCACTGCCGACTGCCTGTCGGGCGCATCTGACCCGTTCCCCGCTGTTTCCGAAGTCCCGCTGACCCTATCCTCTTCGCTCCTCGCATGCTATCGTGGGTCCAGGAACCGACACTGCGCCGGCGCTCGTAGCGGGCGCAGATATCATCGCACTTCGCACCACTTTGGAGCGCCACCGTGCCCGACCGCTCTCTCCTTTTCCGCTCTGCGCTCGTCATGCTCGTCTTGACCAGCGCCGCCTCCGCTTCCGTCGCTTCGGCGCAGCAGACCACGCCTCACGCTGACCGTACCGTCTGGCCGGACGAAGGCTCGCGCACCTGGACGCCACGCCCAACGCAGGCGGCGATCACGCCGAACGACCTCCGTACCCGACTCTACCAGATCGCCGACGATTCGATGCAGGGGCGCGACATCGGTTCACTCGGCGACTACAAGGCGACCGCCTACATCGCGGATGTCTTCCGACGAGCCGGCTTGCGACCGGCGGGAGAGAACGGCACCTACTTCCAGGATCTGCCGTACGGCGCGTTCGCGCTACAGGGTTCCGCACCTCGTCTCACGATTGGGAAGACGATGCTCGTCGCCGGTGCACGATGGCTGCCGCTCGCGCCGAGCAGCGCGAGCGGAACGGGCGGTAAAGCTGAGCTGCGTAACGTGGCGGCTGTCTTCGCCGGTCATTTCGGCGACACGGTCACGCTCGATCCCGCGCGCTTCCGTGGCAAGGTCGCGGTCTTTGTCGGCGGTCCGCGAGTGCCGGAGAGCCAGGGCGGTGCGGGACACATCCCGAGCTGCGACTCCCTTCCCGACCGCTTCGGCGCCGACGCGGCGATCGCCGACGACGCACGTAACCGCGCCCGCGGTGTGCGGACATTCGCGCGCCAGGACGAGCGCGCGCGCAAGGCGGCCGCTATCGGTGTGCTGTTCATCGAACCGATTGACGTGTACGCTGCCGCGGCTGCGCTGCATCCGCGCGCGGGGATGCCAGTGAGCGACTCAATCAACGCCGGTCCAGCCGGCGCGGTGATCGACAGCGCGACTGCGCAGCAAATCTTTGGAAAGGCGACCGCTCAGCTCGCGGTAGGCGATGCAGGTGCTGCGGTGACCGGGGAGTGGCGCTACACTTTCCGCGTTTCTCCGACGCCGGGTCGCAACGTTATCGCGATTCTTCCCGGCAGCGACCCGGCGCGCACCGGTGAGTACGTGCTGATCAGCGCGCACAACGACCATATCGGCATGCGCACCGAAGCTCTCGATCACGACTCACTGCGCGCCGTCAACATGGTCACGCGCCGCCAGGGCGCAAACGATCCGGCCTGCCGACCCAATGCCGAGCAGCAGCACGAGATCGACTCGCTCATCGCTCACGCGCGCAGCGTCCGACCGCCGCGCCGCGACTCAGTCTTCAACGGCGCTGACGACGATGGCTCCGGCACTGTCATTCTTCTCGAAGCGGCTGAAAAGTTCGCGAGCGAGCACCCTGCGCGCTCCATTGTCTTCGTATCGCACACAGGTGAGGAAGCGGGGCTACTCGGCTCCGAGTGGTTCACCGATCACCCCACGATTCCGCTCGACTCCGTCGCCAGCGCGATCAACATGGACATGGAGGCAAAAGGTCACGTCTGGGAGGTGAAGTTCGGCGGCCCGAATTCGGTGCAGATGCTCGGTATGCGCCGGCTATCGCGCGAGTTCGGGGACGTGATCGACTCGGTGAACGCCGTGCGCGCCGAGGCCATGGCGATCGATCGCTCGTGGGACGTGCCCGCGAACCCGTGGAACCGCTTCTGCCGCAGTGACCAGGTTCACTATGTGCTGCACCACGTGCCGGTCGTCTACGTATCAACCGGGTATGCACTCGACTACCACCAGCTGACGGACGAGCCGCAGTACGCAGACTACGATCATATGGCGAAGCTCGGCAACTTCGTGCACGACATCGCGCTCGCGGTGGCAAACCGGCGGAACAGGCCGGTCATCGGCGGAGATGATCCAGCGTTTCCGCGGTGTCGGTGACCGGAGTGTGGGAGCGGCGCAGACGCATCACATCGCGTGCGTCTGCGCTGCCACCACTCGTGCGTCACTCAGGCTTCATTTCTGCCGAGCGGCGTAGCATCCACATATATAATCCGACAACGATTCCGACGAATGCGAGCACGCCGAGCCATGGAGCGGCTGCAAACTCGGCTTGAACGAGTGCGATCGGCGATTCCTTTGCGAAGCCGACGATGAGTCCGGCGTTGATCACGCCCCAGATACTCTCACCAACGATCAGGCCGGACGCCACGAGTATCGCGAGTCGCCGAGACCGTCCCGGGTTGGGCATGGACTCGCTGCGTGTGTCGTACCAGTGTCCGATCAGTGCGCCGATGATGACAGCGAAAGTGGCTGACATCGGCAGATAAATACCAATACCTACGGCCAGCGGCGGAATACGCAGTTTCTTCATCACGCCGAGCGTTTCGTCGAGCAGTATGAGCGCAACGCCAACGACCGCGCCGATAATCAGCATCTTCCATTCGAGACTTCCGCCAATCACTCCCTGAGCCAGCGCTGCAATGAGAGTTGCCTGGGGCGCTGGCAGCGGATGCGCTGCGATCACGTGAAGGTTCGGCGCGCCCGCAAAGCCGTATGCCTTCGCGAGCAGGTTCAGTACGAACGGAATCACCGACGCACCTGCAGCGACACCCACGATGAGCGCAATCTGCTGCCGCTTCGGCGACGCGCCGACGAGCTGGCCGGTCTTCAGATCCTGCAGGTTGTCGTTCGATATCGTTGCGCACGCGAACACGATTGCCGTAACGAAGAGAGAGAAAGCAACCAGTGCATGGCGTGTCTCCGCCGTCGGTGCTACGACGAGCGTGGCCAATGCCGCACAGACAACGATCGACAGAATGCCGATACCGGAGATCGGGCTGTTCGACGCGCCGATGAGTCCCGCCATGTAACCTGCTATTCCTGCGATCACGAAGCCGGCGATCAGAACGAACGGCGTAGCAAACAACGTCAGCTGCAACGCACTGGGCGCGAGCACCGTCGATTTGGCGAATGTGAACGACAGCCACGCTGCAATCACGAGGCACACGCCGGTGAGTATGAAGATCCACGATTTACCGAGGTCACGGTCGAGGTCGTCTGTCGTCGGCGCGGCGCGGGACGCCGCAAGCGTGCTCACCAACCCGGCAACTACCGGCTTCGCCAGCCTCGCCAGAGTGTAGATCGCAGCGACGCCGATCGTGCCGGCGCCGATGAAGCGGACCTGCGTGCTCCATATCGCCGTGGTGTGCGCGGCCAGCGTCTGGCCCACGGTGGCGGGCTGCATCGATGTCAGAATTGGCACGGCGATCACCCACGAGATCACCTGCCCGACCAGCATGGCTATACCCACGGACAGTCCAACGAGCTGACCAACCCCGAGCAACGCAAGTGACCACGCAATGTCGTAGCCGGTCGATGCGGTTGCTCCGATACGAATGAAGCCTGTCAGGCCGCCGGCGATAACCTGCGTCGCACTCACGATGGCGAGGCCGGCCGATGTGATGGAGCCGAGTATGATGGCTCGGAGCCCTTCTTGCGCCTCGCCGGATTCATCCTTCACTTCGCCGCGGTTGCCGGAGCCCACCTTCAACACCTCGGCGGCTGCTACGCCCTCCGGATAGGGCAGATCGGAGTTCGTTACTAGCGCCCGGCGGAGTGGTATCGTAAACACGACACCGAGCACACCGCCACTCAAACAGATGAAGGACGACTCCCAGAACGGAAACTGAACCCACCAGCCGACGATCACCAATCCCGGCAGCACAAAAATGATCGCCGCGAGCGTGCCGGCCGCGGAGGCGACGGTCTGGACGATGTTGTTCTCGAGGATCGTCGAGTCCTTGAAGGCACTAAGGAGCGCCATCGAAATGACCGCAGCGGGGATTGATGTGGCGAAGGTGAGGCCGACCTTGAGGCCGAGGTACACGTTCGCCGTGGTGAAAACTGTCGTGATGAGGGCGCCGAGAACCAGGCCGCGGATCGTGAGTTCTTTGGGTTTCACGCCGTAAATGTGGCACCTAAACGCGTGAGTGACGAGTCCCCACGATGTTTCGCCCTATCCGTCAGCTCGATCCACGTGGGTGCGTGATCGCTCGGCTTCTCCCATCCGCGAACATCTCTGTCCACGCCGGCGGCAACCAGACGCTTCGACGCGTGCTGATTCAGTAGCAAGTGATCGATCCGGAGCCCCGCGTTGCGTCCCCACGCATTCCTGAAGTAATCCCAGGACGTGTAGATGCGCTCGTCGGGATGCAGCGTACGCAGCGCATCGCTCCACCCTTGCGCCACCAATTCCCGAAACGCCTCGCGCACTTCGGGGAGAAATAGCGCATCGTCCTTCCATCGCGCCGGATTGTAGACGTCGATATCCGTCGGGATCACATTGTAATCACCGGCGAG
>JBPCQO010000193.1:0-28489 GCA_050998035.1 Gemmatimonadaceae bacterium | reverse complement strand
AGGCTACCGTATTTGACCGCGCTGTAGTTAACACCCCAGATGACCGCCATCAGCAGCAGCAGTGCATCGGTAGCACCGAACGCAGTCGGCGCGGTAGATCGGTCCGGCATCCCCAAATCTAGTATCTTTCACGGGTGCATATCTCTTTCGCCGTCTTCGCAGACGCCGCCAATCTGTCGCAGGAAGGCAAGCTCAACGTACTCGGCATCTTCGATGCGCTCCACGTCAGCGCATTCCCGTCCCTACATCCGCGCGCGCACTTTGTGGTGCGCGTGAAGGGGAACGCGTCTGATATCGGCGCGCATCAGCTCGGCTTCCACTGGACCAACCCGCATGACACGGAACTGTGGACGTCCACGGGTGAGCTTCAGGTAGAGGCGGGGCCGATCCAGGCGATCGAGATGGATCTGCCGATAATAGCGGTGGTGGATCTCCCACTCGATTCACCAGGACAGTACACGATGCGCGTGGTGCTCGACGGCGAACCGGTGACGGGCGCTACGCTATTTGTGAACGGTCCCGCGGCCACGCTCCCCTTCGTCGGATCTCAGAAAACGATGGTGTCGTAGCGCGCCGCTCGTACCGCTGCTCGTACCGCTGCTCGTATCGGACCTCCCGAACACATGTATTCGGTTGCGCTTTTCACGCTCGCGCCGATACTCCCACACAATATGGCAGGCTTGGGTTGCCATCGCCGTCGCACTCTCACGCGGCACGCGATATGCGGCCGAGTCAAACGACGCGCTGATCCCCCGGGACGCCGTGTACGCTGCCACGCTCCCCCGTGGCGGCGACTGATGGCTGTCGTTGTCGTGACCACTCGTGTGACGGAACCGCTCAGCATGATCGATCAAGTTCGTAGCATCATCAGGCAGCACGGACGCCTCAGTCGCGACGTTGCGGATATCGGCAACGACACCGATCTGTACGCCTCGGGCCTGACATCGCACGCGAGCGTGAACCTGATGTTGGCCCTTGAGGACGCCTTCGGCATCGAATTCCCCGAACGGCTGCTTCGCCGGCGTACGTTCGAAACAATTTCCAATATCAGCGAAGCAATCGCGGAAATCAGCGCAGGACAGACGACCGCAAGTTCGTGATCGGTTGATGACTCTCCGCGCAGAACAAGGCGACATCGCTCTGGTCGAGCGAGCACAACGCATTGGCGAGTTCGTGGCCGCCCCAGTGGCGGACTCCGTGGACACCGCCGCGCGTTTTCCGTCGGAGGGAGTAGCTGCGCTGCGTGCGGAACGGATGCTGTCGGCTTTCGTGCCGCGCGACTACGGCGGAGGCGGCTGCACCATCTCTGACCTATCGGCCATCTGCTTCACGCTCGGTCAGTATTGCTCTGCGACCGCCATGGTGTACGCGATGCACCAGATTCAGGTTGCATGCATCGTGCGACATGCACAGAGCTCAGCCTACTTCCAACGGTATCTCACGGAGCTGGTAGAAACCCAGGCGCTCATAGCCTCGGCCACTTCAGAAATTGGGGTCGGTGGTGATGTCAGAAGCTCGATCTGCGCCATCGACAGCGACGGACACTCCTTCGCGCTGAACAAGAAGGCACCAGTCATATCTTATGGCGAGCACGCCGATGCGATTCTCGCCACGGCACGGCGCAACGCCGAGGCCGCGGCGAGTGATCAGATACTGGTACTGCTGCGCCGCGATGAGACGGAGCTGACACGCACGAGTGACTGGAACGCACTCGGCTTTCGTGGCACGTGCAGCTCCGGCTTTCAGCTTTCAGCGCGTGGCAGCGACTCGCAGATACTCCCTGAAGCATACGCCGACATATCGAGCCAGACGATGCTTCCCGTCTCACACATACTGTGGACTTCGCTTTGGCTCGGCATCGCTACGGCTGCCGTGGGAAAGGCGCGGTCATTCGTGCGCGCCGAAGCACGAAAGACCCCCGGTACACCCCCCTCGTCGAGTATGCGGCTGGCTCAACTAGTTAATTCACTGCAAGGAATGCGTGCATTCGTCCACGACGGCACGCGCGAGTACGAAAGTGTCATGAATGATGACGAGGCGCTGTCCGCAATGAGCTTCGCGATCAAAATGAATAACGTGAAGCTGTCCTGCTCTACCGCCGTGGTTGATATCGTGGGGCAGGCAATGCTCATCTGCGGCATGGCCGGATACAGAATCGATTCGCCCTATGCGCTTGGGCGGCTGCTACGTGACGCTTATGGTGCCGCACTGATGATCAACAATGACCGCATTTACAACGCTAACGCGTCCATGTTGCTCGTGACCAAAGATGACTGACGCAACCCGGTCGCTCGACTTAATCGAGCTCAACCAGCGATCGTACCTCGAGCAGCTCCTGCAAGCAGGGGTTCTGCTGGCCACGGGAGTCGCTGGAGTCTACGGCAAGAGCCGGCTGTTCGAGCAGGTGCTGCAAGGATTCGACAGCTACGTGTCCGACATGGGCATCGATCAGAAAGCTGAAGTACTGCGATTCCCGCCGGTCATCAACCGCAAGGAGTTCGAGAAGAGCGATTATCTCAAGTCGTTCCCGCATCTCACTGGAACAGTGCATGGCTTCCGTGGGACGGAGCGCGACCATGCTGACCTTCTTGGACAGATGGAGCGCGGTAACGACTGGACGCAACACTTCCATTCGACTGACGTTGTCCTGACGCCGGCAGCCTGCTACCCAGTATATCCAGCGGCGGCCGGTGTGCTCCCTGCTGGCGGACGGCTGTTTGACGTTCAGTCCTATTGCTTCAGATACGAACCGTCCGACGATCCGGCACGCATGCAGATGTTCCGGATGCACGAGTATGTCCGCGTAGGGAGTCCCGATCAGGTGCGTGCGTTTCGGGATCTATGGCTCGACCGTGCGCAGGAGATGCTTCGCGCCGTGGGGCTGGAGGCCGAAGCTGTGGTCGCGAACGACCCTTTCTTTGGACGTGGCGGCGCAATGCTGGCGGCGAGCCAAAGAGATCAGTCGCTCAAATTCGAGCTCCTTGTCCCCATTACGTCTCCCGAAGCGCGAACGGCGGTGGTCTCGTGCAACTATCATCAGGACCACTTCGGGGTTGCGTTCGGAATCGCCACCGAGTCTGGTGAACCGGCGCACACCGGATGTGTCGGCTTCGGCCTCGAGCGAATTACGCTCGCGCTGTTCAGGATGCACGGGCTGGAGCTGGCGGATTGGCCCACACCGGTGCGAACTCTACTGGGCGTATGATGTCGCCAGCTCTGTCGCTCGACACCGGCACGTACGCGCCACACGAACTCCACGGACTCCAACGCGTGTGGCCCGAGACAAACTGCTACGTGGATCTGTGGATCGAACTGCTGCACTCGTTGCAAATGGATCCACGCGCGATGCTTGCCTTCACCGTCGCGATGGACTTCGAGGGTGATCAGTGGACGTTCTTCAAACCGTCGCTGTCGGACATTTACGCGCTGTACGGTATCGATGTACAGGAATTGGCAATCTGGCGGCCGCTTCCACTGCACATCGCTGAACAGGTGTCGCTTGGGCGCACGGTCCTCGTCGAGGTTGACGCATTCTTTCTTCCCGATACACAGGGCGTCTCTTATGGCATACATCACACCAAGACCACGGTCGCCATTAACGCGATTGATCTGATCTCCCGCAGGTTGGGATACTTTCACAATGCCGGCTTGTTCGAGCTCAGTGGCACCGACTTCGACGGACTGTTTGCCGGATGCAGTGACGCGGCGACGCACGGTGTCACACTCGCGCCGTATACGGAAATAGCCAAGCTGGATCGGCTCGTTCGCCGGACTGAGACGGAGCTCCGCAACATGGCGAGCGAGCTGCTATCACAGCACCTGCAGCGGAGCCCGCGCACCAACCCGGTAGCACGCTATCGCAAGCGGTTTCTGAAGGACGTCGCATGGTTGAGCGAGCAGGACATGGCGGTTTTTCACCAGTACGCGTTCGCAACGCTACGTCAGTGCGGAGCCTGCGCGGAGCTGGCATCGTCGTTCCTCGGCTGGATGGATGCGCAGCCTGGCGAAAAGTCTGCTGCGGCCGAGCACTTCGGTATCATTGCCGCTTCAGCTAAGGCTCTCCAGTTCAAGCTCGCGCGAGCAGTATCCACCAAGAAACCCACCGATTTTGAGACTGCGCTGAACACGATGGAAGATTCGTGGGGCGGAGCGATGTCGGATCTCACTGCGCGCTATAGTGGCTGAGCGCCCACCAGCAGCGACTCTCACCGACGAGAGGATTCCCTTCGATAGCGGCTGGGAACTCCTGCGCATCGACGCGGGCGCGATAAGCACGCCCGAAGAACTTCCCGACGACTCGGGTTTATGGTCGCGTGCTGTCGTTCCAGGCACTGTGGCCTCGGCGCTCGGTGTCGCTAGGGCATCAGTGTCAATCGACGCACACGACTGGTGGTACCGCCGTCGATTTACCTGGGAGCGAGATCATGGCCGGGTATCAATCGTACTGGGCGGTCTTGCGACCATCGCCGACGTGTGGCTCAACGGTGTTCCGCTGCTCCACAGCGAGAACATGTTTGTACACCACGAATGCGACGTCACCACGCTGCTGCGAGCTGACAACGAGCTGGTGATCTGCTTTGCATCGATTGATGCAGCGCTACGGGTCAAGCGCCCGCGTCCGAGGTGGCGGTCGAAGTTGACGGATACGCAGGGACTACGCTGGCTACGGACAACGCTGCTGGGCCACATTCCAGCGTGGCCAGGCGTCCCGAGCGCGACTGGCCCATGGCGAGAGATCGAGCTGGTGCGACATGGAGTGGTGAGCGTGACGGACCTGCGACTGCGACCCGGGCATAATGGCGAGGCCGGCGTGCTCGATGCGACAGTGTGCATCCGTGTCGACGGTGCAACACACATCTCCAAAGCGCGGATTTTGTGTGGATCTGTGACGGGGGCCATGTCTATCGCTCGGAGCGGTGATGCGGTCACGCTCCACGCAATTCTGAGCGTACCAGATGCACCGATCTGGTGGCCTCATACGCACGGCGAGCAGCCCCTGCACGACGTTGTTGTGCGCGTCGAATCTGACCTCGGGATCATCGATCTTCCGCTCGGGCGCGTGGGATTCCGCACTGTAGAGCTCGACACGAGCGACGGCAACTTCGGCTTCCGGGTCAACGGCAAGGCGGTCTTCTGCCGTGGCGCGTGCTGGAGCACTGTCGACCCAGTTGCACTTGGCGGAACGAGAGACGAGTACCTGTCAGCGCTGACGCTCGCACGCGACGCCGGAATGAACATGCTCCGCGTGGGCGGTACGATGGTGTACGAGGCGAATGCATTCTACGAGCTCTGCGATGAGCTTGGCATTCTGGTGTGGCAGGACCTGATGTTCGCCAACATGGATTATCCCGGCGATGATGCTCGCTTCGCAGCGAGCGTCACGCAGGAAGTGACGCAGCTCCTCGGCCGTCTCGGGTCGCACCCGTCGCTCGCTCTGATATGCGGCAACAGTGAGGTGGAGCAGCAGGCCGCGATGCTCGGACTCCCGCGCGAGAGCTGGTCCGGCCCATTGTTCAGCGACCTGATTCCATCGCTGGTAGCCGACCGTTGTCCGGGGCTCGCATACTGGCCGTCATCTCCCAGCGGAGGGGTGTTTCCCTTTCACGTGAATGCGGGTGATGCGCATTATTTCGGGTTCGGTCCGTATCTTCGCCCCGCCTCTGATGTGCGCGGGAGCGGAGTTCGATTCGCATCAGAGTGTCTTGCGCTGGCCAACGTGCCAGAGCCGGCGATGGTCGATAGCCTCTCGTGCGGCAGCGCGGGTGCCGGGCATCACCCGGCGTGGAAGCTTGGCGTTCCGCGTGATAACGGCGCGGGGTGGGACTTTGAGGACGTGCGAGATCACTATGTTGCGTCGCTCTTCAAGACCGACACGGTGGCCGAGCGGTACGCGGATCCTGAGCGATATCTGGCGCTGGGACGTGCGGCAGGTGGCGAGATGATCGCGCGCACCGTCGGAGAGTGGCGGCGCGCTGATTCGGGTTGCAATGGTGCGCTGGTCTGGTTCTACCGCGATCTCGTTCCTGGCGCTGGCTGGGGTCTGCTCGACGCAACAGGGACACCCAAGGCTGCCTACTACTATTTCCGAAGAGCGTCCCTTCCAGTGGCAATATTCACCACGGACGAGGGACTGAACGGGATTGCGGTACACGTCGCCAACGACACGCCAGAGGTGCTCGATGTCGAGGTACGAGTTGCGCTGTATCGCGCGGGGAACGCAATGGTTGGCGACGGCGCACGACGGCTGAAGATCGCCGGCGGCACCACCATCATGCTGTCCGCGGGAGAGCTGTTGGCTGGATTCGCTGACATCAACTACGCGTATCGCTTCGGGCCGCCCAGTCACGACGTAGTTGTGGCGACGCTGACGTCTGCGCGGACAGGTTCCCTTATCGGCGATGCATTCCACTTCCCGCTCGGGATGGCGGCGATCACGGCTCCGCTGAACGTGAGCGCGATTGCAAGACCGTTGGGCGACGGATCGTACGCGCTCAAGCTTCGGAGCGATACCGTTGCGACCGCGGTGGCGATACAGGTCAGTGGGTTCCGGCCGGACGACAACTATTTCCATCTACAACCAGACACAGAGCGGTCAGTGACGATCAGACCGGTCGGCTTAGCTACGCGGCTCAGTGGCCATGTAACGCCCCTCAACGCCGCTGGTTCAAGCCGCATAGAGGTGCAGTGATTCATCACCTTCCGTTCTTTTTCGGAGGCACGCGTCATCTGTTCGGCTGCTTCACGCGCGGAGCGCCGGCCAAGGCACGCGACTGTGCGGTGTTGCTGTGCCCGCCCCTGGGCCACGAGTACGTCTGCAGTTATCAGGCATTCCGTAGGCTGGCCACCAACCTCGGCGAAGCCGGGTTCCCGGTGCTTCGATTTGATTATTTCGGCACTGGAAACTCAGCCGGCGATGCTTCCGAGCCGCGGCTTGTGGAGGCATGGCGTGAGAGCATTTCGCAAGCCGTGGACGAGATCCGGGCGTCCAGCGGGCGTGAACGCGTAGCAATAGTTGGCTTGCGGTTTGGCGCCACCCTCGCGGCGTCCGTTGCAGCCGAACGCGGCGACATCGAGACGGCAGTGTTGTGGAACCCGTGTACCAGCGGTAAGGCGTACATGCGCGAAGTCCGGATGCTCGGTCTTGCAAACCCCGAGCAGTCCACAGCGCCGGCGATGGAGGCGGGATCTGTAGAGGCGGCTGGCTTTCGCTTCTCTGCCGAGACGGCATCTGCTCTGGCGGAAATTGATCTCATTCGATTGGATCGTAAGATTGCCACCCGAGTTCTACTGCTCACGCGCGACGATCTCGCGCCTTCCGATAACTTGGGACGTAACCTGTCGTTACGCGGAGCCGCCTGCGAGGAGCAGCGTACAGCCGGATACTCGAGATTCATGGTATCTCCCATTCATTCGAAAGTGCCTGAATCGACAATCGAGCAGCTTGCGAGTTGGCTGGATCTTGCGTATCCGCATGTCGATGAGAACGCCTTTGATGACCATGGATCGGGAGTAACTTCCCGGCCTCCCGCAACCGTACCTGGCTACACGGTCCACGAGCAGCCGGTCACGTTTGGAGACTCCATCGCCGGTGTCTTTACTGCTCCGATTTCCGATCCTGGCGTCAGTTTGCCAGCGGTTCTGCTTCTCAATACTGGTGCGGACCACCACATCGGCCCGCACCGGTTGTATGTCTCACTTGCTCGGGAGTGGGCAGAACGCGGCTTTGCGGTGCTCCGCTTTGACGTGGGCGGCATAGGCGAAAGCCCGGCGCGCCCGGGGCAACGCGAGAATGAAGCGTATCCGGCGAACGCGGTGGACGACGTGAATGCAGCCATCTGCTATTTGCGCGACGTTCGCGGAATTGAACGCGTTGTACTGGCCGGAATGTGCTCGGGTGCGTTCCATGCTCTGCACGCGTGCACACCGCCTGTGGCGGGGATCATCGCCGTCAATCCGCCGCTGTACTGGAACCCCGGGCTGGATCTCAGTACGGATCCATATGTCAACGAACACGAGGCACGCCGCGTCTGGCGTGCGCTGCTCGCGCCAGACAAGTGGCTGCGACTGGCTTCTGGCCGCGTCGACCTATGGCACACTCTTGGGGTGTTCAGCGCCCGTGCGAAGGGCGCAGCTCTGGGGACAACCCTAAAAACGAGAGCAGCGGACAGGCGCAGTGAGAAGCAGAAGCTGGAGGAACTATTTTCGAATGTTCCCGCTGTCGACATGATCTTCAGCGAAGGCGATCCCGCCCTGACGCATCTCCAACAAACATTCGGACCGAGCTTCGCATCTCTTCCGCAGCAGTACAACCTCAGAATGGAAGTGGTCACCGGTGCAGGTCACACGTTCATGCCGGTCGCGTGGCACGGCAGTCTAACCGAAATACTGACCGCCCGTCTGGTGGAGCGGCACTATCCACACGCCGACAGCGTGTACCACTACAGCACCCTTCGCGCGAACCGGAACGTCCCACGCAATCCGTCGGCTACCGGGTCGGACGAGTTGAGTGAGTTGATTCCGAAGCCGCCGTTGGCGAGCGAGAGATGGGCAAGCTCTGGGCCGCCAAGGGAGAGGGCAACGTGAGTGATGCGGCCGTCGTCGCGGTCGGAGAAAAACAGGAGATCCGCAGCTTGTAGTTCGGCGGGTTCGCCGCCAATCTCGCGGCCGCGCTCACCCTGCATCCACCCGTCACGCGGCAGCTGGGTGCCGTGCAGTGCATACATGGTCTGCACGAAACCGGAGCAATCGCAGCCCCACGGAGTCACGCCGCCCCACTGGTAGGGGACACCACGGAATAGTTCGACGGCGCGCCTCGCGATGGCTTCGCCGTCCGTTGCGAAGTATCGTGCACGCGCGCGGTGATTCATCGCGAGACCGTGCGTCACCTCCTCGTCTGGTTCGAGAATGGCTCCGAGCGGGAGTGCGATCTCGACACTGTCAGCCTTGCGCACGGTACAGCCAAGCGACATTCTGCGTTCGCAACTCCAGGCAGCGCGGAGCGGCGATGGAACGGCGAGAGATTCGCTGGTGAGATATCCGCGGTGACACCATCCATCGTACCCGTCGGCGCCCACGATGCGGCGCCAGGCGCCGTCCTCCTCCAGCACATCACCCTGATGACCGCGAATGAGCTGTGATGTCTGTCCTGATGACGGGCGCGCGGCGGCCATGAGCGGTGCAATCGGAACCCGCACCGTAACGCGCTCGGTAACGTGCTCGGTAGCGCGCGTCGTTCCTTGTTGGTTCACGTCTGTGCAGCTTGGCTGCGCGCGAGGAGGGTCAAATGCGGAGTCAGTGTTCGGGCCAATCCATCCCCGTCGGGATCAGCCCCAGAGGCTTTGGGACGGGGGCCACGTCCGGCACCGTCTGCACGAGCGGTGGTTGCGCGGGTGATGTGCGCACGCTCGGTGCATCTTCCGAGGCGGCAACCGTGCAGGACCCACATCGTTCCAGTCCCCTCCACGCGCACATCATGCAAATGAATGTCCCGCAGCTCGTGCAGGGATAGCCCTCCGACGCGCGCTCCTCGTTACCGCAGCTGCGGCAGATCATCGCGTCGCGCTCTTTCAGCTCACTCATTGGAGAGGCTCATGGAACGGGATCACGCGTCGATTCGTCTGTTGCGATGCATCTGAGAGTGCGGCACCAGCAGTCGCGCCGCAAGTGGTTCCGTGGTGATCTCGAAGGGAGTCGTTCCGATCAATTCCCCATCCGCCTGGACGGGGAGCGACGGATCGGTGGATACTGTGATGTTGCTTCCTCGCAAATACTCCATCCCGGTGTCGGCGCTGAAGTCGCGCAGCATGAGCTTGCGCGCGATTCTGGCGGAGTCGCTCACGGTACGCGGATCAAACATACAGACGTCCAACATGCCGTCGTCGTAACGGATGCCGTCGCCCAGCGTGATCAGCCCGTTGAGCAACACTCCAAAGTTAGCCACGAGGACGGCGGATGCGGAGCGCTCGACCAAGATCCCATCGACGGTCACCCGTGCCCGGAATCGCTCCGGCCGGATAACCTGCCTGGTCCCAGCGACAATATATGACAGGACGCCGATTCTGCGCTTCCACGATGCCGGCGTGGTGGCGATCATCGATGCGTCGATGCCGACACCGGTGCCGATGGCGAACCTGCGGCCGCTCGCGAGCCGCCCCAGATCTATGCGAGCCTCACCGCCGCTCGCGAGCGCTCGCACGGCACGGCGGACGTTGAGCGGAATCCCGAGTGCGCGGGCGAGCATATTCCCCGTGCCTCCCGGCAGGATCCCGACCGGCGGCCCATTTGGTGCCGTGGCGCCGATCACCTCCATTGCGGTCCCGTCTCCGCCGAGTGTAAAGAGCGCGTCATAGCTATGAGCCGCAGCCACGGCGCAGTCGCTGGCGTGGCCGGCGTACTCGGTCAGGACAGTGTCGCACACAAACCCCGCAGCCCGAAGCGCCGCCGCCGCCGCAGAGCACAGCCTGGCCCCGCGACGCGAAGCTGGATTCGCGATGAGGAGAACGCGCCGAAGAGCGTGTCCACCAAGGCGCACGGCAACCTGCCCCGATGTGGCGCCGGAGCTATTCGGCGCCGCCACGTATCGTCATCAGAAGCGCCAGGAACGCAGGAAATCTACGCCGATCTGGGACGGCGTCTGCGGGCGCCCCGGCGCTATACCCGAGCGTGCGCAGATGAGATCGCTCGATCCTGGCTCGATGCCGAATTGCGCGGTGTACGTGCGCCCGAGCTGGTACTCCAACCGCAGTCCCAGGTTATTCCTGAAGTTCTCGGCGCAGAAACCGGTGCTGAAGTTGAGAAAGAGATTGCTGTTGAGCTGCTTGCCGAATACGGCGCGCGTGTTCAGCAGGTTATAGAGGGCGGAGTTTGCCGACTGTGCCTGAGCGTCTTCCTGCGTCAACACCGTTGGCGTCTGGAGTTCGACGACATCGAAGAGAGTGTGCGGAATTGCGCTGGTGATCACGTTGCCGGCCGAACGAACTGCCACGGCCGCGAGCTGATTGACGTACTGGAGCGAGGTGTAATCGAGCGTGAACGCGGGCTCGCCCGTGATGAGATAGCTGAGAAGGTCCGACTGCGTCAGCGGGAGATTGTCGGCGCTGGAGAGCGCGAGTGACGGGGACGCCAGCGTACCACCGATGGTGGCGCGGATCCTAACGTCCTGGCCGTTGAGGCTTTCCCTTGGCCTGCGGACGGTGTTAACCGCTGTGATGTCGAGGGTCGGGTTGAGGTCGGGAGTGCCATAGAACCGTAGTGTCCCCTGCTCCACATCAAACGTGGGTTGCACGAATGGCACCACGTTCAAACGATATGTACCGCGTACCGCATTGAGCTCGCCCTCAAGCGCGATCTGCGCGCGGTCTCCCGTGGCCGGACTGCGGCCGAGTGTCACGTTGAGCGAGCCACCCAGCTTGATGTTGGCCTCTGCGGAGCGCAGCCACACGTCGTCACCGATGTTCACCGCGACATTTTGCAGGCGCAGGTTCTGGGTGAACTCGCTGGGCGCGTGCGGGAGAATTGCGCGATCGCGCGCGATCGTTGTGTCGACGACGTCGAGCAGCTCGGGATCGTTCAGATCGACGACCCGCTTCCGTATCACTTCGGGGATGTAGACCGTGCCGCGGTCAACGCGGATCGCGCCACCAACGACGGCCGCGCTATACTGACCGCTCAACGTGATGGGGGAGGTGGTACTCACATCCAGCGTCGCCAGGCCGCGCTTGTCGATCGCTGTGAAGTTCCGTGCAGTCGCCTGCAGATCGAAAGTAGGGTCGGTGTAATTGGTTACACCAACGGTTCCGGTGACATCCAGGGTTCCCTGCCGCTCACGATTTGTCGCCGCGGAGAGGCGCCGGATCCGGACCGTATCGCCCTCCAGCGCGATGTCGGCATCTATGCGGTCCAATCGTGTGCCGATGGACGTGACGTTGGCCGTTCCGTTCTGAACGCCGATGATGCCATTGAGCCGTGGACGTTGGGTGGTGCCGCTCACGTCGATATTCGCAGTGAGCGCACCGCGCAGATTGTTGACCGTGGAGCCGAACAGCTGAAGAATTGCCAGACTGAAGCCGCTCGTCCGCAGCGATGCGTGGATGGAGTCGCCGATGAGACTGACTCTGCGCAGGGCGACTGAGCCCCCACTCGCGCGGTTCAGAATGAGTGAATCGAGAGCGACGCCTCCGCCCGCATCGAGAGATACACTCGCGGGGGCGGACAGGACGTACGCGTTGAGCGAGTCCACGTCAACGCGCGCGGAGTCGAGACGCACCTGGGTACGGTCGCCGGAGTGGACAACCGTACCGCCGGCCGCTCCGCTCACCGAACCGCTCCCGGTGAAACTCGTGTTGAACTGCGCGTGGTTCGAATCCGTCACGCGAACCGCGGCGCGAGCCTGGTGCAGCGGAACGACTCCCACCGTCACGCTGTCGGCCTCCATCGTCGCAACTCCATTCGGTGCGCCGGAGAGGTTATGAAAGGCAAACGTGGCACGCGTATCCTGTACTCGCGCCGGTCCGATCGCAACGTCGGCAGCAACTCCCTTGCCCTCAGTCGCGAGCGCGCCGGGCGCACCAGTGAGCGTTCCGGTGAGCGTGACATGGCCACTTCTGTCAGTGGATGCGGGCCTCCCCAGCAGCTTTTCCAGATCACGCACGGAGCCCAGCTGTAGCTCGTAGCTGAGCGCACCATTTCTGTTCACGCCGGTGGCGACGGTGCCGCGCGCGTGTGCCGTCACGCCTGCGGCGTTGGCCACGAGCGTGTCGATGGTGACGAGGCCATCACCGAAGCGCAGCCGTGCGATAGAGCCGAGCAGAGAGGCGCCGCTGACCGTAGAAGGCGCGAGCGCCAGTGAGGCAGTGCCGATCAGGTCCGCGAGCGAGTCGCCGCTCACATCCACCGCGTACGTCCCGTTCAGCGATGTGGCCGGCACTGCTGCGTTGCCCGTGAGGGTGCGAAGGTCCGCGGCTACGACCGTACCGGTGCCATGCGCGCCGTATGTGAGGGGGTCCGCATCCACGCGACCGTCGAACGCGAGCGTGGCGCCCTTGCCGCTAAGCGATGTGGTGAAGAGCAGGTCCGGGCTCTGCCCCACAACACGAATCGGGCCGCTGAGCGAGGTTCGTAGCGGCAGCAATGGATAGGACCGCTGCAGCGTCTGAAATGCGAGCGGCTGCGCCTGCAAGTCGAGATCGTAGGTGAGATATTTCTCGCCCCAGGTAACCCTTCCCTGCCCGGTAACGTGCGATTCGGGTCCGTCGCCGTCGCGGTGCGCCATCTGTGCGTCGTGGAAGCGAACGTCCAGCCACGAGGAGTCGAGGACTGCGGTACCATAAACGGTACCGTTGAGGCGCGGGAAGTTCTTGTTCAGGTACTGGAGCGTGCGCAGGTCCAGCGAAGTGACATCCACAGCAAGCTCGTGGAAAGCCGTGACCGCTGGGTACAGGATGTTCAGCTCACCATGCGCCGAGGCCTGGGTGATTGAGCCAGGGACGTTGGCATCGGCGAACGTCACCTGCGCATCTTCCATTTTGAACCGCGCCAGGTTGCCACCCGATGCGCGTACCGTACCCGTGAGATCACCCTGCCAGTTGTACGGGAACGGCTTCCCATTCAGAGTTCGCAACAGGTCGAAGTTGACTGGCGACGCGGCCATCTGCACGTCGGTGACACCGAGAGTATCCGTCCCCGTGACGAACGTCATCCTGCCAAGCAGATGCGAGCGCGTACTGCGCATGTCCATGTTGGTGAGGATGAAGTCAGTGAGCTGTGGGTCGCGCTTCTCCGAGTGGATGTCCAGCTCGGTCGTTCCCCCGCCGGTCTGCGGCAGCGTGGGGTAGACCCACGCCACATCCTTGAGTGAAACAGAATCACCGTGAACGTGAACGTCGTATCGAACTGGGAGGTCGCTCCCCCACATCACCTTGCCGCGGGCGTTGCCGGCTGACCCTGGCAGGTCGAAGTGCGGCACGTCGAGCCAGATGGAATCGCCGAGCTGACGCACGGTTCCGCCCACGTTTCGAAAGAGGAACGGCGGGTCGGACTCGTTGACGCGAACGTTGGAAAAGCTGTAGAAACTGCCGGCGCTGTCGGGGTGGCTGACGCGCCCGTGGATGAGCGTTGCGTCGGCTCCTTTCCAGCGCCAGGTGCGCACGAACCCCTCACGCGTGCGCTTGATGTCGTGATCTGGCCTGGCAAGCTCGAACCGAATGGCGCTGTCGCGCGCCACACCGCGCAATGCGGGCGATGGATGCCACGGGAGCGACAGGACGAAGGTTGCATCGTGCACGATCGCAGAATCGATCACCACAAATGAGGCTGGCCGCTGTGGCTGCACCACCGATGGCGTGTTGCTCCGGAATACCTCGCGGAAGTTCCACCCACCGTTCTCGTGCTGGCGTATGTACACCACCGGATGCTCGGCTCGAACGCCACGCAGCAGAATGCGCCGGTCGGCGAGATCACGCAGATCGTAGCGCAGCGATACCTGACCGGTACTCACAAAGAGCGAGTCGTTCTCGTCCCGAATGGCGAGCGAGTCGATCGTAACACCGGTGAAAAATCCTTTCGTGATACGTCCCACGTACAGTGAGCCATGGATCTGGCCGCCCAGCGCTGACGCGATGAGGCGACGAATCTGCTCTCTGCCCCGGCCGGTTTCCGTGAGTGCCAGAAAGCCGGCGACGGCGACGGAGAAGAGCGTGAGCAGAACCGCTGCCGTCCAGAGGACGATGCGACCACGACGCGTCACGTGCTAGAACGCCTGCCCGATTGCGAGGCCGAAGGTCAGCCTGCTGCGGAACGACTTGTTCGCGGCCGGTCGAAAGCTCGCGTCGCAGCGCCCTTCGGCCTGAATCAAGTGACCGGCGGAATCAGCTGTTACCGGGAGCGTGTTGCTCGGGCTCACGCACGGAAGGGCACCGCCCTGTGCGGCGGTGTTCTCGTAGTAGATGGGGCCAGCAGAACGAGGGTACGGGTTGTAGCCGACGACGATTCGCGCCGGCCCAATGGGGGTAAGGGCCGCGAGCTGGATACCGGGTGTGATCTTTATGCTGAAGCCGCTGAAGTTGCTTGCGCCGCCACGGTTCCACACATCGCCAGCGTCGGCGAAGACCGCGAACTGCAACACGTCTGGCAGAATCGGACTGCGCAGCCTCAGCTCGATATTGCCCACGGCGAGCGTGTTGCCGCCGACCGCGACGAAGCGCTTCGCCTTGGTAACTGAGTCGGCAACTCGAAAGTACGTCGCCGTCGTGCCATCTCCGCGTGCCACCTGAACGGTATCGTAGCGTTGCGCAATGTACGTTGCGCCACCGAGCTCGTTCTGGGCGAATCCGCGTACTGAGTTGGGGCCGCCGGCGTACATCCGCTCCTGTGGCGGGATGAATCCCGTATTGTTCTTGAAACCGGCACCGAATACCGCCCCCGCCTTCGCGTGCAACGCGAGCACGTTGCCACCGCCGGCGGGGATGTACCGCGAGACCTCACCCAGCAGCGTGTTGAACTGGAGCTCGGCGTCGGAGAGAACTACCGGTGACGCAATGCGAATCTCGAAGCGAGAGATGCTCCCCGAAGTGGGGGCCAGGACGTTGTTGGAAGCATCATGCAGCACCAGCGCGCTGATGATGGCGAGTCGTTGATTCTGCTGCACCCGCTGGCGATCTTCGAGCGCGCACAGATTGAACACGGCGCAGAACAGCGCCGGCTGGGCTTCCGTGCGGCCGAAATCGACAGTGTACGCGAAGGTGACGGGGGTCCTGGCCCAGCGCTGATACTCCACCGAGGCGATCCCCCCGATGGACGTGGTTCGGACGTAAGCGTTGTACTCGCTCACGCGCGACGTGTAAGCGGTGATGGTCGGTACGCTATGCAGGCCGAAGAATACCGGCTGGCGCAGCGTTGCGCCGAGGTAGTAGTTGAGACGCGTGCTGTACGGATCGTTCCGGGCGTTGGAGCAGAGACCGGGCGCCGCGTCCAGCGGTTTGCCGATCCCGATCTTGGACACGCGTGCCTGTAGCGTGAGGTGTCGCGCGCCCTGAAGAAAATTGTAGTCGTCCAACTCACCCGTGAGGCGAAAGCAGTCCAACGTCCCGTAGCCGCCGCCAACGCGCGCGGCATGCATCGTATTCTCCGCCACCGATATGTCCAGCGGTGCCACGGAGTCTGCACCCGTGCGATGGCCGAGTGCGCTGTCCAGCGAGATGGAAACGTGAGTGTACGCGTCCGTCTGGTACAGCGACCGTTGCGCGTCGATGATCGTCTGTTCCCGGAACACGTCGCCCGAGTCCAGGCCGACGATACGCCGTACGACCACGTCTGGGATTTGCTGCTTTCTGTTAGGCGCAGGGGTCACACTCATGTGTACCCCGCCAAAACGCGTCAGGGCTCCGGGTACGATAACAAGAGAGTCGTACGCTGCCCTTGTTGTCGTATCGACTGTGAACGAGTTGCGGGCGCGCACCGCGGGATAGCCTTCGTTGCGCAGGTGACGTGAGATCAAGTCGATGGCTGCATCAATCCTGGTTCGATCGAAGCGATCACCGGTGTGTATGGGAAGATGCCTCAGCACATCACGCGCGTTTTCAACGGAATCAACCCCAGCGATGACGAGTGACCGGAGCACGAGTGGCTCGCCTTCCCGAATCGCGAACCTAGCGTTGACGCCGCCAGCGCCGGATGGGCTGAGCAGCGGGTCCACGGTCACCGCAGCGAAGCCGCGGCGACGGTAATACAGGATGAGCCGCAGCCTATCGTTAGCGAACTCCGCGCGGTCCAGGCAACGGCGGGTGGAGAACGGAAGATTGAGATAGCGCCGAGCCCAGGATGAGGGCGTGGTCACTATGGCGTTCTCCAACTCGGCATCGGTGAAGGTCTTGTTGCCGGAGAAGTCGAGCCCGCGCACTTCGGCGTCGCCCCGTTCGCACCGGAGATCCTGCCCCCTGGCGACTCGTGGCGCGATGCTTAAGCTTGCGGCCATGATGGTGGCCGCGGCAATTGTCCTGAAAAACGTGTCCGCGGTCACAATGACGCTCTAGTTGACGCTCTATAGTTAGCCCGGTAAGTTCTCGCTCCGCACCCCATCATGTCAACAGCAATGCGGCGTCGCCGCTCCCAGCGCGGCATGTTCGCACTCGTACCGGCCCTCGCCGCCGCCGTCGTGGCCATGACCGTGACCGTTTCCGGCTGCGGCGACTCGTCCGCGCCGGACCGGCGGACGCTGATAGATTCGCGCGACAACTACGACCCCCGCTCGTTGGACCCGGCGCTGTCGACCGACGTCCCGACGGGGCGCGCCGTGGCATACGTGTTCGATGGGCTCACCCGCTTTACCGAGCGGGCGGAGCTGGTCCCCGACCTTGCCACAGCGTGGGAGGTCAGCCCCGATGGACTGGTGTACACCTTTCATCTCAAGACCGGGGTGCATTTCCACGACGGCACATCCTTCTCAGCCGGAGATGTGAAACACTCGTTCGAGCGGGTGCTCGATCCCGCCACGCGCGGCGGGCGCGGATGGCCGCTGTACCCGATCAAGGGAGCGAAGGATTTTGGCGCGGGGAAGCTCAAGTCCATTTCCGGGCTCCAAGTGCTGGACGATTCGACGGTCCGGTTCACGCTGGGCGAGCCGTTCGCCATTTTCCCGAAGATGCTGGCGATGCCGGTCACGGGGATCGTCCCGCGGCACACGCCGCCGGATTTCGGCGAACATCCCGTGGGAACGGGCCCGTGGCGGTTTGTGGAGTGGCGGCATGATGACTATCTCCGCTTTGCGCGCAACGCATCATACCACGGCGGTGCGCCGCTGGCGGACTCCCTGGAAGCTCGGATAATCCCGGAGATGAGTACCGCCGAGGCAGAGTTCGAAGGCGGCAACGTGGACGTCATGTGGCTGCCGGAGCAGTCCACGCCCGCGTGGGAGGCGAACGACGAGACGCGCGGCCTGCTGCAATCGGCGCCGTCGCTCCGGCTCATCTACGCGGCGATGAACACTACCCACGGGCCGTTGCGTGACGTCAGGGTGAGGCGCGCGATCAACTATGCGATCGATACACGGGTGATCCTGCGCCGGCTGATGGGAGGTCGCGGTACGGTCGCCACGGGGGTGATACCGCCATCGCTCCCGGGGTTCGATTCGGCGAGGGCTCCGTTTCCGTACGATCCAGCCAGGGCGCGCGCACTGATCGCCGAGGCTGGGTACCCGAACGGTGTGGACGTTGAGCTGTGGTCGGGGCAGACCGAGCAGTTCCCGCGCATCGCGCAGACGCTGCAGGCGTATCTCGCGCGGGCCAACATCCGCGTGAAGCTGGTCCAGCGCGACGCATCGTCCATGCGCGAGGCGGCGCGCAAGGGAAACACCGACATCGCACTGAAGGACTGGTACGCGGACTATCCGGACGCGGAAAACTTCCTGTACCCGCTGCTACATAGCGCTAACGCAGGAGTGGGCGGCAACGTATCGTTCTATCACAATGCAACGTTCGACAGTGTTGTGAGCGCATCCAGGCGCGAGCAGGACCCTGTAAAACGTGCCGCGATGTACAGCCAGGCGGACAGCATCGCGTTCGGCGACGCACCCATGATCTATCTGTTCTTCTACAAGGAAGTGGATGCCGTTCAGCCATGGATCAAGGGGTACGTCGTTCCATCGATCTTCAATGGGCAGCGGTGGACAACGGTGTCGATCAAGCACGCAGCCAAACCGGCACAATGAGTGACCGACAACGATCCGCAATGATCCACGCTGAATGATCGCCTTCATCGCGCGCAGGATCGCGCTATCCATACCGACGCTCATTGGCGTGCTGGTCGTGACGTTTCTGCTGCTGTACGTGGCACCAGGTGATCCTGTGCAGGAGATGGTTGGAGAGCGAGCCGACTCTGCGACGATCGCGCGGCTGCGGAAGGAGCTGCGGCTGGACGAGCCCCTCATGTCGCAGTTCGCACACTACGCAGGCGGAATCCTGCGCGGCGATCTGGGTACGTCGTACATCACACGTCGCCCCATAATTCAGGACGTGCTGGAGCGATTCCCGAAAACGCTGCTGCTCGCTGGAACGGCGATGCTGTTTGCGTCCATCACGGGCATCATCATCGGCGTGCTCAGTGCGCGGCGTCCAAACGGCTGGTTCGATCGCGTCGCGCTGGGGGCCGCGTACCTGGGGATATCTTTCCCGGTTTACTGGGTGGGACTGCTGCTCATCTTGCTATTCGCGGTAACGTTGCACTGGCTGCCGCCGTCGGGGTACGGTGGAATAAGGCATCTAATTCTCCCGGCACTTGCGCTCGGCACGCGCTCCATTGCGTTCCTAGCACGCGTCACGCGGTCGGCGATGCTCGACGTGCTCAACAGCGACTTCGTTCGGACGGCGCGGGCCAAAGGGCTGCGCGAGCGAGCAGTGATCACACGGCATGCGCTGCGCAACGCTCTGATCCCGGTGATCACGGTGCTGGGGCTCGACTTTGGCTACTATCTCACCGGCAGCATTCTCACCGAAACGATATTCAGCTGGCCCGGACTCGGGCGCTATGTGGTGAACGCCATCTCACGGCGCGACCTGCCGGCGATACAGGGGAGCGTGCTCTTTCTCAGCGTCGTTTTCGTGATGGTGAATTTGTTGACGGATCTGGCGTACGCCAAGGCTGACAAGCGAGTCGTGCTCTGATAGGTACGTTATGACGGATAGACAGAATATCTCCAGCGGCGGCCCTTTCGAGGAAATCGTTGGCTACTCGCGCGCGGTGCGCGTTGGCGACAATGTTTACGTCGCGGGGAGCACCGCAATCGGCGACGATGGCCATGTGGTTGGAAGAGGCGATGCGTACGCACAGACCATTCAGACGTTGACTACGATCGAGGCGGCACTCGCGCGTGCCGGAGCGTCGCTCGCGGACGTTGTACGCACTCGCATGTTCGTCACGGATATCAGCCAGTGGCAGGCGATTGGACGAGCCCACGGAGAGTTCTTTCGCGACGTACGTCCTGCAACCACGATGGTGGAGGTCAGGCGGCTGATCGACTCGGATCTGCTCGTTGAGATCGAGGCCGACGCGGTGATCGGCGCCGGTCGGGACTGATTGGAGCGGCGTTGCTCACGCAGCACGTCTCAGGACGCCTGCGCGCCTAGCAGCAGCCGGACAACCCGCAATAGCGCGAGTGGAAGCTGTTCCGGCTGCCGCAACGTTGTGTGCCCTGCTGGACCGAAGATGTGTGATAGATACTCCTGCGCGTCACTTGCGTCCACGGTGATGCAGAATGGATACACGCCTTGCGACCGCGCCTCGGCGATCGCCTGCCGGCTGTCCTCCACGGCGTACTTTTCGTAGTAGCGATCAGTGTCGCTCGGCTTGCCGTCGGACAGGATCAGCAGCAGGCGGTGACCAGCGGGTTGGGCGGCGAGCAACGCAGTGGCGTGACGTACGGCTGCGCCCAGCCGCGTGTTCCCGCCTGACGTCATCGCCGATATCCGCTGGCGTACAGCGTCACCGTTGCGCTCGGTGAAGTCCTTGATGAGCGACACGCGAACGTCTGCTGCCCCCATGCTCGAGAATGTGAGAATCGAGTACAGATCACCAAGTGCATCGAACGCCTCACTGGCGAGCAGTAGGGCGATCCGTTCGACATCAATTACCTGAAGGGAGTCGCTTACCTGTGCGTCGGTCGAGCCACTCACGTCCACCAGCAGCGCGATCGCGAGAGCACGCCGCGCGGGGCGCACGCTCATGTATAGACGGTCATCGGGAGTGCGCGCCATGCGCAGATCGACGAGTGCGCGCACGCAGGCCGCAAGATCGAGCTCGTCGCCATCTCGTTGGCGCGTGAGCTTCACGCGCTGCGATCGCAATCGCTCGAATCGTTCGCGCACACGTCGCACCAACACTGCCCGTTCTCTCAATACTTCTGCTGCCCACGGTGAATCCGTTCCGATGTGACGGCTGACGTGGACTGTCGAGCCCGGAGTCCTGTAGTTACCGGCATAGCAATCCCATTCGGGGTAGTCGATCCCCGCTGAAAGCGGATGGTGTTCCCCAGTCTCGTCCCTCGTGGGCGATGGCGACTCGGTCGCGGATGTACCCGGGTTGGCTGTTGACGGTGCGTCTGAGGCGACGCCTTCGTCGGCGTCGTCTTCGTAACCGTCGGGTTTCTGATTCGAGTCGGTGAGCGGAACTGTTTCCTTGTCTTCGCCCTGCGTACTCTCCACCTGCGCAAGTAGCTGCGATGAGCCGGGAGCTGCCGGAATTGGGGGACGTTTGCATTCGCGATGCTGCGGATCCCGCATTGTAGCGTCGGGGCTGGACTCGTCCTTCTCGTCGTCTTCCTGCTGCTGCTCTGCTGGATTCATGCGAGGTCGCTCCGGAATGCGCTCCGGCTCGTTCACTGTTCCCCAGAATGCGACGGGTGCGAGGCCACGGTATCTGTCACGTCTGGAACGCGATTCACCCCGCAGCGTGGCCGCTGTCGCGCGCGCCCACGCAAGTGAGTCCGCCGGCGTATTGGCACGCGGAACGCTGGTGATGTCCATTGCAGGGTCGCTGGCGAGCACACTGCGCAGGATGAGCTCGACGCCGCGCTCGTGCGCGGCCAGCTTGCTGAGTTGTATGCGGTTTTGCAACGCTTGCGCTCGTGCGATGGAAATGGCTGGAATTAACGCGCTCATCGATCGAGATATTTCCGCGTCCACTGCTGCTGCTTCGGAGAGCAGATACAGGTCGCGCTCGAGAAGTTCGCCGATGGCCGGCAGCATCGTTGCCGTTCCGCGCGCGATGCGCTCGGCCTGCTCGATCGCCAGCAAGCGGTACTGCGTGTTCGCCGATCCGCTTCCAGTCGCATTTGCGAGCTCGCGAGGAAGACGAATGCACCGGCCGTCGCTGGCCGCCACCACCTCGACGTTGCGGAGATGCCGTGGCACGCCATCAATTACATTCGAAAGCCAGCTATGCTTGGATGGCTCCTCCGCATTTCGTATGGGGATTTCGTGGCCATACATCGCGGCAATCAACAGCTCCAACCGACGGCGTACGCTGTCGATCCCTACGTGCGACTGTTCGCGCCGGGCGCGCCATTGCTGCCAGACGCGTACAGCAGGCCCAGTGACAGCGCGACCGCTCCTGATGAGTACTGCTCGGGTACGATTCATCTCGCGTGACCCGTGCTACATCGTTGTCTCGACCAGATCCGAGATTGCGGCGAGCAGATCCGGATCATCCGTCAGTGGGCTAGCGAGTGCGACGCGACACGCATCGCTCGCGGGTATTCCGCTGGCGATGAGTCGCGCCGTCGAGACCAGAAGGCGCGTGCCCGGTCCTTCCGTGAGCCCCTGATCCCGCAACCGACGCACACGAGTCGCGAGCGCCACGAGTGCGGCAGCCGTCGATCGCTTCACGCCGCTCTCGTGGGCCACGATATCGGTTTCCACCGCAGCAGGCGGGAAGTCGAAATCGAGCGTGACGAACCGCTGCCGGGTACTCGGTTTCAGATCTTTTATCGCGTGTTGATAGCCGGGATTGTACGACGCGACCAACTGGAAGCCCTGCGCCGCTTCGATCAGCTCGCCTGTCTTCTCGATCGGCAGCAGCTTGCGGTCGTCGGTGAGCGGATGAATGACGACGACTGTATCCTGTCTCGCCTCCACAACCTCGTCCAGATAACATATCGCGCCCGACCGCGCGGCGATCGCGAGCGGCCCGTCCACCCACACCGTTTCGCCACCGCGAATCAGGTATCGCCCCGTGAGATCACTGGCCGAGAGATCGTCGTGACACGCGACCGTCACCAGCGGACGGCCAAGCCGCCACGCCATGTATTCCACAAAGCGCGTCTTGCCGCACCCCGTGGGCCCCTTGAGCATCACTGGGAGACCACGCGCATGGCATCGCTCGAAGATCTCCACCTCTGCGCCGACCGCGACGTAGTATGGCGCTTCGTGCGGAGGATGGCGGACACCGTCGCGCAGCAGCGGTGCAGTGACCGCGCTATCAACTGCGCTATCAACTTCGTTGCCGGTCGTACTGTTCATCGCTCCAACTCGCATGTTAGCCGGCTACCAGATATGCGCCCTGATCGAGTCCGGCCGCACCATCGCGTCGCCCGGCTTGCATCCAAAGGCCTGCGCGAACTCCGGCATGTTGGCAAGCGGCCCGTTGACCCGGAAAGGTCCCGGCGAGTGCGGATCAGTTGCGACAGCGACGCGGGCGCGCTCTGGCCGGGTTTCCGTGAGGCGGGCCTGCGCGTACGCCAGGAAGAAGCGCTGCTCCGGCGTGAAGCCGTCGATCAGATGATGCTGCTGCCCCTTGAGCGCACGCTCCATTGCCTCGAATGCTACGGATACGCCGACCACATCGGCGAGGTTCTCGCCAAGGGTGAGTTTGCCGTTCACGTGCAGCGTGTCGATGGCTACGTAACCGTTGTACTGATTCTCGACCACAGCCGCCTTGGCCGTGTAACGGTGCGCATCTTCAGGCGTCCACCAGTCGCGCAGATTGCCATGTGCGTCGTACTGGCGCCCCTGGTCGTCGAAGCCGTGCGACATCTCGTGGCCGATGGTGCCGCCCACGCCGCCGTAGTTTGCCGCGTCGTCGTACGACAGCGCGAAGAACGGTGGTTGCAGCCGGCCGGCCGGAAAGACGATCTCGTTGAGCGGCGGACTGTAGTAGGCGTTCACCGTTGGCGGAGTCATCCCCCAGCGCGTGCGGTCCACGGGCTTTCCGATCATCGCCAGATCACGCCGCGTTTCATACGCGCGCGTTGCAGTCACGTTGTTGATAAAGGCGCCTGGCGTGATGTTGAGCTCGGCGTAGTCGCGCCAGGTATCGGGGTAGCCGATCTTCTGGTTGAACGCGTCCATCTTCTCGAGCGCCTGCTTACGCGTCACATCGCTCATCCAGTCCGCGTGGGTAATCCTGTCGCGCAGCACGCTACGCAGGTTCATCACCATCGCGAGCATCTTCGCCTTGGCGGCTGGCGTAAATACAACTTTCACGTACTCGCGGCCGAGTGCATCGCCAAGTGCCTGGTCGGACGCGCTGAGGCAGCGCTTCCAGCGTGGCTGCTGCACCTTGGCGCCGGACAGGAGCGATCCAAATTTGAACGATGCATCAACGAACGGCGAGCTCAGCTCGGGCGCACTGCGCGAGAGCACGACCCAGCGGAGGTATGCCTTCCAATCATCCAGCGGGCGTTGCGTCAGCTCCGTGTTGAGCGCCTTGAAGAAATCTGGCATCCCGATGTTGACGGTCGTAACCTGCGGCACCCCGATGGCGTTCACGTATGTCGTCCAATCGAACGCCGGCGTGAGCGCATTAGCCTGCGCCAGCGTCATCGGGTGGTAAGTGACGTTCGGGTCACGCAGCGCAACTCGCGGAAGCGACGCTCTTGCGAGCGATGTCTCGATCGAGAGCACGCGCTGCGCATTCGCCGCTGCCACAGCGGGCCGATCGCCAGCCAACGTGAATAGCTGCGTGACGTAATCGGTGTACTGCGAACGAATCGCCTGCGTCGCGGCCTCATTGCGCAGATAGTAGTCCCGGTCCGGGAGAGTGATGCCACCCTGACTCGCATGTGCGATCACCATCGACGCATTCTTCGCATCCGCGCCGCCGCCAAAGCGGAACGCACCGCCGAAGCCCGCCACGTGGAGCCTTGCAATCTCGGGCTCGAGCTGCGCACGATCGGAAACCGCAGCTATGCGAGCCAGCTCAGGCGACAGCGGAGCAATACCTGCGGCTTCCGCTGCCGTGGAGTCCATGCAGCTGGAGTAGAACGTCCCGAGCTTCCGGGTGTTGGAATCGGTGGTGGTGCGCGCCTGGCTCGCGGCGCTATCCAGAACCGCCTTGAGCACCAAATTGTTCCTCTCCGTCAGCTCGGCGAAGCTGCCCCACGATGCGAACGCCGGCGGGATCGGGTTCCTCGCGATCCAACCGCCGTTGGCGAACATGTAGAAATCCTGACACGCGCCGTACTTGCGGTCGATGTTGGCCGGATCGAGCGCTCTGGCCGGAACCGGAATCGCGCTGTGCATTGCGCCCTGCGCCGGTAGCAGGACCGGTAAGGCGCAGAGCGGAGCTGCCAGTGAACAGGCGAGTGACAGGCGTCGCATCGATGACAGGGACATGATCCACCACGGAAAGAAGAATGGCAGCAGCACGGCAACCTGACCGGGTGCCGTGATAAAATAGCGCGCGTGAGCCAAAATCGGCGAACGGGCCGCTACTACACTGCGGCCGCTAGTACGACACGTCGCCCGCTATCGTCTCCAGCGACTCCCAGCGCTCGGTCATCTCCGCAAGCTCGGCTTCCAGAGCCGCAAGACGCGTTCTGGCCGCGCCGACAGCTGTTCCGTCGCGGAGCAGCGCCGGGTCCGTCAGCGACGTGTAGAGCTGCTCACGGTCGCGCTCGCGTGCGTCGATCAGATCGGGGAGTGCGGCGAGTTCGCTGGTTTCCCTGAAGCTGAGGCGCCGCTTCTTCACGGTACGCGGTGTAACTGGCGCAACCGCCCGCTGCGGCACTGCGGCTGTGGCCTTCATGCTCGGCGGCAGCGGACGTTGGCGCACCCAGTCGGTGTACCCGCCCACGTACTCACCAACACGACCGCCGCCTTCGAGTACCAGCGTACTGGTCACCACGTTGTCGAGGAACGCGCGGTCGTGGCTCACTAGCAGCAGCGTCCCCGTGAAGTCGAGCAGCAGCTCCTCGAGCAGGTCCAGCGTCTCGATGTCCAGATCGTTGGTCGGCTCGTCCAGTACCAGCAGATTAAACGGACGGGTGAACAACCGAGCCAGCAGTAACCTGTTTCGCTCGCCGCCCGACAGAGCACGGACCGGCGCTCGCGCGCGATCTGGGGAAAACAAGAAGTCCTGCAGGTAGCCGAGCACGTGTTTGCGTGCGCCGCCGGTCTCGATGAAGTCAGCGCCGTCGGCGACACTGTCAAACACGCTTCGATCCGGGTCCAATTGCTCCCGCAACTGGTCGAAGTACGCAGTCTCGAGTCCGGTCCCTATGCGAATTGTCCCCGCGTCCGGCGCCAGCTCGCCCAATAGAAGACGGAGCAGCGTGGTCTTCCCGGCGCCGTTCGGTCCGATCAAACCCACGCGATCACCGCGTGTGATAGTCGTAGTGAAATCACGAATGATCGTGCGGTCGCCGTACGCGAAGCTCACGTTCCGTGCGTCCACCACGAGGCGCCCAGATCGCTCTGCGTCTTGCGTCTGCAGCTTGACGCTGCCGGTGCGTTCGCGCCGCGCGCCGCGTTCGGTGCGCAGCGCTTCGAGCGAGCGGACGCGTCCCTCATTGCGTGTGCGGCGCGCCTGGATCCCCGTCCGGATCCAGACCTCTTCTTTAGCAAGTTTTCTATCGAATTCGGCCCACTCGCGTGCTTCGGCCGCGAGCGTCGCCTCCTTGCGTTGTAGATACGTGTCATAGTCCGCACCCCAATCCGCGAGCTTGCCGCGGTCGAGCTCCACTATTTGTGTCGCCACACGCCGGAGGAAGGCACGGTCGTGCGTCACGAAGAGGAGCGTCGTGGCGCGATCGATCAGGAAGTTCTCCATCCATTCCACGGCATCCACGTCGAGATGATTAGTGGGCTCGTCCAGGAGCAGAACGTCCGGCTCCCGGACGAGCGCGCGTGCGAGCAGCGTCTGGCGCTTGCGGCCGCCCGAGGCGCTGGCGAACGGCGTGTCGCCATCCAGGCCGAGGTGCGACAGCACCGTTTCGACGCGGTTCTGCGCCTGCCAGGCATTGGCCGAATCGAGTGCATGATGCAGCCGGTCCAGCTCACGCAGCGCGTCCGGGCTCGCGTCTGTGCCCACGCGTTGACTGGCCAGGTGATACCGGGCCAGCAGCCGACCGGTGTCGCCCAGTCCTGCCGCGACCACATCGAAGGTGGTGCCGACTAGGCTATCCGGGATTTCCTGCTCCAGGCGCGTGACCGTGGTCCCGGTCTGGCGTACCACCTCCCCGGTGTCGGGTGCGATGGTGCCGTCGAGCAGCTTCATGACGGTGCTCTTCCCCGCGCCGTTGCGGCCCAGGAGACAGACGCGCTCACCCCGTTCGATGCTGAAAGCGGCGCGATCGAGGACCGGGGGTCCTCCAAACGCGATGCTTACGTCCTGCATGCCCAACAGCGCCATGCTACCGGACCGTTCTGGCCACGCGCTTGCGGTCGTCCATCTGGTACAGATCCTCCCAGCGGTACTCGTTGCCGCGGCGGAGGTTCTGCTCCACGTGAGTGTCGCAGATCTGCGGACATCCATCGCAAAAGGTCTGGGCCAGCGCCGGTTCGCTGTCCACACGCGTGGGGTTGGAGACGATGCGCCGGAGCGCCTTGTATCGTGCCGAGTTCCACACGTCCCAGACGCTCGTCTGGAACACGTTACCGATGACGCGCCGCTCGCCCACGTTGCTGTACTGCGGTCCCATCCGGTAGTTCACGCAGGGGACCACATCACCATCGTACTTGATCTGGAGCGCGAAGTGTGGCCACAGGCACTGCGGGATTGCCTTCTCCGCCTTCGGCCCGACAACTTCATACTGACCCGGACTCATGTCGGTGTAGTTGTGCAGATCGCCCCACATCTCCGTGAACTGATCCACGCCGAGTGCGATGAATCTCTCCGACGCCTCCGCCAACTCGGCCACGTTGTGCTGGTACTTGAGGTACTGAACCTCGACCCGCGGAAATTCGCGGCCCAGCTTCTTTCGGCACTGCATCACGCGCTCGAGGTTGTCCAACACCAGGCCGATCTTGCCCCCCACGCGCGTGCGGCCGTAGCTCTCCTGGGTGAGTCCGTCGACGCAGACGGTGAGGTGGGTTAGCCCGCTCCGGACCAGACTGTCAATGCGTGCGTCGGAAAGATTGAAACTGAAGTTGGTGCTGACGTGCGAGTTGAGTCCGGCGTCGCGCGCGATGCCACACATGGCATCGAGATCGGGATGCACCAGTGGGTCGCCAATGTAGTACAGCGACACCGCCATAGTCCTGCCCGCAATCTCGTCCACGATGCGCTGGAACTGAGCGACCGTCATTCTGGTGCCGGGAGTGAAGGTCTGACCTTTCAGCTCCTCGGTGGAATTCTCGCTCGGACGCGCGTGAACGCAGACGGTGCAGTGCAGATTGCACAGCGGCGAGATGTCGATCTTGACTATGACCGGCCAAGCCCGCATGGATTCGTGCTTGAGCGCGAACTGCGCGCCCGCCAACATCAAGTTGGCCAGCTTTGCCGGCGTGAGATTAGGCAGCAGCCACGCCCAGCGGCGGCGGATGTCCAGAGCCCGCCCCCGTAGGGATCCCTGCGGATATGGCGGCTGCATGAACTGAGAGAGTCGCTTCATCTAGGTTCCGTAAGGTTGTGATCCAGCATCCGCAAAAAAATGACCATCCGCGCTACTTTCTGAATGCCCGCCTTCTCCTTTCGAACGTCGCACGCCAGTGGCTCCGCCAGAATTGGCTGGTTCACCACTCCGCACGGAGTGGTCGAAACGCCAGCTTTCATGCCGGTCGGCACT
>JBPCQO010000162.1:0-8870 GCA_050998035.1 Gemmatimonadaceae bacterium | reverse complement strand
GTAAGGCGGAGGGGACGTAATGCGATCCTTTTTACGTTCGTGTAGAGCAGGGCTCGGTGTTAGCAGCTTCTGGGCGGGAGGCGCACTGTTAGGTGCCGCACTCATCGCGCCGGAGCTACACGCACAGCAGACCGGTACGGTCAGCGGCAGCGTCGTCGTGGAATCTTCTGGCGGACCACTGGCGGGAGTGCAGATTACGGCGGGTGCGCGGGGTGCATCGACCGACGTGTCGGGCCAGTTCCGGATCACGGGGCTTGCGGGTGACAGCGTGACGCTGGTACTGCGCCGCATCGGTTTCGCACCGCTCCAGCGTCGCGTGCGCGTGGGCGACAACAGCGTTCGCTTGCAGTTGCGTGAAAGTCTGGTCGAGCTGAACAGCGTCGTTGTCACGGGTACAACGGGTCCGGTGGCCAAGCGCGAGTTGGGCGTCTCAGTGGCGCAGATCAACGCGGCTGCGGTCGTCAGGACGCAGCCGGTACAGGATGTTCAGGGACTGATCAACGGCCGCGCTCCCGGCGTGACTGTATTGGAGAACTCGGGCGTTGTGGGCTCGGGCGCGACAGTTCGTATCCGGGGCGGCTCCAGCCTATCGCTGTCGAACCAGCCGCTGATCTACGTTGATGGAGTACGTGTCGACAACTCACAGGGAACGGGGCCGACCAACCAGTCATTCGGTGCGAGCACAACGTCGCGCTGGAACGACTACAATCCGAACGACATCGAGAGCATCGAGATCGTACGCGGTCCGGCGGCAACAGCCCTGTACGGAACCGAAGCCATCAATGGCGTGATCCAGATCATCACGAAGCGCGGTGCACAGGGCAAGACGCGCTGGGATTTCACGACCAAGCAGGGTAAGGCATTCTTCGCGGATGTCATTGGTCGCTTCCCGACCAACTACGGTCTCGTGAAGGGAAACATCATCAGTGAGAACATCGCACAGGTGCGGGCCGACTCTGGTAAGCCTCTGTTCCGCGATGGCCGCATCAATGAGAACACTCTGGCGGTGAGCGGTGGATCGCCCTCGGTGCAATACTATCTGAGCGGCAACACGCACAGCGACCAAGGCGTGGAGCCGACGAACTCGCAGATCCAGTACGGCGGACGCGGCAACGTACACATGACGCCCGGCAAAGCGATCGACATCAGCGCCAGTGGCGGTTATGTACGCGGCACAACGAAGCTGAGCTGCGAGGCTGGCTGCGGTGGCGTGATGTTCTCCGGCTTCTATGCAACCCCGTCTACTCTGGGAACCCGCAACGGAGGGTTCGAGAGCGGCACTCCGGAGGCATACTACCAGGAGTACAGCTTCGACCAGCTCTTCAACCGGTTCACGGGCAGCGTGCAGGTCACGCACACTCCGGCGAAGTGGTTCACTCAGCAGCTCACCGTCGGTACCGACTACGCGCACGAGCAGAACGACGAACTTGCCGGCGTCAACTACAACCTGTCGTACTTCTTTGGTACGGACGCCGACTCGGGCTACAAGGTCGTTGGATTCCGCGACAACAGCATAACCTCGACGACGTATCACGCCACGTTCAAGGCGCCGCTGTCGTCGTCGCTGCAATCCAGCACTACAGTGGGCGGCGATTTCTACCTGCGTAATTCACGCTTCGCCGGCGGTTCGGGCAACGACTTCCCCGCTCCGGGGCTCACGGCCCTGAGCTCCCTGACAGCGAGACTGTCGACCTACGGCTACACGCGGGATAACAACTCGCTTGGCGTTCTCGGGCAGGAAGAGCTGGCGTGGAAGGATCGTCTGTTCCTCTCGGCGGGGATACGGTCTGACCAGAACAGCTCGTTCGGGAAGAACTTCAAGAATGTCGTCTATCCTCACCTGAGCGCCTCTTACGTGCTGAGCGACGAGCCGTTCTTCAAGGTTCCGTTTGTGTCGCAACTCAAGCTGCGAGCTGCGTATGGGCAATCTGGTGAAGCGCCTCCGCTGTTCGTGAGTATTCAGTCGTACAGCACGACTGCAACGGGGGTAACACCGAGCACGATCGGAAACCCGGACCTGCAGCCAGAGCGTGGCTACGAGACCGAGCTCGGCTTCGACGGCAGCTTCCTAAACGATCGCGCCGGAATCGAATTCACCTATTACAACGGTGGCACTAGGAACGAAATTCTCGAGGTGCCGGTGGCGCCATCGAGCGGCTTCAGCGCCAACACGCAATACATCAACGCGGGCCGCATCCTACGCCACGGTGTAGAGCTGGCACTTCGTGCCACACCTATCCAGACGCAGGCGGTATCGTGGGACGTGACGTACAACGTCGCGACCAACGACAGCAAGGTCGATAATCTGGGCGGTAATCAGTTCCTGCAGGCGTCCTCCTACGTCCAGCAGCGCCTTGGCTATCCCCTATTTTCCTGGTTCGCTCCCAAGGTTGTCACGTCGACGGTTGATGCGGCCACGGGTAAGGTGACGAACGTCATGTGCGACGACGGAAAAGGCGGAATGGTAGCTTGCTCAGGCGCACCTAACGTGTACCTGGGCCGTTCACTTCCTCGGGTGGAAGGGTCTGTTGGCACTGGTATTCGTTTCCTGACCAACTTTCGTATCGCTGGCCTGTTGGACTACAAGACCGGGTACAAGAAGCTGAACGGTAACGATCGTGTGCGCTGCCAGATCTTCCGGCAGTGTCGCGCGAACTTCTATCCTGCGGAGTTCGCTCCAGCGCTGGTGGGGGCGTACACGCTTGGCACGAATGCCCCAAGCGGTGTGATCGAAGATGCGAGCTTCGCGAAGTTGCGTGAGCTGTCGCTGACATGGACGGTGCCGGAGTCGCTGCTCCGCAGCCTGCGGGTTGGCGGTGCCTCGCTGACCTTTGCCGGCCGTAACCTGCACACATGGACAAACTATCCCGGGCTCGAGCCCGAGGCGTCCTTCCAGGGCGGGACCCGGGGTGCCGCGCAGTGGGAGCAGGCCGTCCTGCCGCAGCTTCGCCAGTATACGACAACCATCAATCTCACCTTCTGACCATGACGAAGACATTCATTCGCCGCTGTCGGCGAGGCTCGCGCACGATTGCGGGGTGGCTAACGGCCGTCGTAATCGCTGGCCCAATCGCCGCTTGTAACACAATCAGCGATGCACTCAACGTTACAGCGCCAGACAAGATCGACGCAAAGCTGCTGCAGGACCCGGCGTTCGCGACGCTACTGGTAAACAGCAGCGTCGGTGATTTCGAGTGCGGCTACGGCGCTTTCGTAGCCGTTGGGGCACTGCTCAGCGATGAGCTACTCGACGCGTCCATTACGGCATCGCGCTGGCCCTACGACAGACGTGATGTCCAGACTAGCGATGCCGCGTATGCGACCAACAACTGCGACAACTTCACTCCCGGCGTGTACCGGCCCATATCCACTGCGCGGTACACGGCTGATACCACGGCTGCGCTGCTCAAGGTCTGGACAGACCAGCAGGTGACGAATCGGACCGATCTGCTCGCCAAAGCGCTGATCTACGGCGGGTATGATCGCATCATGCTCGGTGAGCTGTTCTGCAGCGCGGCAATCGCTCTGGGGCCGGAGCTGACGTCGATGCAGATCTTTGTGCAGGCGGAGGACAGGTTTACGCAGGGTCTGGCAGCAGCTCAGGCCGCAAACGACGCTCAACTGACATCGCTCGCGTACATGGGCCGAGCGCGAGCGCGATTGGATCAGAACAATCTTGCCGGCGCCGACGCGGACGCGAAGCAGGTACCGCCCGGCTTTGTGTTCAATTCCACGGCCGATCTCAACAACGGCGTTCGTACCAACCGGGTGTACCAGCAATTCAACCTTCGCGCAGCCTCCGTCACGCCGCAGTTCCTTGGGCTGACTGTCCCGACTGCCAGCGGCGGCACGGTACCCGACACCCGCATAGCAGACTCTGCTACCGGGAAGAAGGGCGCCGATAATACCACGCCGCTCATCGTGAGCAACAAGTATCCCCTCGGCACCAGCCCGATTCCCATCGGGAGCTACACCGAGGCGCAGCTGATAATTGCAGAGGCTGAGGGGGGCCAGACAGCTGTCAACATCATCAACAGTATTCGCACGGCAGCCAAGCTGCCCGGCGCGTTCCAGAGCACCGATCCGGTCGCGATCAAGAACGAGGTGATCAAGGAGCGGAGCCGGGCGCTGTATCTGCAAGGCACTCGCGCGTACGACATACGTCGTCTCAACGTCGACCTGAATCCCGCGCCGGGGACTCCCTACGTGCATGGAGGAGTGTATGGCATGGAGCGGTGCCTCCCCCTGCCTGACGTGGAGCGCAATAACAACCCTAACATCAAGGCAGTCGGTACCTGAGCCAACAGGCTGAAGAAAATCGGCTCTGACTGCCCAAAACCCCGTGTACCGCTGTCTGGTACACGGGGTTCGTGTTTTGTGAGGTAGCGGCGCGGCGGGATCACACTGGCAACGTCTCCCACTCGTCCCCTGAGCCCCGTTACATTACCTCAGGCTGTACGCCCGAAGTTACCAGGGCCATCCGACACATTCAGGAGACTTCCGCGGTGAAGATTGCCGTGTGTATTAAGCGCGTTCCGGACATGGATGTGCGCTTCAAGATCGCAGCCAATGGCACGTCTGTGGACGAGGCCGGGCTCAAGTACGACATGAACGACTTCGATTCGTGGGCAGTCGAGGCCGCGCTACAACTCAAGGACAAGGACGCGTCCACCAACGTCGCGGTGATCTCACTCGGCACGGACGCGGTGCAGGAGACAATCCGCAAGGCGCTCGCTATGGGCGCCGACCGCGGGGTCGAGCTGAAGACCGACGTCATTCCGTTTGACGGCCTCGCTATCGCACGCGCGCTCGCGGCTGAGCTGGGTGTTGGCGGCTACGATCTGATCCTCTTCGGCAAGCAATCGGCCGATTCGTCCAACGGTGTCGTCGGCGCGATGGTCGGCGAGCTGCTGAACGTGCCCGTAGTGACCGCGATATCCAAGCTCGACATCAACGGGTCGACCGGTTCCGCAAAGCGTGAGATCGAGGGCGGGCAGGAGTTCGTCGACTTCCCACTCCCGGCGGTGCTCACGATCGATCAGGGGCTCAACACCGCGCGCTACCCCTCACTCAAAGGGATCATGGCGGCGAAGAAGAAACCGCTGGAAGTGAAGCCGGCACAGCTAGGGACTCAGACTGTCACGGTGATGCAGATGGAGCTGCCGCCCGAGCGTGCCGCTGGTCGTATCATCGGCGAGGGCGCCGCCGCGGTTCCAGAACTCGTAAGACTGCTTCAGACAGAGGCAAAGGTACTGTAATGATGGCGAATGTTTTTGCTTTCGCGGAGACTCGCAACAACGAGCTGCGCAAGATTGGACTTGAGGCTGTCTCCGCGGCTCGTACCATCGCTGATGCTTCGGGTGGTCAGGCCCATGCTTTTGTTGCGGGCAGCTCCGGCGTTGCCTCCGTGGTACCACAGCTGGCGCAACACGGCGCCGATGTGGTAATCGTGGCCGAGCACGCCGGTTTTGAGAAGTACAATCCTGAGGCACTCGCCGCGATGGTAGCGGAACGCATCAAGTCGGGCGGCTATCGCGTCGCAATCTTTCCGACATCCGCGCTGGGGAGCGATCTTGCGCCGCGCGTCGCGGCGAAGCTGGCCTTGGGACTGGTCACCGATGTCACCGCCATCGAACTGCGCGGCGACGCCGTGGTGGTGAAGCATCCGGTGAACATCGGCAAGGTGGTGGCGACAGTTCAGATCACATCCACGCCAGCTCTGGTCGCAATTCGTGCGAACACGTTCACGCCGGTAGAGAACGCAAAGGCGGGAACGGTCGAACAGCAGCAGCCAGTTGGTGATCCCGCCGCGTCGCGCGTCGTGGTGAGGGAAGTGAAGATGGGCGGCGGTGCGAAGCTGGACCTGGGCGAAGCGCCGGTAATCGTGAGCGGCGGACGCGGACTCAAGGCTGCGGAGAACTTCAAGCTTGTAGAAGATCTGGCCGACGCATTCGGCAACGCCGCAGTGGGCGCGACGCGTGCGGTGACCGACGACGGCTGGCGCTCGCACAGCGATCAGATCGGCCAGACCGGTCGGCTCGTGAGCCCGCAGCTGTATGTCGCTGTCGGCATCTCCGGCGCGATCCAGCACCTGGCTGGAATGCGCACGGCGAAGACGATAGTGGCGATCAACAAGGACAAGGAAGCGCCGATTTTCAAGGTCGCCGATTACGGAATAGTCGGCGATCTATTCGAGATAGTCCCGGTACTTACCGCGGCTGTCAAGGAGGCCAGGGCGCGCGGGTGATCCGGCTCACGCTGCGCGCACGCAGGACGGCGCCATGACCACTGGACACATCATCTTCATCGCCGTGGTGGTGCTGGGGCTGGCGTTCTTCTCCTACAACGCGCAACGACTGGTGCGGTACATGATGACCGTGGGCCAGGCGGATGATCGTACGGGTCATTCGGTTGAGCGGATCAAGAATCTACTGTTCATCGGGGTCGGGCAGACCAAAATCCTGCGCGACCCGATTGCCGGCGCGATGCACGCCTCCGTGTTCTGGGGCTTCGTGGTGCTCACGATCGGGACCGCCGAAATAATTTTGGGCGGGCTGTTTCCGGGATTTGACTACTCCCGCCTTCTCCCGCCGCCGATCTACTCACTTTACACGCTGTCGCAGGAGCTGTTCGCGCTGCTGGTTCTGGTCGCCGTCGGTGGCCTCTTGTATCGGCGCATCGTGATCAAACCGGCGCGGCTGCAGGGCGACAAGGTCCACTCCGGCGACGCGATCCTCATTTTGGGGATGATCGCAGTACTGATGATCAGCCTCATCTCGCTCGGTGCGTTTGACTTTGCGCTGCATCCATCCGGCGCGACGATCTTCAAGCCGCTCTCCTTCGCACTGTCACACCCACTCGGCGGCCTCTCCTCGGGCGCGCTGGAGGCTGGACGCGCGGTGAGCTGGTGGACGCACGCGCTGCTGATTCTTGTGTTCCTCAATTATCTGCCGTACTCCAAGCATCTCCACGTACTCACGTCGCTACCGAATACCTATCTCTCAAATACGAGTGGGCCGGGCGTGAAGGGCGCGATGCGGTACATGGATCTCGAAGCGGAAGACGTGGAGCAGTTCGGCGCATCCGATGTCACGCAGCTGCGGTGGAAGAACCTGCTGGACGGCTACTCGTGCACTGAGTGCGGGCGGTGTACGGCTGTGTGTCCAGCGAATCTCACGGGAAAGGTGTTGAGCCCGCGTAAGATCATCGTCAACACGCGCCAGCGGCTGATGGAGCTTGCACCGCTGGCGACTGGCGACTTCGGCGAGTTCGAACATCCACACCTCGACGCGGGCGAGGGTGACGACGCGAGGGAGCAGGGCGCGGACGTCGCGACCGTGCAGTCGGTGCTCGGCAACACGCTGCTCGACAACTACATAACGGAAGACGAGCTGTGGGCGTGCACCAGCTGTCGCGCGTGCATTCAGGAGTGCCCGGTTTCCATCGACCACCTGGATATCATCAACGACCTGCGGCGTAATCTCGTGCTCACCGAGTCGCGCTTCCCGCCGGAAATTCAGCCGGTGTTCGAGTCGCTGGAGCGGAACGGCTCTCCCTGGGCATTCGATCCGGGCGACCGCGCCAAGTGGGCAGAGGGGCTGGACATCCCGACGATGGCCGAGATGGTGGAGCGTGGCGAGCGGCCCGAAGTTTTATTCTGGGTGGGCTGTATGGGCTCGTTCGATGACCGGGCCAAGAAGATCGCCGTCGCCTTCTCACGCGTGCTGCAGGCCGCCCACATTCAGTTCGCGATCCTAGGTCAGGAGGAGAAGTGCAACGGTGACCCCGCACGGCGCATGGGCAACGAGTACCTGTATCAGATGCTCGCCCGGGACAACATCGAAACGCTGGACAAGTATGGCGTTACGACGATCGTCACCAACTGCCCGCACTGCTTTCATCAGATCGGAAACGAGTACCCGCAGCTCGGCGGCAACTACGATGTGATCCACCATTCCACGTACATCGAGCGGTTGCTGGAAGGGGATCGCCTGCCGCTGAACGGCGAAGGCAAGCAGCTCACCATCGCGTACCACGACTCGTGTTATCTGGGCCGATACAACGACATATACGAAGCTCCGCGCGACACTCTCAAGCGCGCGTTGCCGATGGTGACTCTCGTGGAGCCAGAGCGTACGCGCAGCCGCGGACTGTGCTGCGGTGCAGGCGGCGGGCGCATGTGGATGGAAGAGACTGTTGGAAAGCGGATTAACGTCGAGCGGACCGAGGAGCTGCTGGCGACAGGAGCCGATGCGCTAGCAGTCGCGTGTCCGTTCTGCATGACGATGATTCGCGACGGTGTTACGGCGAAGGATTCGGAGGTGCCGGTGTACGACATCTCGGAGGTGGTGGCGCAGCAGCTCGCGTCCGCTACCGCGTTACCTCATACACCGTGATCGTCTGCCGCACTTTGCCCGCTAGGTAAGGACGCGTCGCAGCCGTGTCCGTCCGGAGCCCGCGCTCGGCACATGCCTCTACGAATGCACCAGCAGCGACACGCCCCGGGTCAGCGACGTAAGCAACGCCACGCGGCGCGAGAAAGCGATCGAGCACGCCGGCGACAAGCGGTGCATAACGCGACTCGTATAACACATCGGATGCGAGCACCACATCAAAGCGTGGAAGTGATTCCGGCACATCGCGCCAGTCTACAAGATGTGTCTCCACCTCGCGGTTCATATTTCGGTGCGCGTTCGCGCGGGTGAAGGCGAGCGCGTCCGGGTAGTAGTCGCTGGCTACCACGTCATGACCGGCCATCGCCGCGGCGATGCTCACTAGTCCTATCCCAGCGCCAAGCTCTATAGTGCGACCGCGTGGTCGGGTGTCGCTCACCACGAAGTCAGCGAGAATTGTCGACGATGGCCATAGCT
>JBPCQO010000109.1:0-9746 GCA_050998035.1 Gemmatimonadaceae bacterium | reverse complement strand
CGGGGAGTGGTGGGAGTGCACGAAGAGGGGGGGGGATCGCGTTGCGATCCCACCCCTTCTGCTACAGCGGTGCCCACTCAGCTTCAGATATGAATCGCCCGTCCCGTTACCGCCAGCGCCGCTTCCTTCACCGCTTCGGAAAGCGTGGGGTGCGGGTGCACCGTGATCCCGATGTCCTCGCTCGACCCGCGAAACTCCATAGCCAGTACCACTTCCTGAAGCAGATCGGCCGCGTCCACGCTCACGATGTGGCAGCCGAGGATCTCGTCCGTGCTGGCATCGGCCACGAACTTCACGAATCCCTGCGTTTCCGCCATCGTTCGCGCGCGTCCGTTGGCCGATAGCGGGAATTTCCCCACCTTGTATTCCCGACCGGCTGCCTTCACCTCGTGCTCCGCGAAGCCACTCGTCGCGATCTCTGGATGGGTGTACACCACGGCCGGCATGGACTTGTAGTCCATGTGCACTGCGTGGCCCGCAATCACCTCGACCGCGACCACACCCTCTTCCTCCGCCTTGTGCGCCAGTAGCTTGCCGCCCACCGCATCGCCGATCGCGTATACGTGCGGCAGGTTGGTCCTGAGCTGCGCGTCGGCTACGATTTCTCCGCGCCTTCCAAGCGCGAGCCCCAGCGCCGCGGCGTCGATCCCCGTGAGCGACGGCTTCCGACCCACGGCAACCAGGACGTAATCGCCCTCGAGCGTTTCCTTCGCGCCATCCTTCTCGATGTCGACAAAAACCTTGTCGCCCTCACGACGGCCGCCTGTAACTCGCGTTCCCGCCCGAATCTCCAGCCCCTGCTTCCGGAAGATTTTGTCAGCTTCCTTCACCACGTCGTCGTCCATGCCTGGCAGAATAGTTGGCGCCAGCTCCACGATCGTGACCTTCGCGCCCAACCTGCGCCATACGGAGCCGAGCTCCAGGCCAATCACGCCGCCGCCGATCACGATTAGATGCTGCGGCACTTCGGGAATGGTTAGCGCGCCGACGTTCGAGAGCACCCGCTCCTCGTCAAACTTGAGAAAGGGAAGCTCGATCGGCACCGAGCCAGTCGCGATGATCACGTCCTTGCCATGATACTGTGTCACCGTCCCGTCCGCGCCGGCGACATCGACGACGTTGCCGGCGCGCAGCGTTCCGCGACCCTTGGCCCACTTCACCTTGTTCTTCTTGAAGAGGAACTCGACGCCTTTCGTGTTGGCGGCAACTACATCCAACTTGCGCCGCATCATCGTGCCGAGATCGGCACTCACTCCTTCGATCTTCACCCCGTGCTCGGCCGCGTGCAGCCGCGCGAACTCGTAGTGCTCCGTCGAGGTGAGTAGCGCCTTGGAAGGGATGCACCCCACGTTGACGCAGGTGCCGCCCAGAGTCCTGTCCATCTCCACGCACACGGTGGAGAGGCCAAGCTGGGCGGCACGGATCGCGGCCACATAGCCGCCGGGGCCGCCGCCAATGATGAGAACGTCGCAGTCTGTCATGGAACCGAATTGATAGCAGCATACCGCGGCGGAACAATCTCACCGTCGGGTTCGCTTAGAAAGTTCACGAATGAATCCACATCGGCGCACACTACGAGCGAATCCAGCCGCTCGCGCGTCAGGAACCCGGCGTTCACCACGGTTCTGAGATATGCCAGCAGCGGTTGATAGAATCCGCCGATGTCGAGCAACGCGATCGGCTTGGAATGAATGCCGATCTGCGCCCAAGTCCACGCTTCAAAGAACTCGTCCAGCGTTCCCATTCCGCCGGGCAGCACGGCGAACGCGTCGGCCAGCTCGCTTATGAGCGCCTTGCGCTGATGCATCGTGTCCACGAGATGAAGCTCGGAGAGCCCGACGTGCTGTATCTCGCGATGACTCAGCGACCGCGGTAGTACTCCGATCACCTCACCACCGGCGGCGAGAGCGGCGTCCGCCAACGCCCCCATGAGACCGCGCGATGCGCCGCCATACACAACACCAATTTCCGCGTGCGCCAACGCCTCGCCCAGCTGCCGAGCCGCCTGCACGTACTCTGGCGAGGTTCCAGGATTGGCGCCGCAATACACGGCAACTCTCATTAGCAGCCCGTACTCGCTATCGCACGACGCAGCATAGTCACTCGATGAGCATCGACGCAGGATCTTCCATCAGCTCCTTCACGCGCACCAGGAACAGCACCGCCGCCTGACCGTCAATGATCTGGTGATCGTACGACAGCGCCACATACATCATTGGACGAATCTCTACCTTGCCGTCGATCGCGACCGGCCGCTCCTGGATCTTGTGCAGTCCCAGAATCGCCACCTGCGGATAGTTGATGATCGGTGTGGAGACGAGCGAACCGAACACCCCGCCGTTCGTAATGGTGAACGAGCCGCCGGTTAGATCGTCCATCGTGAGCTTCACGTCGCGAGCCTTCTTCGCCACCGCCGTGATGTCGCGCGAGATCTCGAGCAGCCCCTTCTGATCCGCATCCTTGATGTTCGGCACCACCAGGCCCTGATCCGAAGCAACCGCGATCCCCATGTTCACGTAATTCTTGTACACGATTTCGTCGCCATCGAGTTGCGCGTTGACGATGGGATAGTCCTTCAGCGCGATGCACGTCGCGCGCACAAAGAACGGCATGAACGACAACCGCACGCCATGCTGCTTCTCCACCTTGTCCCGCACTCGCTCGCGCAGCGACATCACCCCGCTCATGTCGATCTCATTGAACGTCGTGAGGTGTGCCGTGGCAAGATGTGACTGAAGCAAATTCGCCGCGATACGCTTGCGGCGCGTATTCAGCTTCTCCCGCGTTTCACGCGCACCGTTCGCCGCCACGTTCCCTGGAGCCGGCGACGCCTGTACTGTCACCGCACGCGCGGTTTGGGCCACACCCGTAGGGGCGACCGGCGGTCGCCCTTCTCCGGCCGCAATGACGTCCGGCTTGCTCACAACCCCGCCGCGCCCGGTCCCCTGAACGGTGGCGATGTTGATTCCACGCTCGTCGGCCATACGCCGCGCCGCAGGCGCAGACTTCACGTCCCCCGTGGCCGGCGCAGGCGTTGTTGTTCCTGTTGTTCCTGTTGTTCCTGTTGTTCCTGTCGTTCCTGTCGTTCCTGTCGTCCCCGTTGCCGCTGTAGCAGTCGGCTGCGCATCGGCGCCCACACCTTGCGCCGGCGGTGCTGGCTGTGCCGCCATCGCGCCAGCTGCCGCCTCGTCTATCTGTCCGAGCACGTCGTCCACGTGAACGACATCACCCTCCTTCACAGATTGCGCAGCAAGCACCCCGGCGCGACCAGCCGGAACCTCGACAGTGATCTTGTCAGTATCGAGCTCGACGACGGTGTCGTCGGCGTTGACCGCGTCACCAACATTCTTGAGCCAGCGAGAGATCGTGGCTTCGACAATCGATTCCCCGAGGGGCGGAACTTTCAACGCGATCATTTCGTGTATCTTGCCGTGTATTTTTGTGTTTGCTTCTAAATATACCGCACCCCGGAGAGCACTTGCGCGCGTTGACGATTTCCGCGCACGGCGGCATGGACCATCTGGAATATCGCACGGACCTCCCCATCCCTGAGCCCGGCCCGGGCCAGTTGCGCGTGCGCGTCCTCGCCGCCGCGCTCAACCACCTTGATCTGTTCGCCATCGGCGGCCTCCCCGGAATATCCATCACACCGCCCTGGATCATCGGTGCGGACGCGGTCGGCGTGATCGACGGAACAGATGATCTCGTCATCGTCAACCCCGGAATCAGCGACGGCACCTGCGAGTACTGCCGCCATGGCGAGCAGTCGCTCTGCGTCAATTTCAGGATCCTGGGCGAGCACATCCCCGGCACACTCGCGGAATACGTCGTCGTCCCGGAGCGAAACGTCGCCCGAATTCCGCGCGACACTCCCGTCCCGCAGGCAGCCGCATTCACGCTGGCCACCCTCACCGCATGGCGCATGGTGGTCACGCGCGCTAATGTGCGCCCCGACGATGAGGTGCTCATCCAGGGGATTGGCGGTGGCGTCGCCCTCGCTGCGCTCCAGATCGCCAAACACATCGGCGCCCGCGTCTGGGCCACCTCGTCCAGCGATGAAAAGCTGCACCGCGCACGCGAACTCGGTGCGGACGAGGCTCTCAAATACCGGGAAGTCGACGTCGCGGGAGGAATCCGCGCCCGTACCGGCAAACGTGGCGTCAACGTCGTCATCGACTCGGTGGGCGAGGCTACCTGGTCCTCCTCTCTAGGCGCGCTCGGCAAACTCGGCCGCCTCGTCACGTGCGGCGCCACCTCCGGGCCCATGGTCGTCACCGACGCCCGACGCCTCTTCTGGAACCAGTGGACCATCATGGGCTCCACCATGGGCAACGATGCCGAATTCGAAGCCATTGCCGCAGAGCTCAGCCGCGGCAACCTCATGCCTCCCATTGATTCAGTCTTCGATCTGGAAGATGGCCGCGCGGCGCTGGAGCGGCTCCAGAGTGGCGAGCAATTTGGCAAGATCGTGGTGCGCGTGGCCGAATCCTGATTCGCTGCCGCTAAATTAGGGCTCCAAGAGCGTCCGAGCACGCAGCGAGACAATTCTCCAGCGTCTCCAATGTGTGGTCCCCCATGTGACCGACGCGTACGGTCGATTCCTTGAGCTTCCCGTACCCGGCGCCTATAGTAAATCCTCGCTCGGCCACGGCGCGTACCACTGCGTTGCTCGCCAGAGAGTTTGGTAACATCACCGTCGTGACAGTTGGCGATCTGTGCCCCTCAGCAGCAAGTACACTGAGATCGATTCCTGATCCGTCGCGCATTTCTGTCACCCAGCGCGCCGTTCGCTCGGCCATGGCAGTGTGACGTGCCCAGCGTGCTTCGATTCCCTCGGCCAGAATAGCCGTTAGCTGGGTGTCGAGCGCATAGAACAACGACAGTGCAGGGGTGTTGGGCACCTGGTGCTTGCGCGCATATGCCTCGAACTCGCCAAGATCGAAGTACACACCGCGGTCCTCAGTGCCCGATCCTGCTGCCTGCCTCATGAACTGTTCGGATGCTGCTCCGAACGCGAGACCGGGGGGTAGCGCTAATGCCTTTTGTGAACCGGTCAGCACGTAATCCATTGCCCACTCGTCGAACCTGATCTCAGTTCCGCCCGCTCCGGTAACGCTGTCGATCAGACAGACCGCTCCGTTGCGGTGCGCAACGTCCGAAATGGCACGGACGTCGTTGAGTGCTCCGGTTGAAGTCTCCGAGTGCACGACAGCCACCGTCGAGTAGTGGGCCGCGCCAAGTCGCTTTCCGACCTCAGCTGGGTCATGCACTTCGCCGTCGGCGACGATAAAAGAATCCACCGCCCGGCCACACGCCGCGGCGATACGCGCGAACCGCTCGGAAAAGGCGCCGTTCACCAGCGCTAGCACCCGCCCCGGCGGAGCACACCGCACCCCTGCTTCCATAAACCCGGTGGCCGAACAGGTGCCGATGAACACTGGTCGACTGGTTGAGAAGACAGCCTGAAGTCCCACCTGTACACGGTCGAAGAGCCGTTCGAATTCAGAGCCCCGGTGCGAGATCATGGGCCGCGTCATCGCCTGCAGTACTTCGGCGCGAACCTCCGTTGGTCCGGGAAGAAAGAACGTACCGAACGCGGGAATAGTCATTCCAGCACCACCGAAGGAAGTTGAGCGAAGCTCTGCAGCACGTAATCAGCGACGCGCACGACCGGCTCACGTTCTGCAACACCGGTGAACGCCGCAAACGCATTCACCGCCGACGGCAGCGCGGTTTTCAGCTCTGCATCTGTCGCGCCGTCGCCAAGCGCGAGCACTGGTGTGGGGAGTACGAGCGTGCGCACGACGACGGGCTTGCCTCCGCTCCGCGCGAGTGGCGCATTTGCGTCAAATTCCTTGTACTCGCCGTCGACTGTGAATTGGAGTGACACCGCGTGAACGTCCGCGTCGGCGATCTTCAACATGCGCGTCAGTGGTAGGATCGCATCCCTCAACCCTCCACTTACCACGACCAGACGCACACCCGCCGCGCGCAACGCTACGAGCGCGTCACTCGCTCCTGGTGAGACGTTATCGATATATTCTTGAGCCAGTGCTTGTATGTCCGCGCGATTGGGCCGCACGAGCGCAAGCCGGTCCGCGTACACATCCTGGAGTGCAACCTCACCCCGCATCGCCCGCGCCGTTGCCTCGGTCACGCTCTGAGCCACCGCTGGTCCACGTCTCGTCGCAAGCCACTCGATTCCCTCCGTCCGTGAGAGTGTCGAATCCACGTCGAGAACGACGGATGCGAATCTCGGCTGCTTGGGCACATCATCGACACCGTTCAAAACATGTTGCCCGGCGCCAGGACTCCTTGCGGGTCCAGTTCGCGCTTCACCGCGCGCATCACGCCGATGGTAGTCGGACTCATCTGTAGCGGCAGCCATCGGCGCTTGAGCTTCCCGATCCCATGCTCGGCTGCAACGGTGCCGCCCATCTGCATCACCATGCGTAGTGTCTTCTCGATCACGCCCTCGATCTGCACGAGATGCTCGGCGTCCAGTGCGAGATAGTTCTGATGCGGATGTCCGTTGCCAGCATGGCCGTAAGTAACAGCTTGGTCTATGCCCGCGTCTGCCGCCATTGTGCGCGAGCTGATGATCGCCTCGGGAAGTCGTCGGTACGGCACGGCCCAATCGGTCGAGACCTTGCGCCCGCCCGCGTCGTGATAGCGCGACCCGCGCTCGTTCATCGTCGCCGGAACTGAATGGCGCATCGCCCGCGCATGTCGAAGCTCCGCCTCGCTCGAAAACACGCGCAGATCATCCAGCGCCCCGTGCCGCTCTGCCATCGCCAACCACTGTTCCAGCGCTGCGTCTGTGCTGTCGCCGATCGTCTCCTGTTCCAGATATACCATGGCGCTCGCCGTACCGCTTAACGCCGTGCCATTACCGCTGACACGCGCTATCTCCAGTGCGCGCTCGTCGAAATACTCCAGGCATCGCGGGTCAAGTAACGGCGACATCCGATCGTCGCGTGCAGTCCGTGCGGCGACCACAAACTCCAGCGCCTTGCTCTCCGTGCCGAATGGAACAGCAACTCCAAATACCTGCTCTGGAAGAGGAACGAGTGCCAGTTCCGCGCTCACGATAACGCCCAGTGTCCCCTCACTTCCTACAAACCAATCCACCGGCTCGTGCGCGAAGAAATATCCAGCGGTGTTCTTCTCCATCGCGCTGCGCCGGAACTCCACGGCCTCCCCTGATGCGAGCACGACCGTCACGGCGCGCACGTGCTGTCGCATGGGACCATACTTCAGTGTCCGCGCGCCGGATGCGTTGCACGCGATGGCGCCCCCCACCGTGCACTCCTGCTCGCTCGTGGGATCGGGAGCGAGTAGCAGTCCTTCAGCCGCGACAGCGCGCTTCACATCGCCGAGCAGGGCGCCAGCTTCGACTCGGATGGTGCGAGCGCTGCGGTCGACGTCGAGGATCCGATCCATTCCCCGCATCGACAGCAGTACTCCGGACTCAGCGACCGATGCACCGGTCGTGCTGGTCTGCGCGCCAGCAGGAGTAACCGCCAACGCCTCACTCGCCGCTCGCCGCAGCAAATCCACTACTTCGTCGGCGCACTTCGGCCGCGCCACCCCGTCAGGCACGTGTTTGAGGCCCGAGGCGTCCGCTGCATGTGCCAGACACACATCGGGATCGTCATCTATTTGCGCGCTCACGATTCGCGAAAAGTGACCACGGTTGCGGTGCGCACATCGGGCAGGGCAAGCAGCTCCTGCTTCAACGAAGGGTTGATATTGCCATCGATCGAAACCGCCGCGAGTGCCTCGCCCCCTTGAGCCAGTCGCGCCTGGTGATACTCGGCGATGTTGACACCCGCCGCACCGAGCACGGTACCGACCCTTCCGATCACGCCCGGAACGTCGTTGTTGGTGAGGATCAACAGTGTATCGCGCGGCCACACGTCCACCCGGAACGCACCGATGCGCGTTATGCGAAAGCCGCCGCTACCGTCGGTGCCGCCCGGCGCGGGACCCTGCGCGGAACCGTGCGCAAACCCGCCGACCGTTATGTCGCGGACGCCGCCCGTGAGACGTACCTCGATCGTCTGCACGCCACCTGCACGCTCCATGTCCGCGGCCTCGGTAAACGACAGCTCGATTCCGCGACCCTCAGCGATCGACCTGGCATTGATCAGGTTCAATCGGTCCTGCTCCACTACCGCCTCCATGACGCCGAGCGCGGCTGAGGCGAGCAGCGCATCCCGCACCCCCGCGAGCGACGCCCCGCCTCGTACCTCTATCCGCCCGACAGCCCCCGCGCCGCCAGAGACGAGCATCGCCTGCGCGATTGCGGCCGCGTGCCGCACCAGAGTGCGTGCGGAACGCAGCTCCGCCCATCTTCCAGGCTCACCCTCGGCCACATTGACGGAGCGTGACAGCTCTCCGCGAATCAGTGCGTCACGTACCGCCGCGCACGCGTCCACCGCCACGTTACGCTGTGCCTCGGCCGTCGACGCGCCGATGTGCGGCGTGAGGAACATGCCAGGCGCAGAGCGGAGCTGATGCTCAGGTGCAAGCGGCTCCTTCTCGAATGCATCCACCGCTGCGCCAGCTATGCGGCCCGCCGTCAGCGCGTCGACGAGCGCATTTTCTTCCACAATTCCCCCACGCGCCATGTTGACGACGATAGCACCAGGCGACAGTCGCGTAAGCTCCCGGCTCCCGATCATCCCGCGAGTCTCGTCCGTGAGTGGAGTATGCACGGTGAGCACGTCGGCCTCGTCCAGCAGCTCATCGAGACTGGCTGCGCGGCGCACACGCAGCGCGTTGAATCGCGATTCCGCCACGTACGGATCGTATGCAACAACATCCATTCCGAAAGCTCGCGCACGCACCGCGATCTCACCCCCAATGCGTCCGAGTCCGACGATGCCGAGTGTCCGTCCCTTCAGCTCCGCGCCGAGCAGTTCCGAGCGATCCCAGCGACCCGCGCGCATCGATTCGTACGCGTGCGGCAGATGACGAAGCAGCCCGATCACGACGCCGAAGAAGAGCTCCGCAACCGCTACAGTGTTGCCAGCCGGTGCGTTGATGACGGCGATCCCGAGCTCCGTGGCCCGGTCGACAGCGATGTTGTCGATGCCCACACCCGCCCGTCCAACCACCCTGAGGCGTGTTGCCGCGTTCAACACATCGGCCGAGATCCGCGTTGCGCTGCGCCCGACGAAGGCATCGTACTCACCAATGCGCGCGAGCAGCTCGTCTTTGGGGAGGGTGGGCACCTCGTCGACCGCCAGCACAGGCTCCGCACGCAGCAGGGCTACGCCTTCAGGATCAATCTCATCGGTGACGAGCACGCGGTATGACATGGGCAGCATCGGACGTTCGAATGATCACGCCAGCTCTGCTGGACGTAGCGATCCCGAAACTACACTATCCCCGCTGTCAGGCGCCAGATACAAACCGCGATACAACCTGCACTCCAACCGCGTCGCAGGGTCTGCTTATGCCTGGGCAGGCTCCCATGGGTTGATAACGTGTACGTCGTATCCAGAAAAGTGCCGCACGTTGCGTGTCACGACGGCGAGACCGTGCACCATCGCTGTGGCGAGCAGGAGGCCATCTACGGTTGATAGCCGTCTTTTGCCCGCGCGAGCACGGGCGGAGAGAGTCCCCCAGGCCTGTGCGACATTGTAGTCTACATCTAAGATGCGCTGCTGGAACTGCGCCACGACATCCCGCCCGAGCCAGTCAGCAAGCCGGTCGCGCCTGCGGCCCTGTGGAAGTAG
>JBPCQO010000059.1:0-4778 GCA_050998035.1 Gemmatimonadaceae bacterium | reverse complement strand
GCCGGTCAGGAACGTTGCCCGCGAGTCACTCGCGATGGGCTACCTGATTGCGGCGACCTAACCCAAGGAGAAGATGCTCGATCCTGCGCGCACGATCGATATTGCACTCGATGTATGGGTCGTGCTCCTCGCCTTCTCCGTCGCATATGTTGCGTGGGACGCATTCACTCGGAACCCAGAGCTTCGAGTCATGCGGAACGGGTGGCTTCTGGTCACGCTTTATACTGGCCCGATCGGCGCCGCGCTCTACGTCTTATCATGCAAGGAGCCCGATCCCCGAACGCACGAGCGCTTCATCGCTCCACTCTGGAAACAGGGGCTCGGCTCAGCGATTCACTGCATGGCTGGTGACGCAACCGGAATCATCGTAGCCGCTGTTACGACTGCGCTGCTCGGTCTGCCGATGGGCGTTGATTCAGTCATAGAATACGTATTTGGATTCGCCTTTGGGCTGCTCATCTTCCAGGCCCTGTTCATGCGGACCATGCTCGGCGGCTCATATCTCACTGCACTGCGCCGCTCCTTTCTTCCAGAGTGGGTATCGATGAACGCCGTCATGGCTGGGATGATCCCGGTGATGCTCGTACTGATGACGCGTCACATGAGCGCCATGGATCCGAACCGCCTCCGCTTCTGGGGCGTGATGTCACTAGCGACTATCGTCGGTCTGGTCGTCGCCTATCCGGCTAACGTGTGGCTCGTGGTCGCAGGACTCAAGCACGGCATGGGAACCGAGCGGGTGCTTGGTGAAGGAGGTAGCCCCATCGATGCGGCGGCGCAAGCGAAAGGAGAAAGGGACATCTCCACCGCACCGATGGTCACGACGGACACTAACGGTATTGACGGGATGAAGATGCCAGGGATGGGGCGCGCGACCGTCGCACAGATCGTTGCCGTGACAGTGCTCACACTGGTTGCACTCGGTGCCGGCGTTCTCCTGGCACTGCTGTACGCGGACGTAAGCATGCGTCCGGGAGCAGCCATGCGGATGACCGCGCTCGCAGGGTTATCTATCTCATGAAAAAAAGAGCAGAGCAGGAAGGTCACATGGACCGTCCAGAGGTGAGATCAGACGCAGGTGTCGATGCACGACAGAGTCCCTTCTACGAGTGGCTGGATAATGCCGCGATCAGGGATCTCGTGCTTCGTAGTCTTGGCTTTGCGCCGGGCGAGCTTCTCGTGCTCATCAAGGGCCTTGTGCCTGGACTCGTCGCGGCGGTGGGACTTGCGGAGGTCGACGCCTTTCTAGCGGAGATAGCCATCAAGGCACACCGGTTCCAGGAGGCGGTCGACCATCCTGGTGAAGGACGGGCATTTCGGGTGACACCTGGCGAGGAACTTGGCGGGCCGACGCCGGCCGGCCACGAGCATCTAGCGGTCGCACGCGACCCCGATCGCCGTGGTGCGCGCGAAGCCGAGCGCGCCGTTGAGGGCGAACTCTGGGTGCGTACCGAGCATACGCCGGGGTCTATCCCGGGCCAGGAACGTGGCGGTCGAGACTACACTCGAACAGGTGCTAGTGCAGAGCGCAGCGCAGATGGCCATGCAACCCCCGACCGCCGCCGCGATGATGTAGAGATGGCGTCGTTGGACAGCTTTCCGTCGAGCGATCCACCGGGATGGACACCGTTACACATCGGCGGCGCAACGGCATGAGTGCGGAGGAGAGTCTGGGGGGAGACATCGCGTCGGACATGTCCTTTCTCGAGATGCTGGACGTGGCGAACGAGCGGCTCACAACTGACGGCCAACATCCGATTGCATTCGACAGCGACTGCCGCGAGGGAATCTGCGGCCCGTGCGGCATGATGATCGACGGCGTGAACACGGGCGGTGCTCCGGACGGCAACGACATTCTGATTGGGAAGACCGCTGTTGATGATGCGATGGATGCGGCTGCGTGTATCGGCTGCGCACACTTGTCGCGAGCGCGACATTGAGGCAGGTACACGAAGTACCGGTCGTAGTGCCGTACCGCCTCGATCTCACAGTGAGCGTGCTCCGGCGGCTCTCGACAAATGTCGTCGATCTACTCACACCGGAAGGGCAGTATGTGCGCGCTCTCTCCGGGTTTCCCAAACCCGTGATTGTGCGCGCCACGCATATCCGTCACGAGGACTCGCTCTCCATCACAATCGACGGTGACACGAGTGGTAGTAGGATTTCAGCCGCGGGTATTCTCGACACCGTCCGGTCGATGCTCGGAGTCGCTCGCGATCTCGAGCCCTTCGATCGCGCTGCAGCGCACATTTCCTGGCTCGCGCCGTTGGTCAAGCGCATGCGCGGTGTAAAGCCGCCCCGTTATCCCGCGTTGTGGGAGGCATGCGCCAATGCGATCGTGTTCCAGCAGGTGAGTCTGCGCGCGGCGAGCGCGATAATGCACCGATTGATCGTTACGCTCGGCCAACCGGTCCCAATCGATGATGCGCTGCTGTATGTCTTTCCGGCCATGGAAAGTGTACGTGACGCCGACGACGACCTGCTGCGAGCGACCGGTCTGAGCGCGAGCAAACTTGCGACGCTGCGGCGCGTTGTCGAGGCGATCGGATCCGGTGCGCTCAATGAAGCAATGCTGGAGCAGCGCTCTAGCGTCGATGCAGCGGCACTGCTCAGGCAGATCAAGGGAATCGGCCCGTGGACGGCCGCGGTCATTCTGCTGCGTGGCCTGGGGCGACTGGATGTATTCCCAGCCAACGATACGAGCGTCGCGAGCAACATCGCACTCGTCGCCGGATCAGCACCATTCGATGCGCAGAGCGTGCTGGATGCCCTCGGTCCGCAGCGCGGGATGCTGTACTTCTATCTACTGCTCGCCCGTCTGGAAGCGCGCGGCGAGATTGGTCGCGCCTCCTTCGAGAACTTGGGACCGGCGGCTGGGCTGGCAGGCGAGCCCGTACCGGAACCCTGACGAGTCAACCGGATCAGTAGCACACATACCAGGCCTACCGGCTGTAGCACTGATGATCCCCACGCAACCGCCCTGACCATCCCCCATACTGCCGTGATCGTCCACGAACTCGATCCGGCAGATGTACTGTCCATCGCTTCGCCTCGTACGCGAATGGTCTGCGGGTGCTTCGCGAGTCCACGTCGCGTGTTCCGTCATACGCGGTCCGAGCTCACAACATGAACAACTGCTAGATATCGGCCGGGTGGTTGTGGAGTACCGCTTCGTCGCCAAGCCTCGCGCTTATCAGTCGCCTTCGGGACCGGGCTCATCCTCCAATCCACCGCCTCCAGCAGAGCCGAACTTTGGCACGGTGAGCCAGCCCGTAGTCGTGTATGGAGGGTTGGGCTGTTCAGGATCATTCGCAGCGGCATTCGTGCCAGCGCGTGTCGTGTTGTCGGGCTTCCTGATCTCATCGGCCGTGGCTGAGTCCACAGCATCCTTGTCTCGGTCCTTGTCAGACATTGCTTCGTTCCTTGCTTGGGTTGTGTGTGTTCTGTGCGCACGAGGCATGCCGCCGGCATCAGGATCAGGATGCATCACCCGGAATCAAACGACGTACTGGAGCATTGGTGTGTTGTCGCGCTGCCCGCAACGGAGTATGGATGGGATGGAGCTTGACAAGTATTAACCGCACTTCTTAGTTTATTTAACCGCGGTTAACATTTCTTCGGCTCAACGTCCTCATTAATGGCTTCTCCATCCGTAGAAGATTATATCAAGGCTATCTACAAGGCGCACGCCGAGAACGGGAACGTCGCGACACAAGACCTCACGGAGCGGCTAGGGGTGAGTGCTCCCGCTGTGAGCAAGATGATGCGACGTCTGTCTGAGCTCAGGCTGATCTCACGCACTCCGTATCAGGGGGTGAAGCTCACCCGCTCGGGTGAAAAGCTGGCCCTTGAGATCATCCGCCATCACAGACTTATCGAACTTTACCTCGTCCAGGCAATGGGTTTCTCTTGGGACAGCGTCCATGAGGAGGCGGAGCGACTTGAGCACCACATCAGTGAGGATTTCGAGGACCGGATTGACCAGCTCCTCGGACACCCTACGGCGTGTCCACACGGGGATCCGATTCCCACACGAGCCGGAACAATCGCTCGCACATCGAACGTCACGCTGGCACAGCAGATAGCACGGCAGAGTGCGCCCGCACAACTGGTCGTCCGACGAGTACGCGATGAAGACGCGGAGTTACTGCGACACCTTGAGACGCTGGGCATAACGCCGGGTACGGCGATCGAGTTTGTCTCTCAAGAACCGTTCGAGGGTCCACTGGTGCTCAACATCGGCGGCAAGCTCGTACGGCTCACGCCACACGCCGCGCGACAGGTCTTCGTTGATGCAGCAGAGAATGAAAAGAGGAACGAAGCCGAGCAGAAGGAGTCTGGCACGTGACCGCTCCTCCCGCAGTATCTCCCGCGACGACCCCTGGAGAAGTCGAGGAGATCGTCACCAGAGAGGATATCCTGCGGGCGCGCGACCGCATGAAGATTCTGGAAACACGATCAGCCAAGCGGCGGCTACGGCTGCTCTGGCTCCTGGCCGGTCCGGGCGTGCTGGTCATGCTCGGTGAGAACGATGGCCCGAGCATGGTGTCCTATGCCACGACGGGGGCGACCTACGGGATTGGCTTCTTCGTTCCATTCATCCTGGTCACCTTCCTGATGGCGTTTGTGGTCCAGGAAATGACGATCCGGCTCGGCGTGGCGACCCATCGCGGTCACGCCGAACTCATCTTCCAGCGCTTCGGCCCGTTCTGGGGCTACTTCGCGATGGGCGACCTCGTGTTCGGCAACGTGCTTACACTGGTCACCGAGTTCATCGC
>JBPCQO010000270.1:0-10010 GCA_050998035.1 Gemmatimonadaceae bacterium | reverse complement strand
ACAGCGGCGCAATAGATGGCATGCGCTCCCGCGTCGCGATGGTCCCGGAAGAGCATATCGGCCTTGTAATACTGAGCAACCGCGGACAGGGCAACCTGCTCTACGACGCTCTACGCAATCGCGTACTTGACGCCTTGCTTGGCGCACCCGCCCGCGACTGGAGCAAGGAGTATCTGGCCCTGGCGCAGGATGACTCGGTGCGCGCTGCGCAGGAAATCGCCTCGTACAACGCGACGCGCGTGCCCGGCACCAGGCCGTCGCTCTCCCTCGCGCAGTACGCCGGCACATACACGAGCGAGCCATACGGCGCTGCCACCGTCACGGTGGAGAATGGTCATCTGGTAATGCGTATCGGGCCGCACATGGTGGGAGACATGGAGCACTGGCACTACGACACCTTCCGCTCAACGTGGCGTGGCAGTGGCAATGACTGGGGAATGGTCACCTTCCGCTTGGACGATCGCGGACACCCCACAACGATGTGGACGGCCGGCTTCGGCGACTTTCAGCGCGTGAGCGAGAGCACCTCCACCACCGCCCCCTACAATTGACGCCATGCTAATCACAAGAAGCGCGACGCGAGTATTTCTCCTCGGAATCGCGTTTGTTATCTGCGCGCCGCTTGCCGCGCAGGGAACGCACGCGACGGTACCTCAACCAGCTAGCTTCGACCTGCTCATACGGAACGCCCGCGTCGTGGACGGGATGGGAGATCCTTGGTACCGCGCCGACATTGGGATCAGCCGCGGCCGCATCTCCGAGATAGGCGTTCTCACCGGGCGCACCGGCACGCGCACGATAGACGCACAGGATCGCGTAGTGGCACCTGGGTTCATCGACATGATGGCGGGCACTTCCGAGCCACTCATCATGGATCCAGCGAGCGCGGAGAGCAAGTTACGGCAGGGTATCACCACGATGATGATCGGCGAGGGTGACTCTGAGGCGCCGCAGAACGACCGCACCATTGGTGGTGGTCTCACGGTCGGCGGAAACAAGGTGAAGTGGAATACCTTCGGTGAGTACTTCAAACTGTTGGAACAGCACGGCATAGCCGTCAACGTGGTGCACAACGTCGGCGCGGCACAGGTGCGCCGGGTGGTGATCGGCGAGGAGGATACCAGGCCGACGCCCGCGCAGATGGAGCAGATGAAGGCGCTCGTGGACCAGGCCATGAACGATGGCGCGGTAGGAATCTCTACTGCTCTCATTTATCCGCCCGGTACTTACGCATCCACCGATGAGCTCATCGAACTGAGCAAGGTTGCGGCGCGCCATGGAGGCGTGTACTTCAGCCACATGCGCAACGAGAGCTTCGACGTTCTCGCTGCCATTCGCGAGGCCTTGCACATCGGCGCCAGCGCCGGCATCCCGGTGCACATCTATCACCTCAAGGCAGCCGGGCAGGACAATTGGAAGCTCATGCCGCGGGCAATAGCGCTCATCGACAGCGCCTGTAGCACCGGCCTGGACGTCACCGCCGACTTCTATCCTTACGTGCGCAACGGGATCGGCCTCAATTCATTCCTTCACCCGCGTCACTTTGCCAGGGGAACCGATGCGTTCATCGCAACGCTCGGCGATGCCGCGGTGCGGCGGTCGCTGCGCCATGAAGTGGAAACCACGTCGGATTGGGAGAACTGGTACAAGCACGTTGGTAAGAACTGGAATAACGTGCTCATCACTGAAGTGGGACCAAAGGTGGACTCGAGCTTCGTCGGCCTCAGCGTCGCACAGGTGGCGCAGAAGCGCGGCGTCAACGTATGGACAACGTTCTTCGATCTGGTGCAGCAGGGTGGCGTAGGAGTGGCGCCGGAGAGCATGAACGAGGAGCAGAAGCGCGACGTGCTGCGCGCTCCGTGGATGTCCATAGACACCGACGCACCCCCAACCAATCCTCTCACGGCGCCCAGCGCGCACCCGCGCGCGTTCGGAACGTTCCCGCGCATCCTGGCGAAGTATGTGCGAGAGGAGCACGTGGTCTCGATCGAGGATGCGGTGCGCAAGATGTCCGGTGAGCCGGCGAGCGTCCTGGGGTTATACGACCGAGGGCGGATCGCGCCCGGAATGGCGGCGGACATCGTGATCTTTGACCCCGCGAAGGTACAGGACCTGGCCACTTTCACCAAGCCACTCGTGCAGTCGGTCGGAATCGACTACGTGATCGTGAACGGCCAGATGGCGATAGACGCCGGCCGGGCGACTGGCGCACCGGCCGGCAAGGTTCTACGACACGAACAGTAGCACTCCGCTAAACGCCGCAACACGCCATTACAGCGCGTTGTACGCCGCCGCCGCGATCGCGCCAAGCGCCTGCCCGGCAATCGTGGTGACGGCGTTGGGGTCCAGCGACACCGACACGTTGTTGACGTATGCGGCGAAGGCGAGGTGCTGCCCTCTCGCCGTCGTGATGTAGCCCGCTATTCCCTTCCCCGTCACGAACATCCTGCGGTTGAGCGGATCAGGCACGACGAACGTACCAGTCTTGGCATGCACGTGCCCCGCGGCTGGCGACGACTGCTCGATGTTCCACAGCGTTCCATCGCGCCCGAGAATCGGGAGCGCGTTGTAGAAGTACGCCGAGTCCTTCTGGTGACTCATGTAGGCCAGATAATTCACCATGAACTCCGGCGTGAAGTGAGCATCGCCGCCCGCTCCGTCGGCCTGCTGCGCGCCGCTGAGGTCGAGACCGGCGCGCACGAGGAAATCGTGCTCCAGATCGAAGCCCGTCTTGCTGGTATCGCCCCGTGCAAGCACCGCGTGCAACATGCGCGGCGTCATGCTCGCGTGAAGATTTTGGCTCACCTTGAGCGTCACCTTCACCTCTTCCCTGAACGGCGGCGATACGTGCTCCGCTAACACGCGATCTGGAACGTACGACGCGGCCAACGTCTTGAAATCCGGCACGGTCTTGCTCGCGGAGTCTCGCACGGCAATTCCTTGCGTTCGTAGCGCCTCTGTCAGCGTGACTTCAGCGAACCGCGCGGGATCAGGCACCGAGTACGCATACAGAATGGCGTTCGTTCTGGTCGGGAAGCTACCGGTCAACGTCACCGTGTGCATGCCATCCGGCGCCGCCTCATCGGATGAGATCTGGACCTCGGGATGAGCTCCCGCAGCGGAAGTGGTGATCTTGTTGACGAATCGCGCGTAAGACGTCGTTGGCGAGAGTGCAAGAGACGCCGATGCGCCCTCTGCCGCGCCCGGCCCAACGGTCATGTCTATGAGATTGTCGTTGACGATGATCGGAGAGATGACCACACCCGTCCCTAACTCGCGGTCACCACCGCGGAACAGCGTGGCGTCCAACAGCACGCGTCCGTTAACGCGCTTCACACCATGCGCTGCAACCTGCCGCGCGATGTCGTGAATGACGAGGAGCGGATCGCCGGGAACCGCGCGCGTGTCCGGACTGCCATCATATGCATGGTCCTCGTTCTCGAACGAGAGCGTGCCGTCGGGACGAACCCGCGCGGAAATATTCGGATCCCCGCTCGCGACGAGGACCACATCACCGTCCAGCGTACCGTCCTTGCCAAGAGTACCGGTGTGATACACGCGGGTGTGAAACCGGTAGTCGGCGCCGAGTAACTCCAGCGCCGTTCCCTCTGTGAGCAGCTTGGTGGTAGAACCTGGAACGAAGAGCTTGTCGGCATTCATCGTGTACACTGGCTTACCCGTGTCCAGCGAGTACACCTCGATACCGAAGATTGCGTGCCGGAACTCTGGCCTGTCCACTATACGCTGGATCCGCTCCTGGAGCGTTCCCCCGGACTGAGCGGCTGCTTGAGCTGCTAACGCGGGCGCGAGCGGCGGAGCAGTAGCCGCAGATGCCAACGCCGTGAAAATGAGGCAGTAGCGGCGGGCGTTGGTTGTGGTGGCGCTGGTCGTCGTGCGAATCACTTCAGTCTCCCTCTGGTCGTCGTTGTGCCGCTGTGGAGCGATCTGGTCGAAGGTCCCGTTGATGATTGGATTCTGCCGCCAACTGCTGTACAGGGTGATCGGCGTGGCGAACCGTGTGTACGAGTGCAAGCTGGAAGACATCTAAGGGTGAGCCCAGACATGACTCTTCCCATAATGCACTCAAAGCAGTATCTCTAATCCGTCGACAGCATTGTATACACTTACATGGGAAATGATGCATTTCGACCGCCTGCGGCGCAAGACCCTGCCTGAATCACACGCACCGGGACCATAATATGAGTTCTCGCGGTTCGCTCCTTCGTGCTATTAGGAGCCGGCAAACTTCGCCGGTCGTGCTTCTGGCCGGGACCATTGCCGCCGCGTGTTACCCGGCGGCTGGCACTCCGCGAACGGCACCCATGCCGGACGCGAGGCGATACGACGTGGTGATCACTGGCGGTCGGGTGGTGGACGGGACTGGCAACGCTTGGTTCTACGGTGACGTGGCGCTGCGCGGCGACCGCATCGCGCGTCTCACGCCGCGCGGCATGCTCGCCAACGCGACCGCCCGCGAGCATATCGACGCTTCGGCGATGGTCGTCGCGCCTGGTTTCATAGACATTCAGGGCCAGTCCGGCGGCGCATTTCTCTCGGGCGACGGGCGCGACGTTGGCAAAGTGGTACAGGGGGTGACGACGGAGATCCTGGGCGAGGGATCCACTCCGGCGCCGGTGAACGCTCTCACACTCGCCGACGAAGATTCCCGGGACTCTGCGAGGGCGGCGACCCTCAGTGGATTTCGGGGCGACCACGGCTTCGACTTGTGGCTGCGCGCCATGGCGAAGCACGGTATTTCGCCTAACGTTGGGTCGTTCGTCGGCGCTGGCACCGTTCGCGAGTACGGTATGGGAATGCGGCAAGGTGCCGCATCGGGCGCACCACTCGATTCCATGCGCGCGGCCGTGCGCAGAGCCATGCTGGACGGCGCATTCGGGCTGGCGAGCGCGCTCATCTATCCACCGAACAACTACGCATCCACCGAGGAACTGATCGAAGAGGCGAAGGCGATGTCACCGTACGGCGGTGTGTACATCACCCACATGCGCTCCGAAGCCGACACGTACCTGGAGGCGATAGACGAGGCGATGCGTATTGGGCGCGAGGGGCGCGTGCCGGTGGAGATCTATCACCTCAAGGCGGCTGGTAAGAGCAACTGGCACAAGGGACCGCTCGCGATAGCGAAGATAGATTCTGCGCGCGCGGCCGGACTCGACGTGCAGGCCGACATGTATCCGTACACGGCTGGCGGCACCGGTCTCACTGCATGCTTGCCGCCCTGGTCCGCGGCCGACGGCAAGCTCTTCACCAATCTCGCTGATCCCGCAATGCGCGCGAAGATCAAGGCGGAGGTGCTGCACAAGACATTCGACTGGGAGAACCTCTGCGATCAAGCTACGCCGCAGGGCGTGCTGATAACCGCGCTACGCACGCCGGAGTACAAGGCTTTTGCCGGCAAGCGCCTGTCCGACATCGCCACTGCTCATGGAAAGGATTGGGTCGAGACAGCGATGGACATGATCCTCGCCGAGCATAACCGGGTGGAGACGATCTTCTTCATCGCGAGCGAGGAGAACGTGAAGCTACAGATGGCGCAGCCTTGGATAAAGTTCGGCACCGACGCTGCTGGCCACGATCCCGATAGCACCAGGTCACTGGTGCACCCGCGTTCGTACGGCACGTACCCGCGCATTCTTGGCAAGTACGTGCGTGACGAGCACGTGCTGACGCTGGAAGACGCGGTGCGGAAGATGAGCGCAGCTGTTGCCGAGCGGCTCTCCATCAAGGATCGCGGATGGCTGCGGGAGGGGATGTACGCCGACGTGGTAGTATTCGATCCCGCGACCATCGCTGAGCACGGCACCTATGACCGGCCAAACCAATTGGCGATCGGAGTGCGTAATGTATTCGTGAACGGCGTGGAAGTAGTACACGACGGCACGCACACCGGTGCGAAGCCCGGCCGCGTGGTGCGCGGACCCGGCTGGATCGGTGCCGCGATCCGCTGATGCGGGTGCGTCAGCGGGTATCGAATAAGAGCGCAAACCTGCACGCTCAATTGTATACTACGTTGCCCGGAGCTTTCCGGCGCGACCCTCGCAGAGAAGACAATCAACCTTGCTTAGAGTGCATGAGCATCCACGCACGCTTAATCCGCTCCGAGTCTCATAATGGCATCGCGTAGCGGGATAAAAAAGATCTCCGCCGAACCAACGGCGAGCGCGTCCGACAACGCCCCCATTCTTCGGGGTGAGGGGCCGACCGCCGTCTATGAGAAACTTCGCGACCGCATCGTGCGCGGGCGGCTGGCGCCGGGGACTCGTCTGGTGGAGAGCGAGATAGCGGTTCGTCTGGGAGTGAGCCGCACTCCCGTTCGGGCGGCACTCGAGCGACTTCGGCAGGAGGGATACATCATTGGCACCGGGAGCACGCTTCTGGCCCGCGCAACCGTCGCGCCGCTTACCAACGATGACGCGAGAGAGATCTACCTGATCGTGGCGCAGATAGAGGGCCTCGCAGGCCGCGAAGCTGCCACGAAGCCCAGGGAGTTACGCATGAAGGTCGTGCAGCAGATGCGCCACGTTAATGCGCAGTTCCGGAAAACCGCCGAGGCGCGCCTACCCGATTCCGACCTTCTGCACGACTTCGACGACGCTTTCCATCACAGCTACGTTCACCTGGGTGCTGGTCCCCGTCTTCTCGCGCTGCATAACGCGGTGAAGCCGCAGGCTGAGCGATATGGGCGCATCTATACCAGCACGCTGGTGAGTGAGGTGGGTACTTCTGCCGCCGAGCATGACGCAATCATTAAGGCGCTGGAGGCCGGCGATCCTGAACGAATGCAGCGTGCTGTCCAGACTAACTGGGAGAACGCCGCCCTCAGACTCGCTCGCGTAATCAACACAGTGGGTGAGCGCGGGACGTGGTAGCGAGCCCGTCATGGATTCAGTCGACATTTGCCGCCGTGAGTCATGGTTGCTCTAGGACACGATGTCCACGGCGGTAAGGCCGACCAGCTCCAGCAGCCGCAGCGCATTGCTCGATGTCGCCTTACCCGGACGCAAGAGATAATCGAACGACATCACAGATCCCGCAGCTGTGCGCGCAAAAGTCTCCTGCAGGTGAACGTGCCGGGCTGCAGCCGCAAGCACTTCGGAGTCCGCCAGATCGAGATCGTGCGTGCTCACCGCGCCGATCGCGCCCGCTGCCACCAGATGCGCCAGCACGTGCCGCGCGGCGATCCCACGCTCGGCGGAGTTGGTGCCGTGGAGTATCTCATCCAGCAGATACAACACGGTGCGGCCTGGCACGAGCTGCGACAGGTCAGCCGCGTCGACGATGAGCTTGAGCCGCTCCAGCTCAGCCATGAAGTAAGACACGCCGCGCTCCAACGAGTCCTGCACTCGCATGCTGGTATGCAGAGACACCGGCGTGCATCTCATCGCGGAAGCACAGACAACAGAACCTGCCTGCGCCAGTACCATGTTGAGGCCAATGGTCCTGAGCAGCGTGCTCTTGCCAGCCATGTTGGAGCCGGTGACCACGAGCAGTGTACCCGGCGGACCAACAGTCACGTCATTCGGAACGCGCGTAGCATCCGGGAGCAGCGGGTGACCGAGTGCTGTCGCACCGATTAGCGCCGGGCCCGTCTCCGCGATGTCGGGGAACACCCAACCTGGGTTGTCATGCGCGAGCGTGGCCAACGCTGCGATACTCTCAGCAGTGCCAAGTGCCGACATCCATTCGTGCACCCGGGCACCGAACTGTTGCTTCCACCGCTCCAGTAGATGAACTACGTGAAAGTCCCACAGCGTTACCGACTGCACCACGAAGTGCATCAGCGGAGACGCCCTCAACTCGGCGCAATCTGCCCATCGCTGGAGCAGGCGCATCCCGCGCGACGCGGCAACGTCGCCGCGGGTGAGCGTGTTCTGTATCTGGATCAGCGTGTCCGCGCGGAACAGCTCATCGGCAATTGAGTGCGTGACCTCCACGTACGCGCCGAGCGCGCTCGCCCGTCCGGCAACCTGGCTCAATGTGCCGCCGAGTGATCTGCTGAAGCCAAGGGTCAGCACGGCACCCACGGCCATCGGTATCAGCCAGTACGGATACGACACGACGCCGATCACCTGCGCAAGTATCAGGAGGACAATGCACAAGGGGACAGCCACGGTCGTGGCCACGAGCAGCGGTCGTTGGACGACCCACGTCTCACCATGTTCTGCCCACTGTGTCAGCGCACTCAGCCGGTCTGGCGTGACCGTTATTCGGCTGCCGAAAACGGCCAGCTTTTCGCGAAGCTCTACGCGTGGCGTGAGCTCCGCAACCGACTGCTGCCGTAACAATACTTCGGCGGTCGGAGCGGGAGCGAGCATCCAGGACCGGAGCACCCTGCGCCCCGGCGCGGCGCTGACTGGCGGGAGCAACTGCACCAGCGAGGCCGGGCCGAACACGTCCAGATCGTTGGCGTACGGATGCATCGGCGGAGCTGGCTCCCACGCACTCTGTTTAATCGCGGGCCAGTTCCGGTGCAGTCGCTGCAACGCCTGGTCGTTCAGTGTCACGAGGTCATCGAGCAGCCGCGCTCTCGTACGTAACTTCGAGCTATACAGCACCAGCCCAACGAAGGCGACAAAAGCGAGCGTGGCCGCGCACAACCCAAATGCGCGCATGTCGGTAGCCCAGTGCGCAGCCCACACGGCCAACCCAGCGGCCACCGCGAACGCGGCAAGCCGCAGGTTGCTAACGCGCATCAGACGTGCAGCGGCCGCCCGGTGCGCGACACGCAACTCCTGCACACGCCGGGCGTAGAAGTCGGTGACTCCGGTATCGCTCATGCCGTCAGTGCTCCCCAATCGCGGAGCGCTACAGAACTCTCCAGAAGTCCCGACTCACGTCAACGTAGAAGCTCCAGCGCCCGTCGCGGAGACCGCGAGCCACATCAAACCGCAGCAGGTCGAAAACGGTGAGCGCGCCCACGCCGACGCTTGGGCGCCACCCTGCACCATCGATCCACGCGGTGTGAGCGTACGGCGCCAGGGTCAGTGAAGCGGGCGCGCGGCCCCAGCCGCCTAGTGGGACGGGAACGAAGGGAACCTTGAACCGCCACTCGGCGCGCGTTGCGATCGCACGGCGACCGCTGAACTCGTGGAAGTCGTAACCGGGCGCGGTGATGGGGCCACCGATGGAAATCAGAGTCTGCTCCGGGATCACGCGCGCGTTCGTGACACCGGCGCCAAGGAACGATAGCGCCAACGTGCTGGCACCGAACGGCCGCGTGGCATTGGCTGTTACAACACCCATTCCGTAAGTCTCGGGGAGATCACCCACAGACTTCAAACGATCGTGAATGGCCGACAACGCGACATTCGCACTGGCATCGAGGCTTCCAGGCAGCATCAGCTGCGGCATGTCCAGCCGAAGCGTGGCGCGACCCTCGCGGACAGCGGTTGCCGCTGCGGCAGGCTCGTAGTGGCCCGTGGCGGGGCGGGCGTGGACCTGCGCCATCCCCTGATCTTCCAACGCGACCTCAAATGACGGCCGCACAGTACCACCGGGTGGCAACGACAACGTCAGCATGCCGCCGCGCGCCGTGTACAGATCGGTGTAGTCGCTCCCGAACTCCTGCGCCGCGAAGCTGTTGATCAACCCAGACCGTTCCGGGACGATAGATGCGTCGTGCAGCACACGGTAAGCGGACAGCGATAAACTCAGCCCACCCGCGCTGGTGTAACCAAGCGAAACGTGGGGCTTTAGGTCCTTATCGGAAAAACCATAGCTCGCTCCGCCGCCCAGCGACACGCGTGGAGTTGGATGGGCGGTGATCCCTGCGCCGAGCGCAATCCCTTCGACGCGATCCACATGGACGAAGCCGGAAACCGATCTTCCGTTCAACGCCACAGCGCGCACGCGCTCGATCGCGCGCGCCTGTACCAGTGCGCGCGCCTGGCTCTGGAGCTTGGCCACGTCGGCACTCGCGAACGCCTGAACGTCAGACGGAAGCGAGTCGAGCACGTTGCCGGAGAAGGTGAAGCCCGGGCTCGTCACCT
>JBPCQO010000190.1:0-13716 GCA_050998035.1 Gemmatimonadaceae bacterium | reverse complement strand
TCGACGGAGGCGCCGAGTGTGGTCCCGATTATGTGGACGGCTGCGCCTGCCGCAGGGCGCCCGTCAGTCGCTGTAACGTTTCCGCGAATGGTTCCCTGTGCGGAAAGTGTTGCGGGGAGCACGAGCGCAGTTACAGCGCTCGCGGACAATATGACAAACAAGAACAACGGGGATCGCGTCACTATGTCTCCTGAGTGTTGGCCAAGCTAACCTGACGCAGCGGGACGCAACGCCTCAGCGGGTGGCCGGTGTGCTGTACGCGCGTGGTGGTATAATGCGACGATAATACGCAACTATTGCGACGTCCAGCTTTCCTTCTCGTGCGCGTCCGCCGCTAGCGGATCGACGTGCAGCAGCGTCATCATCCCCGATCCGAGGTGCTCGGCTATGTGACAGTGCAGCATCCACGTGCCAGGATTCGATGCATCGATGAGCAGGTCAACGGTCGAACCGACCGGAATCAGCGCCGTGTCCTTCCATACGAGATTCCTGGTGGCGACGCCATCGCGAGACACCACGAGCATGCGCTGGCCGTGCAGGTGGATGGGATGCTGCATCGGATGGAACGACCTGGGATCGTTGAAGAGGCGTAGCTTGATCACCGACCCCTGCGGTACATGCCAGTCGATGTCGCCGTTCTCCTTTCCGGTTGAATCGTCGCGCAGGATCCAGCGCACCTGCTTGCTGCTGGCGAGCCAGTTCATGGCGGGCATGCCGTCCACCCACTCCACCGGGGCGAAGTACGCCGTGTCGACGCTCATGAACTGCACTGTCGCGAGCGGCAGCCCGGTGGTCTGCACCGTGAGCGTGATCCGCTTGTCCGGCGGCCTGTCGAAATACTTGCGATAACGGTCGATTTCGCGCGACACGGCGGCATTCGCACGTAGCGTCGCGAACTGTCGACTGTAATCTGGCGCGGCGGGGGTGGAGCCCACTGTAACCGCACCGAGGGTGTCCACCTCCGGCTCGAACTCACCCCTGTAGTGGTTGATCGCCTGCACGGCGTTCACCAGAGCGTACTTGCCGGGTCGGTCGAAGCGCACGTCCACGACATACCTCTCGGCCGGCGCAATCACCACGCTCGACACGCGCTCCTCGCGCTCAAAGCGGCTCACGTCGGACGCTACGACCTTGATCGGCGCGCCGCCGAACGACAGGTTGTACGACCGTGAGTTGGACGCGTTGGTGAGAAAGAATCTCACCACCTCGCCCCTGCTGGCCTGGAGCGAATAGTTCGGCTCCCCGTTCACGAGCAGGACGTTCCCCAGGCGGCCCATGAGCGCGAAGTCCGGGCCTTTCTCTCCAAACGGAATCAGGGTGTCGGCGTTCACCAGCAGGTCGTTGAGCATCAGCACCTGCTCGCGATTCACCGGGGAGTAGTAGTTCCTGTCCGGAGAGTCCACCAGCATGTTGCCGAACAGGCCCATGGACTGCTCGATGTCCTCGCGCACGTGCGGGTGGTACCAGTAGATCCCGGCGTCCGGGAAATGCACCCTGTACACGAAGCTGTCGCCGGGCATGACGGGATCCTGCGTTACACCGGGAACGCCGTCGAAGCGATTGTCCAACCGCACACCGTGCCAGTGGACCAGGCTCGGAATGTCGATCCGGTTGTGAAAGCGGACGACAATGGTGGCGTTCTGTGGCACCCGGATGAGCGGCCCCGGCACCTGACCGTTGAAGCCGTACATCGCGAACGGGTGCCCCTTGATCGTGCGGCGTACCAGGGTAGCGGTGAGGTCGAGAGTGTCGCCGTTCTTCAGGTGCGCGATCTCACTCGGCTTCACCGACGGCAGCTTCATCGGGTCCACGCCGCGACCAGGTAGAAACGACCCCACATCCGGCACCAGTCCCACGAGGCCCGGCATCATCGGCATTCCGGCCGGCATCGGGATCGGCATCCCCATCGCGCTATCGTGCATGTTCTGCATGTTCTGCATCGCGGCCCCCTGCGTGTTCGGCATCGTCATGGAACCGGGTGTAGCAGCCGGATGCGCGGAAGAGTCGGCCGGACTGGCCGGCGTCTGCTGGGCAAACATTGCGGCCGGTGAGATACACAGCGTCGCAAGTAGCGCTGCGAGCACCGCCGCTGCTGCTTTCCCGGAACCCGTCATCCGTTGACGCCGCGGAAGAGGGGATGGCTGAGAAATGTCTGCAGCCACCCACTTGGCGAGGTTCCGTGCAGCACAGTGGGGCCGGCGTGCGATGCTGGCTCCGGACCGGCCTCGGCCGTAATGACGAGCAGGAACTTGTTGAGATCCGTGGGTCCCACGGTGGTGGTCCCGTTGGTCACGGGTCCAAGCCTGTGCCAGTCGCTCAGGTCAGGAGTAACTGCCCATGCGACGAAGGTCGAGAACGGGCCGAGGCTGCCTGGCGCGGGGAGATTCGCCACGGTGATCTGTACGTCGTAGCTGGCACGCCCATCCACGGTGAGCGATACGCCAAACGGCGACGGGGAGTACACCAGCCGTGCGTGGCCCGCGGCCGCTGGTGTTCTGGGCGCGGCGAAGAGCGGGATGTCGAACGGGCCGGGTGGCCCAGGAGGTCCAGCCGGTCGCATGGGCGCGAGTAGGACCAATGATGAGAGCGCTATCTGGGAGAGCCGTTGCCGCGGCCACCTCTCCCAGACAGCGCGGGCGCACCGCAGCGCGGCGCCGGCGGCGTTCACCGCTTCTCGTTCCCCTTGCCGACGGTGGCGACGCTACCGTGCGGAGTGGAGCGCGCGGCGGCCTGCACTGCCGGCCCGTGGTCGTAGTCCTGAACGCTGGAGATGTTGGGCATCCCGTAGTCGTGCCCGTTCCAGCCGGTAAAGCCGTCCATCTTGAACAGCCACAGTCCACTTCTCATGTCCGATAGCGCGATCAGGCCATCCGAGTTGCGCACGTCCACACCGAACGCGCCCTGCTCCACGCTGGTGACGCTCTCCCAGCCGTTGTCCGGCGTGCCGCCGAACCCGTGCATGTGCTGACAGGCGCAGGTGAAGTAGTAGCCGTCGGTCTTCGGGTTGGTCGGGTCCTTGAGGTCGAACACCTGCAGGCCGTCCTCGTAGGCCGAGACGAACACGTACGGCCAGCGCACCTCGTGATTGTGCGCCAGGTCGCGCCAGTCACCGGCCCAGCCGCTGATCGGGATGTCCAGGTTCTTTCTCGTCCCATTCTGACCCAGCGTGAGGTCCCAGATCCGGAGCGGTGTGTACTCGTACTCGGTCTCGGTGACTGCGTACTTGCCGTCGGGCGACGGCGTGAAGGTGTGCGCGATGTCGAGCCCGAGGCCGGTGATCGTGAACAGCTCCTTGGGCGACGCCGGAGTGGTGACATCCCATGTGGAGTAACCACCCAGTCCGGCGCCGTAGAACTTGTCCTGGTGCGTGGCCGCATCGTAGCCCACGTAGAAATCGTGGTAGCCGCCGGCGCCGGTCTGCCTGAACGGCGTCGGGTTGGGGACGTTGCCAATGAGCCAACTGCTCGAGTCAGCGCCGCTCACCACCTTGCCCAGATCGTAGACCAGTGCCTTGGGCTGGTTGACGGTAGCGAAGTACAGCACCCGGCCGTCCGAGTGCTTGTAGGCATACGTGTTGTGGAAGCCACCGGGTGCCTGCGGGTACCTGATCCGGGCGACCACCTTCACCTTTGACGAGTCCGGCAGTCCGGTGACATCGAAGATGACGGCGCCGAGGTCCGCGTCCGGACTTCCCTGCATGAACTGGTATGACTGCGCGAAGTAATAGCGGTTCCCGATCTTGAAATACTTCCCGTCCATCGCGCCGATGCCACGGTGCAGCTCCGGGTTCTCGATGGTCCAGTCGAAGACCTTCTTGGGGTGTGCCGGGTCGCGCACATCGTAGGCCTGCGCGTCGAAGTTGGTGAAGCCGGATACGTACACGTACGGCCGGCCGGGGTCCTGCTCCATCTCGATGTCGGACGCCTTCCACAAACCGGGGTGCGTGACGACGTGAGCGATCACGTGCACGTTGGAACTCCCGCCGTGCTTCTGGTCGAAGGGCCGGACCGAGCTGCCGGGATCCTGGGCCCGCGCGGCGGTCGCGAGCCCAAGTGCTGTCAGAACGAGAAACGATTTCCGCATCAAGCCTCCTGTTGTTCTTGCGTGGTCAACGGCGATCGTCATGGGACCGGGGTGACGTTCCCACCGCGCGCGTTCGCTTCAGTCTGAGGAATCGGTAGTTGCTGCACCAGCGCATCGCCGCCGCCCTTGGGAGTTGGAATACCGGGCTGGGACACGTACGCGAGGTTCAACATCTTGTACTCTCGGAGTGCATCGAGGTGCTGCGGACCCATGTAGGCGAAGGAGTAACGGAACTCGTAAAGGACCGCGGTGATCGCCGCCGATGCACTTGCGAACGTGCCGTACGCCGGCAGGCCGCCCTCCACAGTGTGTACCACGTTTATATCCCTGGTGGCGCCCGGTAGGTCGCCCACGCTGATCTCGGCCTGTGCGCGCAGCAGGTAGAACTCGCCATTGCGAATGATTGGCAGCGGCGCTGTCTGGTTGGCCGGATTGGTGGGATCCGTGATCGCGATACGGTTGGAGCCAACGTAGGAGGAATCCTTCACCGTCTGCTTGGGCGCCGGAATGATGTTGGCCCTCCGCGCATCGCCCGGCATGATGGAGTTCACGAAGTTGTCGGTAACGAGAAACGTGATGCTCCCCAGCGGGTTGGAGAAGCTCTCCGGTGCGCCTGGGTTGTACTGATACCAAGGCCCGCGGTTGAGGTATTCCTTCGTCACGGGGGACGGTGCGTCGGATAGCGCTCGGTTGAAGGCAGCGATGGCCACGGTCGGGCGATCCGGCTGCGGCGACACCGCATCCAGCGCGCGGAAGACCTCAGCCTTTCCTTCCAATCCGCGATTCAACAGCATCAGATTCGAGACTTGGCTGTAGTCGCCGTGCAGCTGATAGCCGGGCGGGACAACGAACGGAACGGTCTTCGCCCCCGCAGCCGCCGCGGAATTCAGGTCTGTCAATGCCGAGTCCAGCAGCGCCGACGTGGATGCGAGAGCCGATTGTTTGGTCCGAATTGGATCGAGCACCGTGGGATCATCGCCCTGAATCACGATCCCGTTCTGGTCGCGATACTCGATCAACCTGATGTATTCGAGGGCAATTAGCGTTCTCAGGAATCCGCGAGCCGCGGCGGCATTACCGGCGCTGAGAGAGGTGATCGCCGGATCGTTGAGCAGGTTGTGAGCGGCGCGGATCGTGGTATAGAATCCGTTCCACAATCCGGCCCCGAAGCCGCTCGGATCCGGCTGTGTCTCGTAGAACTCCGTCACGTTACGCGGCTCGTTGGCGGACGGCACAATCGCGTCGCGAGCCATGACACCGCCGAGCCGGAAGTACGCACTGCCCACGGCGAGGCGATCCTCCGCGACGACTCCAGTGACGAGTGACTGCAGCGTCTGCTGCGAGCCAGCCACCACACGGTCGACACTCGGCGCCGCCGGGTTGTCCTTGCACGCACTCGCCGCCAGAACGATCCCGGCGAGTGTCGCGACAGCGTATTTGTTCATGAGGTTTGTCATCCCGGGGTTAGAACGTTGCATTGAGCGAGAGGAAGATCTGCCGGCTCGGAGGGTACGGCGCCACGTCCTGCGAGCGACCGATCGCGGCGTTGCCGAAGTTCGAGACTTCCGGGTCGAAGCCGTTGTAGTGCGTCCACGTGTACAGGTTGCGGCCGCTGAGCTCAAGCCGGAGATCCTGAGCGTTGCCACCAAAGAGGTGCCGGGCCACCGACGGGCCGACGTCATATGAGAGCGCCAGCTCGCGCAGCTTGGCGAAGCTGGCGTGCTGAACGTAGACCGGCTGCCCCGCCGTGAACGCGGCGTTGCGGCTGGCCACCAGCGCGGTGTCGGCGAGGTTGCCGCCGGCGACGTTTCCGTCGAAGTACAGGTCGGTGAGGTTGACCACATAGCCGCCCTTGCGCCAGTCGACTAGCGAGGACAAACGGAACCGCCCCAGCGTGAAGTCGTTGGTGAAGCCCATCTGGAAATCGGGGGCCTGATCTCCAATGTGAGCCTCATGCCGTTTGACGCTCGCGAGCTTACCGTTGACGAACGTCGAGTCGAAGCCCTTGAACGCCACGATCTGCGTGGCGGAGTAACCCGTTTGGATCTTGTAGGTACCGAACCGCTCACTGAACCCACCCGGTGGCGTGAACGCCGGCACCGTTAAGCTCAGCACCCTGTTGCGATTGCGCGTGAACGTGGTGTTGGAGGTCCAGCTGAAGGCGCCTGTCTGGATGGGGTTCAGGTTGAGACCGATCTCCGTTCCCGTATTCTGCAGCGAGCCGCCGTTGATGACCTTGGTCGCGTAGCCAGTGGACGGGCCGAGGCCGGCTGTGAGGACGAGACCCGTAGTCTTCTTGCGGTACTGAGTGAACTCCAGGCCCGCGCGACCGCCGAAGAAGGTCGCGTCGAAACCACCCTCAAGTTCAGCCGTCTGCTCCGGCTTGACGTTCGACAGGCCCACCCGCGTGTCCTGCAGCAGCCCGTTAACACCGGCCTCGGGCAGAGACGTGAGATAGGTGTACTTGTAATCCACCGGCACCTGGTTTCCGGCCTTTCCGTAAGCCAGCCGCAGCTTGAAGAGGTCGGTCTTCGGTGGAAGCCACGGCAGCTTGAAGGAACCCGAGAATTTCGGGTAGGCGTAGAATGCCCTGGGGTCACCATTCGTGCTGGACCGTTCCGTGTTCACGGCGGCGGTGAGGAGCAGCCGCTCGTTCAGCGTGAGAAACTCCTCCTGGGCGTAGTAGGAGAAGTTCTTCGTAAGGCTCTGCCCCTGCGCCAGAAAGGTCCTGACAGCGGTCGCGTAGTTGGTGACACCCGGGAAGAGTCCCTGGCCCTGGTTGGTCACCTGATTGCTCTGTGATCTCTCCTGCCGCAAGCCGGCCGACGTCGTCGCCGTGAACGGCTGGGTGGTCAGGACGTGGGCGAGCGACAGGTTGAGATTCGCGTTGGTCACATCAGCATTGCCGCCCACGACATTTCCGGCGAACGGGCTGTTTATGCCCGACTGTTCGAAGTACGTGAACGGCGGAGAGTAGACGGTGGACGCGTCGTTAAAGTGATCGACGGCGCCCAGCAGGGTCAGGTTGAGTTTCTGCCGGTCCGTGGAGAGAAGCGCGTAGTCGGCCTGCGCGCTGCCCAGCATGCGATACACGTTCTCCGGCGTCTGGATGGCTTGTTGATCCTGCAGGATGTTCGCGTTACTCGCGACGAACGGATCGGGCGCGTACTGGCCGTTGTCGAGTCGGCGTGAGAAGTCGAAGAACGTAGGGGTGGTGGATATGACGTTGGTCGGGCTCAGCGCGCTGTTGTCGTTGCCCGCGATTCCACGCTTGGTGAGCGTGTGAATGATCTCACTGTTGCCGCGCAGATTCAGTCGCGAGCTCCACTCTCTGCCGAGATTCAGGCGGAGGGACTGCTTGTCATAGCCATCCGTCGAGGTGATTGCAGCGTCGTGCTTGACCATTCCCGATGCGAAATACGTGGTCTTTCCGTCATTGCTTCCGCCACGCAGCGAGGCCGAGGTCTCGTACGACAGCCCGTTGTTTCCATACAGCTGCTGCATGGGATTCGAGCAGCCAGCGTACGGGTAGCGCTTGAAATACTCCTGCGTGCTGATCCCCGAGATCGGGTTGTGTGCGTCGATGTACGCAGTCGCCTGATCCTGTGTGAAGCACCGGAGATTGAGATCTCGCGTCAGTTGCGTGGTCCCGAAGCGCTGGATCGCGTCGAGGGACGGCTGGCCCGCCTTGCCGCGCTTGGTGGTGATGATCACAACTCCGTTGGCGCCGCGCGACCCGTAGATGGCACCCGCCGAGGGTCCCTTCAGAATCTCGATGGTCTCGATGTCTTCCGGATTCAGGTCCGCGATGCGGTTGACCTGTTGGTCTTCGTTAGTGGCGATGCTGGTGCCCTGCTGAGCCGACGTGCCGCCGGCACTCGAGATCGCGTTCAGCCCATTGGAGAAGGCGCCATTGTTGACAATGGTGCCGTCCACCACGTACAGCGGCTGGTAGTTGCCGTTGATCGTGTTGCTGCCGCGCAGCTGCAGCTGGATGCCACCGCCTGGTGCGCCGGAGTTGGAGGTGATCACCGCGCCGGGCACCTTGCCCTGAAGTGCACCCTCCACCGTCTGGTGCGGTGCGCGATTTAGCTGTTCGGTACTCACGACCGCGACAGAGTTTGCGGCGTTGGACCGCGACACCGTTGTCGCCTGGCCGGTAACGACCTGCGCGTCCAGGTGCAGGACGTCGCGAGCGAGCGAGACTGAAACCGTAGCATCATTCGCCCCGACCGGGACGATCTTGGCCGCGTAGCCGATCCGGCGAACGCGTAGCTGGCGTGCGCCCGTCGGTACGCTCAACTCGAAGCGGCCGTTCGGATCGGCGATCGTCCCAAGTGTGGTCCCGACCACCTGTACCGTCGCTTCGGGCACCGGCTCCGTCGATCCTTCCACGTTCACCTGACCGGCCACTCGGCGGGTCGGTTGGGTCTGCTGCGACCACCCGAGCGACGGAACCGCGACGACCAGTGCAGCCGCGACCCACAACCTGTTGACTAACCTCATCCGATAAATTCTCCGTCCGGCAGGGTTTCTGCGTTGGTGTTCATGCCCGCGGCGAAGCGATTCCCGTCGCAGGCGCCAGCAAGTGCTTCACGTCAGTGTTTCATAACGGACAGGGTCAGAGACGACGGATACTGAGCGGAGTGGTGGATGCCGTTGTGCGCCACCACCCCTTCTTTCTCGTCGTAGTTGTTGCCGCCCGTGTTCAGGTTACGATCAAATCGCGGGAAGTTGCTGCTCGACACCTCGATCCGGATCCGGTGACCGGTCCCGAAGTAGTTGCTCGTCTCCATTGGCTGCAGCGCCACCTTGTAGACCTTGCCCGGCTGCATCCACTCGATTGGCTTGTCGTATCCATTGCGGTAGCGTAGGCGCTGAATCGTCTCGTCCAGGTTGTACGCCGTACCATCCGGATAGACGTCGATCACCTTCACGGTGATGTCCGTGTCCTTGCGGTCGGATGACACATATGTGGTGAACTGAATCGGGCCGCTCACTTCCATCCCTTGCTTCAGCGGCTCGGTAGTGTAGACGAGGATGCCGTCGTTCTCTTCAGCCTTACGCTGGTCAAGCGCGCCTCCGGTAAGTGCGTTCGCCTGGCAGCAGACATTCCCGCCGTTGGACATCACCGGGTGCATCGGATCGTACGTGAAGCTGTCCGGATTATCCTTTGCAGGAGCGGCCGTGCTGAGCATGCCATCACCGTTCAGCGTGTTCGCCTTGCCCTGGCTCGACAGATAGAACGTCATCGGTGCGGCACCCTTGGGCGGCCATGTAGCCGCCGTCTGCCACTTGTTGATACCCATCGTGAAGTAGCGAACCTTGGGCAGCGTGTCGAGCAAGGTCGTGTGATCGCCCTTGAGGAACGTGTCGAAGAACCCGTACGTCAATGCATCATAGTCTAGCCGCGCGTCACCCATGCTGCGCTCGCCCACTACTGTGTTCGCCGTTGCGCGCGTGTAGCCGCAGTGAAGCGTTGGCGCGATAACGGCGTACTGCTCGTTCGCGATCGCCGGGTCCGCCGTCGCACGCACCTGGTTGTATGTCGCGAGGTTCGGCCCGATGGACACGTCATACCACGTCATGAACCAGAGCCCCGGCACGTTGATCTTCATGTCGTCGTTGTACAGACCGCCCTTGTACCATGCCGGATCGTTCGGCGTGCGCTTGATCATCGCCCCGCCGGTCGCGATGCCGGGCATCGAGTCGGCGAAGATCCCGTGCGGGCCGCCGTGGGCCTCGACCAGGTCCTGCTCCGGCAGGTGCCAGAACGCCGTCTTCCAATCCACCGGTGGAAGCTGCTGCGCAAGATCGAACTCCCGCGCGGCACGCACCAGATCGGCCTGCGACGTATTGGCCGGGAACATGGGCCGCACCTGGTTCTGCTCGCCCTCTAGCCAGTCGATGAACAGCATCTGCACCGCGCCGCCGCGATACCAGTTCCCCTGCTCGTAGTACGGCTTCACACGCCCCACACCTGCGCCAAAGCTCTGCGGGTTGATAGCAGCGAGTCCCTTCGGCGCCTGCGCCGCGACGGCCATCTGCCACTCCGCGGTCGACGAGCAGCCAACGGTCCCTACCTTTCCGTTGGACCAGGGCTGTGATGATATCCACTGGATCTCGTCAACGCCGTCGGTGAGCGGCGCTCCGAGTATGTCGTACTTCCCCTCGGAGAAGAAGTGGCCGCGCTCCTGGGCCCCCACGTACGCATAACCGCGCTTCACGGCCTCGAGCTGAGCACTCATATCCGCCGGCGCACCGAGTCGCACGTCCCAGAAGTTCATGTTGTACGGCGTACGAACGAATATCGCCGGCGCCCGATCCACACCCTTGGGTCGGTACACGTCGAATTGCATCCGAGCCCCGTCCCGCATCGGAATCATCAGCTTTCGATCGATGACAGCGACGGCTTCCAGCGCTTTTTCCAGGGAGTCGCGTTTGGCGACGAGTACCGTGTCGCGTGGCGCTCCGCGGCTTTGCGCGAACGCCGGGGACCCGGTGGCGGCTACCGCCGCTACGAAGAGCGCTAGCTGTGGGATGGACCTGTGCACGCTGCTCAAACTCCGGAATGGGGACCGGCACGACTGGTTGCACCGCGTGGCCGGTGTGATCGCTAATATTCCGATCTGGTACACCGCATGTCAAGAACACACCCGTACATCTTGCGGCAGCGCAGCGGGAAAATAAACCTGAGCGATCGGCGTCGCCTGCAACCGTGATTCGGCGGAAGGCCCGCCGCAGTCACGCCACTCCAGCGCGAAATCCATGCACCTCCAGACCTCGGCCGGCTCCACGCGCCCGTCGCGCACAGCGGCGTTGTCCTTCTGCCTTGCCCTCCTTGCAGTGTGGGCATCACCTGCGTCGGCCCAGCGGATCGAGGTATCGTTCCCCGCCAGCTTGCGGACAGCTCCGGTTACCGGGCGAATGATCGTGGTGGTCGCCCGCGACTCGGAGCCGGAGCCACGCTTCGGGGCTGGCTCCTTCGGTGGGAAGCAGCCGTTCTACGGGTTGGATCTCTCGGCGCTCGCCCCGGGGGCTCACGCAGTGATCGACTCGTCCACGGATGGTTACCCGATCAGCCTCGCGGATCTGCCGGCCGGCGACTACTACGTGCAGGCCGTGCTCAACGTCTACACCCAGTTCCATCGCGCGGATGGCCACGTGATCTGGGCACACATGGATCAGTGGGAGGGACAGCACTGGAACCGCTCGCCCGCAGGTGAGCTCGGGCGTTATAGCGCAACGGAGATCTGAGTGAGTCGACTCTTCATTCCTACGATGGGCCCGTCTGATTGGCGCCGTCTCATAGTCGATCCACAAAAGCAGTGGAAGCAGACAAAATCGGCCTACGAATCCGCCGTTGCGTGGGAGGCCGCGCGAGACAGCAAACGCGGACTGCCGCCTGATATTGCTGATCTCCTCGATTCACAGGGTGTCTTCAGCGGCGCTTCGCTGCTGCTGGCATTCCCCGAACATCGGGTCTCGCTTAAGGGTAGAGGGCACGCATCGCAAACGGATCTCTGGGCGCTGCTCTCGGCGCCTATCGGTGTAGTATCAGTCGCTGTCGAAGCCAAAGCCGGAGAACCTTTCGCCGACACCGTCGCCGATTGGCTGTCGGGCGCCAAGAACAACAGCGGTAAGCCCGCACGCTTGAGACAGCTCTGTGAACTGTGGCGCGTTGAAGAAGACGATATTGTGAAGTGTCGGTATCAGTTGATGCATCGGCCAGCAGCTGCCCTTTTGGAGGCGAAACGTTTCCAGTTGAATACCGCACTGTTTCTCGTCCATGCGTTCGGCGACAATGATGCGTCGCTTCAAGATTACTCTACTTGGCGTCGCGCTCTCGGTATCGATTCGTCAAGGACTGGTTTACAACTCGCCGGCAAGTACGATGGAGTGGACTTGTGGATTGGATGGGTTGGCTCGCAGATGGCAAACCATGCCACTGTGCGCGCTGCGGTATAACGTGAGCTGAAGCAAACAAGCGATCTTTAAAAGCTCGCAACGCTCGTCTTTGTTCGAGTTGCTCGCAGCGTTAGCTGGGGGCGTCGTTGGGCCGAATTCTCTGAGCCACCAAATGCCTATCCGTCTACCACGCACGTCCGACTACTTCCTGACCGTGCCGGCCTTCGAGCTGGCCGCTTTGCAGCGGTATCTCGATCTGATGGATCGCAATCTTGAGGCGTTGGTAGAGCAGGATCCGTCGCCTAGTTGGGATGGCGACGTGAACGCATCGGGTGCGGCGTTCGTAGCGCAGCTACATCACGAGGTCGTGAGCACCATGCTGCCTCAGGTGTTCAGATCATCCTATGCCCTGGTGTTGTACGCTACCTATGAAGCTGCCGTCACCGAAACGGCTGATGTGCTCCAAAAGCAACATGGCAAGCTAGATGCTTTGCCAACAAGCAGATCGTTTCTCCGTGTTGCTCGGAAGTATTTTCGCGACGAATTCGCGATCGACCTTCTTCCAGAAGGGGATAAGACGACGAACGACCTCCACATCCTCAGCCGGGTCCGGAACGCCCTCGTTCATGCGAACGGACGCAAGGGCGCCATACTTGCCAAGAAATGGGAGGCGCTGAAGAAAGACCGAGTTGCTGGGGCGGCCTTTACTTTGGAGGACGACTACGTGCGCCTGGAGGCGAGATTCCTCGTTGACATGCTGCTCGCGGTCCGCGTCAGTCTTCGTGCTTTGATAGCTGCAGCGCGTACTTCACTCGACGCCGCCGCCACGGGACCGAACACGGCCTGTCGTCCGCCGCTCAACCTTGGCGGTTTGGCATGAAGAACTCCGCGTGTTCCATCCGACCTTCTCAGTATCGCGCTATTGCGCATCGGCCAAGGTCGTTGCAGGTGGCAAGCACCTCGTGTAATCTCTGCTGATGCCGCAGACTCAGCGCCGCGGCCCGCTACAGTTGCGTCGCGATTTCAGCGATTCCGATCAGATCTGCCAGGCTACCGGTGTCGAGCAGCACTCGATGTAGTCGAGCGAAACAATCCTCCTCGGTCGCCCGTGCAACTGCGTCGATAAACTCGGTCTGATTCTCGACACCGAACACGACACGCAGTCTGTTGAAATATGAACGTGACTGTGCACGCACAAACACGGTAAACGGACTGTGATTGCGCGCGTAGACCATAGTGCGTGGATACCACTCCCAGGGTTTTTCATCGCGTATGACGCTTCGAAGCATCAAAACAAAGTCTGCTTCAATCAACTGCTCAAAGTGCATCGGAGGCTGAACACGATCCTTTACGAGCTGGCTGGACATAGATCGCCAAGTCAGCTTGTGCGTTTGCCTGTACGCGTCATCGATTGCGGACAGGGCTGTTTCGAAAACAGTGTATGAGACCAGCTTCGCATTCGAATACGGGGCTTGTCGCAAGTACTTACTGTTTAACAACTCGGCAAGCAAGGGAAAGCGCTCCGTCTTTATTAGAGTCGCCGCCGTAATCAGCATCAGTTCCCAGCTTAGAAAGCTGATATTGTTGCCATGACTATTGGAAAAGGAAGATGCGCCTTCGTCTGGATCGATTAAATTCAGCGTTACCTCTAAAAACTTGTGAAGTTGTGCAGCGAAGCGCGTGCCGGTTTCATACTTTGCGATGAACTGAATCGGTTCGGCAAAA
>JBPCQO010000152.1:0-19284 GCA_050998035.1 Gemmatimonadaceae bacterium | reverse complement strand
TTGGTACCGCATAGCTACAGCTCGTTGCTATGTTTTTGTTGCCATCTTTACATCCTGTAGAGCGTCAGCCCGAGGTGCGCATGACCGAAGTAGCATTAACGGGAATCGCTCGAATCGTGGGACGATGCTGGTAGCCTCCGCGTATCAGATATCAAGTCTTCCGAGACGCTGAGTTGGCGAAATCTCTCGTTCTCCACAACCTCTTTCGCAACTTGCATCTGCGGGGATCTTTCCGGTGCTCCGTGGAGGCGGGTAGGCACGATGAGGCGATTTCTTCGGTCGTGTCCGTGCTCTGATCCAATCTTGATTCGATCATATAGTTTCGCATAGCTTATTGAATGCACCAGCCGACAGATCGACTTCCCGGGAATGGTGCCTCTGAGTCCGACGAGGCGCCTGAGGACAGAGAACGTGCCGCTGCCAGGCGCCGTGGAGAGGAGTTGGAGGTAGAGCGCGCCGCAACCGGAGCGTTGACGCGGAGCCCCTCGACCGGGCTTGCCCGTGCGAGTGTAGCGGCACGCGCCTTCGGGGCGCTGGCCGAGAACGTGCGCGACTACGCCATCTTCCTCATGGACCCAAACGGCGTGATCACTTTCTGGGGCGAGGGTGCCCGCCTCATCAAGTGGTGGACGAAGGATCAGGCTGAAGGCGCGCACGTGCGTTTGCTTTACCCAGCGGGGGGCTCTGAGGATGGAACCGCGGAAGAGAACCTTGAGATCGCAGCCGAGGAGGGCGAATACAGCGGTGAAGGCCCGCGTGTCAGAAGCGACGGATCAACTTTCTGGGCCGGCGTGACCATCACCGCGCTCTGGGACGAGGACGGGACGCTGCTCGGCTTCGCAAAGGTGACGCGCGACCTTACCGCCAGTCGTGCCGCAGAGGCTCTTCTCGCGGCGGCGGCAACGGCGGCTGACGTGGCGCGTGCGGAGGCAGTTGCCGCTACGGCAGCGAAGACGGGGTTCATGGCCACCATGAGCCACGAGATCCGCACACCGATCAACGCCATGATGGGCTACATGGGGCTCCTCAGCGAAGAGATCGACGGGCCGATCACGCCTGGTCAGCGGCGGCACATGGATAGCGCTGTCGCAAGCGCAAAACACTTGCTGGACCTGGTCGACGAGGTGCTCGACTTTTCGCGCATCGAGGCGAATCGCATGCCCGTCAACCGCGCCGTAGTCAGAGTAGGCGACGCGGTGGCCCGCGCGATAGAGTTAGTAGCCCCACAGGCACGCGCACGGGGGCTCGCATTGACGAATGCTGTAAGCGGCTTCTCCGCCGGGCTTGCGGCTTGGGCGGACGACGCGCGCGTGCGCCAGATCCTCGTCAATTTGCTGGGTAACGCAGTCAAATTCACGGACGCGCGCGACGAAGAAGACCGAAGTGTGGGACGCATTACGGTAAGTGCGGGGATGGCAACGCAGGCCTCTCCTGACGCAGTCCTCGTGGGGACTGGTCCATGGATGTACATTCGCGTCGAGGACACCGGCATTGGAATCCCTGCGGACCGGATAGAAGCGAGCTTCGAGCCCTTCACACAGGGCGATATGGCGCTTACGAGAGAACGCGGCGGGACCGGTCTGGGGCTCGCCATCAGCCGTCGGCTGGCGCGTGTCATGGGCGGCGATGTGACGGCTAAGAGTGAGGATGGGCTGGGTTCAACTTTTTTCCTCTGGCTCCCTGCCGCCCCAGTCGAGTCTCTGGAGACCGCCGATCATGAGGGCCGCGCGACGAGCCAAGCTACGTTTCACGCGCCTCTCCGCGACGGCAGTACTGGCGCGTCGGGGGGCGTATCGGTTGCTGCATCAACGCCGGCTTCCGGCAGCGCGGGTCCGCTCCGTGCGCTGGGCGAAGCCGTGCTCGGCAACTTGGAGCGCGTGCTCTATGCGTTCGTCGCGCGCTTGAGGAGCGACCCCGGTACGCCGAGCGCACACACGGAAGACGAGACTCGACTAGAAGATCATCTCGCGAGTTTTCTGGCGGATTTGGCCAGCACCCTCATTACCTTGGACGGGTCTCTCACCGAGCAAAACGCAGATGTCCGCGACAGCAGCGCTATCCAGCGGGTCGTCTCCGAGCGACATGGCGCGCAGCGCGCGAGACTCGGATGGTCCGACGCCGAGATTCGCCGCGAGTTTACCATATTACGTGAAGAACTCACGGCCGCTGTTCTGCGGCGGCCGCCGGCACCAGTGGACGGTCCTGATTTGGACACACGGCGTGCCGAGGCAGGGCGCGCTTTGGATGTCCTTGCGCGATTCCTTGCCGTGGGCGAGCGCTTGAGCTTGGCAGCGTATCGAAACGCAGCGGCTGGTCGACATTTACCAACTGAAGATGGCGCCGTGCCTTAGCCTTGCACGTTCCCACTGAACGCGGTCGAGACAATCGCGCAGCCCCATCGGTGAAGCGGCCCGGGGAGTAGCCAAGCGCGCGTCGCACCTGGGGCCGACGCGCGGCACCGCACGGCTCGGCGCTTAATGAGCCGTTCCCTTGGCGGATATCAACGCAATCAAGGAACAGAGCCATAGGTTTTCAGGTGTGATACGCGCGATAGCCGAAGGGCCCGCCGAGAGAAGGGCCCTTCAGGAGTGCCTCAGGTCCAGCTAAGCCCAATCGACAAAAGCAGTTAAGGTCAATTACGAAACAGTGTGCCGGCAATTACGAGAAGTTGTGCGGCGAACTTACGAAATAGCCTGCAGACCGACAGGAGATCCCTCCCCTACTGCACCGCGTTCATCATATCGAAGATCGGCAAATACATCGCCACCACCATACCACCCACCACCAGGCCGAGAAACACGATCATCAACGGCTCCAACGCCGACAACAACCCCGTCACCGCTGCGTCCACTTCCTCGTCGTAGAAATCTGCAATCTTGCTCAACATTTCGTCCAGACCACCAGTCTGCTCACCAACCGAGATCATCGAGATGACCATCGGTGGAAAGACGGCGCTCTTCGCAAGCGGCTGTGCTATCGTGTCGCCGCCGGCGATGCTCGCCCGACTGGCCATGATGGCGTCCTGAATCACGCGGTTGCCAGCGGTCTTGGCCGTGATCTCCAGGCCGTCGAGGATGCTCACACCTGAGCTGATGAGCGTCCCCAAGGTGCGGGTGAATCGCGAAACGGCGCTCTTACGCAACACGTCGCCCAGGATTGGTACCCTGAGCAGGATCTTGTCGATGGTAAGCCTGCCGTCCGGCGTAGCGTAGAACTTCTTGAGCATGACTAGACCACCGGCTATCGAGCCGGCGAGCAGCCACCAGTAACCCTTGAGCAACTGAGACATTCCGATGACGACGCGCGTCGGTACCGGCAGTGCAAGACCGACATCGCCAAACATTTTCTCGAACACCGGGATCACGAACAGCAGCAGCGTCATCACCGCTATAGCGGCCACTGACATGATCACGCCAGGGTAGATCATCGCACCCTTGACCTTGCGCACCAGAGCGTCGTTCTTCTCCATGAAGGATGCCAGACGCAGCAGAATGGTGTCCAGAATACCGCCGGCCTCACCAGCCGCCACCATGTTCACGTACAGATCGCTGAACGCCTTGGGGTGCTTACGTAGCGCGTCGGCCAGCGTGTGGCCGCTCTCGACGTCGAACACGACCTCACGCGTGACCGCTGCAAGAGTCTTGTTCTCCGTCTGCTTGGACAGGATGTCCAGCGCCTGCACCAGCGGCAGTCCCGAGTTGATCATGGTCGAGAACTGACGCGTGAAGATCACGATGTCCCGTGTCTTGACGCGCCCCATCCGCTTCCCTTTCTTCTTGGACTCGTCCTCGATCTTAACCAGCGTCAGGCGCTGCCTGCGCAGCTGCGTCACTACATCGTCGCGCGTCGCCGCCTCCATCGATGCTGACTTGAGATCGCCGCCGGCGGAACGGGCGGTATATGCAAACGTGGGCATCAGCGCTTACCTCCATTGGTTGCGTATGGCACCGTCCCGACCACCCGGCTTGGCCCTTCCTTCGTCGGCTCTCCGTCAGCGTTGACGCCCGTCATGCGCATGAACTCCGCCGGATCGCCACTCACGCGCAAGCACTCCTCTGCGTCGACTTCGCGTGCCATGTACAGGGCGTACAACGAGTCGTTCAGCGTCTGCATTCCGAACTTCTTGCCCGCCTGCATGGTCGAGTAGATCTGGTGGACCTTGTCGTCGCGGATCAGTGCGCGTACCGCCTGATTCACCACCAGTACCTCGGCAGCCATCAGACGACTCTTACCGCCGACTCGCTGCACCAGCGTCTGACTAACAATCCCCTCAAGCACGAAAGCAAGCTGCGCCCGAACCTGCGACTGCTGATGACTCGGAAAGACGTCAATGATGCGGTTGATGGCCTCAGCCGCGGAATTGGTGTGCAGTGTCGCGAAGGCGAGGTGCCCGGTTTCGGCGATGGTCAACGCGGCCTGGATGGTTTCCAAATCGCGCATCTCGCCCACGAGAATGACGTCGGGATCCTCACGCAGCGCGTATTTGAGGGCGTTGGTGAATGACTTCGTGTCGGTCCCGACCTCGCGCTGGTTGACGATGCAACCCTGATGGCGATGGATGAACTCGATCGGGTCTTCCACAGTGATGATGTGTCCCTTCCGCTCGCGATTGATCTTGTCGATCATCGCCGCCAGCGTCGTGGACTTTCCCGATCCCGTTGGTCCGGTGACGAGCACCAGTCCCCGCGGCCGGTCAGCCATCTTCGCCACTGCGGCCGGAAGCGAGAGATCCTCGAAGGTGCGGACGTTGAAGGGGATCTGCCGAAAGACGATCGATACCGAGCCGCGCTGCTTGAACACGTTGCCGCGAAAGCGCGCCAGATTGGCAAGACCGAACGAGAAGTCCAGCTCATCGTCCAGCTCGAAGCGCTTCTTCTGATCGTCGGTGAGCACCGAGTAGGCCAGCTGCAACGTCTCCTTCGGCGTCAGTGGCTCCGGGTGTCGAGCATCAGTGATCTCGCCATGAATGCGCAGCTTTGGACGTGCGTTACACACCACATGCAGGTCCGACGCACCGCGCTCGATCATCTCCTCGAGCAGCTCGCGCAAATTCACCTCGGGCGGACGGGCCGGCGCGGCAACCTGTATATGCGGCTGCTGCCCTGGAGCGGAAGGAGCCACATGCATCTGGCCGCCCAACGGCGCGGCCGGAGGCGTGAATGCTGCGGGTGCTGCGGGTGCTGCGGGTGCTGCGGGTGCTGCGGGTGCTGCTGGCGTGAGCGGAGCGAAGGGAGCGGTCATTGATCGCGGTCTGAAGGTGCGGTTAATCAGCGTTGACGTGCGTTGACGTGCGTTGACGTGCTTTTGAACTACCTGCCGTGCTTGCCGTACTCTTGAACTGTGGCGACGAGTTAGGCGCTCGTCTCGCGAACGACCTGCTCCAACGTGGTGATCCCCTTGATGACTTTGAGCCATCCATCCATGCGCAGTGTCAGCATTCCGCTGTCGACCGCACCATCGCGTATCTCGTCCACCCCGACGTTCTTGAGGATGAGCTTGCGAAGAGCGGCGTCGATGAACATTACTTCGTACAGACCCTGTCGCCCGCGCAACCCCGTGCCGGCACAGGTATCGCACCCCCTCCCCTTGAAGAACGGCAGCTCCGCGACCGTCGTATTCAGCGACAGTGCCTTGAGGTGCGGCGCGGCCTCTGGGGTCGCGCGCGCCCTGGCGTCCGACAGCGCCTCTTCGGTGAAACGGAGCGAGCCAAGCGTTGTCGACGAAGTCACCTTGGCACCAGCAAGCTCGATATCGTCCGGGACGTAGCGCGTCTTGCAGTTGCTGCATACGCGACGCACCAGTCGCTGCGCGAGAATCAGATTCAGCGCACTGGCCACGTTGAACGGCTCCAGCCCCATGTCCAGCAACCGCGTCACAGTCTCGGGCGCGGAGTTGGTGTGCAGCGTGCTCATTACCAGATGTCCGGTGAGCGCAGCCTTGATGGCGATGCTGCCGGTCTCCAGATCTCGGATCTCGCCCACCATGATGATGTTGGGATCCTGGCGCAGGAACGCCTTGAGCGCAGCCGCAAAGGTCATCCCGACTTCGGTCCTCACCTGTACCTGATTGATCCCGAACAGGTTGTACTCGACCGGGTCTTCGGCCGTCATGATGTTGACGTCGATGTTGTTGACCTTGGAAAGCGCGGAATAGAGCGTCGTGGTCTTGCCCGATCCCGTGGGACCTGTAACCAGCACCATCCCGTACGGGTTCTGCACCGCCTCCATCAGCTCCCGCTCAGCTCTGGGCTCGATGCCGAACTTCTCCAGCTCGAGCGTGAGGTTCCCCTTGTCCAGGATACGGAGCACCACCTTCTCGCCGAAGAGTGTCGGAAGCGTGGACACGCGGAAGTCGATCACCTTGCTACCTATCTTCAGCTTGATGCGCCCGTCCTGCGGCACGCGGCGCTCGGAGATGTTCATGCCGGCCATGATCTTGAACCGCGAGATGAGCGCAGGGCGCATCTTCATCGGCGGCTTCATGATCTCCTGCAACGCTCCGTCGATTCGGTATCGAACGCGCAGCTCGTGCTCGAAGCACTCGAAGTGGACGTCGGAAGCGCCCTTCTGCACCGCGTCGCCGAGGATGGCGTTGATCAGCTTGACGATGGGTGCTTCGTTCACGGCAACGGTGAGCGCCGCGGCGCTCATCTCGTCGCTCTCCTCCTCGACCATCTCGACGTAGCCGGCGTCAAGATCGATGTCGTCGAGCAGCGAATCCATTACGCTCACCGTCTCATTCGGCTCCGGGTACACGCGCTCGATCATGTTGCGCAGCGTGTACTCGCCCGCGATAACGGGATAGATGTCCGAACGGGTGCGAAACTTCAGGTCGTCGATGACGCGAATGTTCGTGGGATCTGCCATAGCCACGTACAGCACGCGTCCCTCACGCTTGAGCGGCAGCACCAGATGCCTCAGCGCGACATCGGACGGGATGAGACGGACAAGTGCCGGATCGATATCCGAGCGTGTGAGATCGACAGCCGGGATCTTGTACTGACGCGCCAGAATACGTGTGAGGGCGAGCTCATCGACGTACCCGAGCTTGACCAGTGTGTAGCCAATGCGCGCACCTGTGGCGCGCTGCACATCCAGCGCCTCGCTCAAATGCTCGCGCGAGACGAGCCCTTCCTGAAGCAGGAGCTCGCCAATTCGCTCGGCCGATTGTGCGACTGGTGTAGCGGTAGCTGTCACTGGGCGGAACCCTTTCCTTTATGTGCTCGCCGCACGACAACGGCATTCGCGTCCCGGGAGCGTGGCTGGATCACTGTGTTTTTAGGACGCGGTAAGCGGGAGAATGTCACTCTGGGCGCAAGCTTTCTGATCACAGCGGTGGAGAGGAACGGAATACGCTCCAGCTCCTGAATTGAGCCGAAAGGTCCGAAAGAATCACGGTCGGCGACGATGAGGCGCGCGACACCGGGCTGAAGCACACCCAATGCGTCAATTTCGGACATGCTCGCCCGATCTATGTCGACAGTTGCGTCTACAGTTGCACCCAAGTCTCGGACGATCTGACCACTTCTTGATCCGCGCACGCTGGACGTGCGGGAAGATGAAGAGCGCGTGGCCGCGCTTCCGCCCTGGGATGTGATCCGACTGCCGCCCTTTCTTGGCTTGCCGCCCGCGCGCGTGGAACCGTGCGCCGGCACGCGCGGTGCGCCGTCGGAGTAAGAATCGTCTATCTCCGCGGATGCGGTGACGTGATTATCTACGTGGCGCGCCCGCCATAGCCGGACACCGGCGCCCAGAGCCGCGACAAGCGCGAAGAAGAGGAGCGCCTTGCGCTCAGCGGGAGTGGCCATGCGGTAACATCACGCATGGCGGTGGCGTGCGGCCAATCATCGCGCCGCACCTTTGATCAGTCTAACGCCGCAGGCACTCTTGAAAACTGATCACTCATATCGCAATGCAGTGACTGGATCGACCCGACCCGCTCGGCGCGCGGGGAAGTAGCTTGCGGCAATCGCGACCGCGCCGAGTGTGAGCGCCACCCCTCCGAACGTCGCCGGGTCTCTCGGTGCGACGCCATACAGCAGGAATGCGAGCGCGCTGCCCGCGAACCAAGCGCCGATCAATCCTAACGCTACTCCTATGATCGCCACGCGAGCGCCATCGGTGAGGATCAGTGCGATGATGCGGCCGTAGCCTGCGCCCAACGCCATGCGCAGACCGATCTCCTGGGTGCGCTGAGCAACACTGTACGAGACCACTCCGTAGATGCCGGCCGCGGCGATGATGAGGGCGATGCCGGCGAAGATGGCGAGGCCGTTGGCAATAACACGATTGAAGGCATAGTGCCGCGCCATCATCGCATCCATCGTCATTACTCGCGTGATCGCCACAGACGGATTGATACTGCCGATTGCCGCCACCACGCGCTGTGCCATGGCCGCGGGATCGCCCGATGTTTGCACCGCGATGTCGGTGTCCCAACCACGGCGCATCCGGTGGTACACTTCAGGGTGCGGCGGCTCGTCCGCTCCGGAGTATCGTACGTTGCCGACGATTCCTACTATCGTGTACTGGTCCTGACCTTCGTATCCCATGCGAATCGTATGGCCGATCGCATCGCCATTGGGCCAGTACCGGTTTGCGAGCTCACGGTTGACTATCACAGTCTGGGCGGCGGTGTCGCGATCTACCGCATTAAAGTTTCGGCCGCGCAGGATCGGGATGCCCATCACGCCAAAGTAGCTCGGAGTCACAACAGCATCTCGCGCATTCGGGGCCTGCATCAGCTTGAGCGCCGGGCGGGAATCGGGGATGAAGTTGTTACTGTTATTGTTGTTGCTGAGCGGCAATTGATCGATCAGGGACGCCAGGCGTACACCGGGGATGGCCTCGACACGGTGTACAACAGCTTCGTGATACGCTGCTGCCCGGTCAGCATCGAGTGTAGCTGGGAGGTGTAGCTGCATCGTGAGTACGTGCTCCGGATGCACACCGGTATCGGCGGCAGTGAGCTTCGTGAAACTCTGTACAAGTAGGCTGGCGGCGCTGAGCAGTACTACGGCTAGGGCGAGCTCGCCAATGACGAGCGCGGTACGCACGCGTGCGAGCCCGCGGCTGGTCGTGCTTCCTCTCGCGCCCTGCTTCAGTGCTCCCGTAAGGTCCGTGCGAGCAGCGCGGAATGCGGGAAAGACCGAGAAGCCGACGCCTACAACTATGGAGACGCCGAGCATCATGAGAAGGACTTGAACGTTCACGCCCATCGTTGCCCATCCAGGAAGGTAGGAGGCGAGATCTGCGGGAACGCTTCTCTTGAGCAGTAACACTCCAAATGCGCCGACGACGATGCCGAACAAGCCACCGGTCAACGACAGCACTATGCCTTCGATGACGAGCTGGCGTGCGATCTGTGCGCGTCCTGCACCGAGGGCGGCGCGCACCGCGATCTCGCGTTCACGCGCGGTGGCCCGAACCAACAGCAGGTTGGCGATGTTGGCGCAGGCCATGAGGAGCACACCGGCGACGGCACCCACCACTAGCAGAACGGCTTGCCGTACATCGGCCGTGCGGTATTGGGTGAGCGGAGTGGCGAGGAAACGCCAGCCGGAGTTCGTGGCCGGTGACTCGCGGACGAGCCGGCGCTGAATCGCTGCAATGTCGCGGGTAGCATCCTCAGCCGTTGCATCGGGCCGCAGCCGTCCGATCACAAAGCCATTCACCGACTCGCGATCGTTTGTGGCACCGGCCGCAAGATGTAGCGGGCCGAAGACGTCGACCTCTGGTGGAAAGCCATCATTCTCGCGCAGGACACCGATGATCGTACGCGGAACGCCGTTGAGGGCGATGCTGCGTCCAATGACTGCGGGATCGCCGCCGAAATGTTGGAGCCACAATCTGTGGCTCAGGATGACGACGGTGGGGCGGCTAGCTGACGCAACAGCATCTGCCGCGGTAAACGAACGGCCCAGCATTGGCGTGACGCCCAGTACCGAAAAATAGTTCGGCGTGACGGTCATGCCTTCAGCAACGGTCGCAATGGTGGCTTCGGGGACCGTGACGCCCCAGCTCCGACCCAACGCGACGCCTTGAAGCACCGTTTTCGCGTCTCGTATTGAGATATAGTTGCCGGGGGAGAGACGGTCGCAGCCGGTACATGTCCCGGACGTCTGTGAGATGGTAACGATCCGACTCGCATCAGGAATCGCGACAGGGTGCAATAGCGTGGCATCGAGCAGCGCGACGACGGTCGCTGTTGCCCCAATCGCGAGTATCAGCGTGATAAGTGCCGTGAGCGTGACGGACGGCGTCCGGATCAGCGACCGGACACCGTAACGCACGTCCTGCCACAGCGCATCCAGCCAGCCAAAGCTCCAGTGATCGCGGCTGGATTCGCAGAGCGCGGTGGGATTTCCAAATTGGCGGCGAGCTGCTGTTCGTGCGGCTTCGGCCGACATTCCTGCGGACTCGTTTGCACGAGCGAGCATGTCGAGGTGGAATTGCATCTCCTCGCGCAGCTCCGCATCCAGTTCGGCGCGGCGAGAATGGGATGTGAAACGGCGCATCAACGCCGCGATCGAATCCATGGTCGGTTTCATGTCACCTCCTCACGCTGGCCGCAGCACACGACTGATGGCTTCGATCGCTCGCTGGAAGTCGGAGACTTCGATGCCGAGCTGTTTGCGGCCGGCGGTTGTAAGATTGTAGTAGCGTGCTCTCCGGCCAGTGGGAGATTGGCCCCATTCCGAGGTGATCCACCCCTTGAGCTGCATGCGCTGGAGCGCCGGGTAAAGCGATCCTTCCTCGACCTGGATCACGTCGCGGGATACCTGCTGCAGGTGCTGCGCGATGCCGTAACCGTGCATCGGAGCGAGAGTGAGGGTCTTGAGAACGAGCATGTCGAGCGTCCCCGGAAGGACGTCGGCACGACTGAGCTTTTTGGTCATGTGGGTATCGTCTCAGGCTGGTTGTAGCTCAGCATCGCGTACGTCACCGTGCACGTCCACCGCGCGGATACGGCCGTCCAGCATGTGAATTGTACGCTCCGCGTGACGGGCATAATGCGGATCATGGGTAACCATGCAGATAGTGGATCCTGTCGCGTGCAGCTCAGCCAGAAGCTCCATCACCTGCTCGCCATTCCCGGTATCGAGATTGCCTGTAGGCTCGTCAGCTAGAATTATCAGCGGCTCGCCCGCGACTGCACGCGCGACTGCGACACGCTGTTGCTGACCACCGGAGAGCTGCGCGGGATAGTGGCTCATCCTGTGTATCATCCCCATCCGCTCGATCGCATTAATTGCACAACTGCGCCGGTCAGATGGCTCAAGTCCGCGGTAGCTCAGCGGCAGCTCCACGTTTTCGAGCACCGTGAGATCGCCCAACAGGTTGAATGACTGAAAAACAAAGCCGATCTTCCGGTTACGAATGCGCGCACGCTCGGCTGATGAGAGATCACTCACCGCGCGACCGCCGAGGAAGTACTGGCCCGAGCTCGGCGTATCGAGGAGACCGAGAATGGATAGCAGAGTCGTCTTACCGCACCCTGACGGACCTGCGATCGCGACGTACGATCCGCGCGCGATTTCGAATGAAATGTTGGATAGCGCGTGCGTCTCTAACTTCTCGGTGAGATACACTTTGTCGACGTTGTCGAGCCGGATAACGGCCTCGGTAGCCGTCGGCGCAAGCTCCTGGATGTGAGACACGATGTCGTTTCTCCTTGGGTCAATTTTTTGGGTTCACGAGGATCTCGATCACAGCGCGGCTGAACCCGCGCCATACATTATCAATGCTGAAGGCGAATACGGTCGAACCCGACCCACTGGCTCATGTCGGAAACAATGATGCGATCACCAGCCTTCAGTCCCTGCAACAGCTCTGCGCGCGTAGCCGACGTGCGGCCGATCCGCAGCGGTACGCGATCCGCGGCACTCCCATCGGCATCGACCCGGAATACTGCGATGGTGGCGCCGTCCACCGCGTCGGGCGGACGGGCGACGGACAGCACGTTGCGCAGCCGATCAGTCTCGATGGTTCCTTCGACATTGAGGTCCGGGCGTGCGCCGCGCGGCGGCGGTGCATCCAGCGCGATCTCGACAGTCACCATTCCGTTGTTGGATGATGGGTCCACGCGCGCGACGTGGCCGGGGACAATTCCGTCGTGCGTGTCGATGGACGCGGGCTGGCCGATGCTGACGTCGCGCGCGTCGGTCTCGTTGACGTGAAGCACGGCCTTGAGGTGTCCCGGAGCAGCCACTCTTGCCAACACCGTTCCGGGGAGCACCCACTGGCCCAGCTCGACGTTTAACTCGTTCACAACGCCGCTGTCCCCAGCCACGACCCGCATGCGATCGATGCGCTCGCGATGGAACTGAACGATGTCGCGCAAACGTGCCGCCTCGGCCGCACGGAGGCGGCCCTGACGCGAGGTGACCGCTGTCAGCTCTGCGAGGCGCGCCTGCTCGGCCTGAACGTGCGCCGCGAGTGCTGTGGCCCTGTCGCGCGCCTGTGCCGCATCGAGACGGGTGGCGAAGCCTCGGGCCGCGAGTGATTGGATGGCTGAGTCGGTGCGTGCCGCAGCGTGGTACTCCGATTCCGCGGCCGCGAGCTCGCTCTGGTGGCTCAGGCGCTCACCGCCGAGTGTCTCGTCAGCGGTGAGGGCGTCGGTTTCGGCGGCGGATAGCTGGCGTTCGGCGTCGAGGGCCTCGAGCTGAACGTCGGGATTGCTCAGCTCACAGATGACAGTCGCGGGCCCAACGGATGCGCCGGGCCTGACCAGGATTCGCTCGATCCTGCCGGCCGTGAGGGCGGTGACGATGCGCGACTGCTCTGGCGTCAGCGTTCCCGCGCCGCGGACGTCGCGAACCATGTCGCCACGACGAACCGTGTCCATGAAGACACCGGCCCCGGTAAGCGTGGGCGGCGCCGCGCGCAACGCACGCATGCCTACGCCGCCGGCGACGGCCAGGCAAACCCCACCGGCTATGAAAACGGGCGTCCAGGAGCGACGCTTCGAACTGCGCGGTACGTCCATTCATTCCTCCAGACTCCCTATACATCGGCAATCTATGTATAGACAATCTAGGGCGCCATAGGGTTGCCCCGGAGGGTCCTACCGAGATTTACTGCGCGGTAACAAGGGAGGTGGCGACGTCGCCGACTATGCCGAGCGACTTAGCGGAGATCTTGTCCATCGTGTCACCCAGGGTATGGTGCGCCGGGTAGTCCAGGTCGATCACGTCGATCACGCGGAGGCCGGCTTCGAGAAGCGGGATGTGGTCGTCGGTCACGGTGTACTTCGGCTGCGGGACGAAGTAGTTGCTGTAGCCCAGGTTGGCGGCGGTGCTCCATACGCGGGACACTACTTCCGGCGCGCGCGCAAGTGAGTTCTGCTCCTGATAGATCTGGAGATCCTTGTCGCCGATCATGTCCCACAGCACGCCAAAAATGGGCTGGTATCCCGCTGACGGGAGGTGCTGCGCGAAGTACTTCGAGCCGATGAGGACATCGGTGTTCAGGTCGAAGTTGCCGTAATCTTCACCATCCACAAACAGTAGATCGACACCGACGTTGGGAGGTGTCTTCTTGAGAACGTCGCCCAAGGCGACGAAGAGCCCGACACCAGAAGCGCCGTCGTTTGCTCCGGGAATGGGCAGCTTCTGCTTGCTGGGGTCGGGATCGCTGTCTGCGATGGGGCGCGAATCCCAATGTGTCACGTACAGCACACGGTCCGTAGCGGCTGGCCGGAAACGGGCAAGCACGTTGCGCATGGGGATGCTGTCGCCGTTCGCGAGCTTGTGCATCCAACGCTGCTCGATCACCGTGTCGGCGCGCACGCGCATCTGCGCGACAATCCAGTCGCCTGCCTTCTGCCACGCGGGGGTGCCGGGAACACGCGGGCCGAATGCCACCTGATCACCGGCATAACGATACGCGGCGTCGCCATTGAACGCGGTCTTGGAACCCTCATGGCATGCGACGAGGAGCGGAATGGTGAGGACGTACGGGAGGAAGCGGTTCATCTGTGCGGTGTCAGGGTGGCGGTGAAAAGATATGGCGGTATGAGTCAGTGCATTTCTCCGGCATAGAACTGAAGGTGCAAAATGGCACTGAGTACTGTCTGGGTGAACTCGCGGCTCAGGTTACGGTCGAAGCTCGCCACGCGGGATATCACGAAGCTGGACACCACGTTGTCGGCGACGTCGGTGTCGGCGGTGAGAGTAAACGAGCGACGGCCGTTGTCGGTGAGACGGCTCTGGCGACCAATCGCCAGTGGGTCGAGGACGTAGCTCTCGCCGTGGCTGTTCTGCAGTGTGAGACGGGTGCGGAGATCGCTTCGTGGGTGCCAGCTCGATGGAAGCGCAAATGCTCTCGCGACGTCGCCGTTGACGTCGAGCGCGGTGCCGCGGCCGTTGGAGCCGGGGCGGTTGTCCAGGCGCTGCACCACGTTGGCGCCGAAGCTGGAGGTGACGGGACGTTCACCCGCCCACACGCCTGAGAGCGATATTGGATAGCTGCGCACGCGCGTCTCTCCGTTGTCCCCGGAGGGCAGATCGAACTCTCCGGGGCTGGAGAGGATCTGACGAGTGGCCAGTGCGCGGAGGCTGGCATTGAAGCTGGTGAGCGGAGAACCAGGAGCTTCTATCTTACGGCTCCAACGCAGCGCAACGTCGGGGAAGACGACCTGCGTCGCGTCACCGACCCCCTGGCTATTGTCGGAGCGCAGGGACCAGTCGCGCAGCGTCACACGTTGATAGTGATTGCTCAACGTCGCGCCGAACGGGAGATTAATGCTCTGCGATATGGTGAATTGGGTGTTGACGCCAGCGCTTGTGGCTGACTCGTTACCCAGATGCCTGAATCCACCGATGTCGCCAAAGCCGAGTTGATACGCTAGTGGTGCATCGACACCGCCGGCGTCGTACGCGGTGAGCACGTTTCGGTCGAGTGAGACGTCCAGCGGTTGGAACGCGCTGATAATCCGCCCCGCGATGGGTATCAACGTGGACGCATGCTTCACCAGCGATGGGAAGTCTATGGTGACACCGGCATTCGTGTTCTGCGTATTACCCAGCTTCCGCGGGATGCGGAGCGGTCCCGTGGAATCGACGGCACGGACAAAACTCAACGTGTTGGGATCGCGCAGCATGCTGAACGACGCGTTGGAATTGAAGCGCGCCCGGAGCCAGGGGAGCGGTGTTACATGGTAGTCAATCTGGGTACCGACCGCGCGCTCGCGCTCCAGCCCCGCGTCGATTCCCGCGAGCCGATCGCGCTCGCTCACGTCGATGAGCCCGAGCGGTGTGTCCGCACCGCCGTACGAGCGCAGGTCGCGCACGGAGGAGAGGTTGAATCTCAGGGTCGCGTTTCGCGCTGGACGGAACGCTATCGCTCCGCCGTTCCTGATGGTGTTGGTCTGCCCCGCGACGAGTCGCGGAGTATCGTCGAACGCTTCGGCTGGCTTGAGATACGAAATTCTGCTGTCGGTACCGCGTTCGTACGTGCTGGTGAGGTATAACTCCGTGGGGAGAACACTGGCGATGGATGGGGCGAGGCTCCGCAACAGATTGTATTCGAGGCCCACGCGTAAGTCCTGCGACCGTCCATCCTGATATTCGCTCCGCACCACACCATTGGTGAACGTGCTGACGAGCGCGAGATTGTTGAGCACGGGTGCGAGCACACCGCGTTTGAGCGGTGTGGCGCGCCTGATGCCGAGCGTCACCGACGTCGCGGATGACTGCGGCGTGCGGAGCCCGGGGACTGCACTCGCATCCAGGTCGGATTGCGTGAGGTACAGCGGCGAGCTGGACGCGCCGCTGTAATTCACGGTGACGGGGATGGAATAACCGAAGGAGCGCGGGAGTAGCTTCTCAAGCCGAAATGCGGCACTCACGTCAACGCTGTTATCGGTAAGATACGTGGGCTGGTCGCCCAACTGTCTGAAGTTTGGATCGCGGCGCGTGAGATTGACACGCACATCGGCGAAGTCACTAGCGGTAATCCCCAGCGCGACCTGACCGGCGTATCCCGCTGCATCCACGACTCCGCCGAGCCGCACGTCATCGACCCAAAGCTCCAACGTGTCACTGGGTGCGATGGGACGTGGACCGCGTCCCACCGCGGTACGCACCATTCCCACCGCCAACTCCTGCACCGCTGCCAGATTGGGCGGAGTGACGCCCGGGTCGGTGGTGGACACCACGTACCCATCGGCGCACGCAGCGTAGGTGCTGCCGGAGGACACGGTGACCGGCATCGGCGTGTTGGCAATGAGTACGGAGTCGGTGCCGGTACACGTGTTGTGCGGCAAGCCGCGCAGGTACGCGTTCTGAATTTGCGCCCTCAGCGCGATCAGCTTACTGAAGTCCACGCGTATCTCGGGATTCCATGCGGCGCGCCCCATGCCGCCATTGAGCGGGGTTCGGTACATGTAGAAGTTGGAGGCATCGTGGCCCAACTTGACGTAGAACTGCAGTTCCCCGTCGTCGCCCCACCCGCTACTCACCCCGCGCGCCCACAGTCGCATCTCCTTGTAGCCCAGAAAGTTTTTCTGGCCTTCTGGAAATCTGTAGTATGCCTCTGCACGATCGAACTGATTGAGGCCGCCCGCGGTGATGCGCAACGAGCGCTCGTTCACCTGCACTCGCGATGTGGAGACGACGGCGTTCTTCAGGTCTGGTTGGTCCGACACTCCGGGTGGGGATTCGTAGTCCACTCCGCCGCGCACCTGTCTGTCCTGCGTGCCGATCGTCCCCACGCCGACGAAGCCCATGTCGGGCTGCTCACCGGCAATGCCGCGGAGCGCCGCGTCATTGCGCTTGAGCCACGGCGCTCCGCTAAAGGTCAGTCGGTCAAGCGCAATCTGGCTGAAGCTGTTGTCCGACTCGCCGATCCCTGAAATCATCGTGATGCGCAGTGCGCGTGCGCGACGCAGGAGTGGCGAACCGAGCGTGTCGTCCGGAGTCTGGAACGGAAGGCGAATGAACACCCAGCATACGGAGTCGCCCGGCACCGCCTGCGCATCGAGCGTCTGGCTGGATACGCACTTGCCCATGCGATTGTAGCGCTTCTCGTCCGACAGATCGACTGTGTATCGGCGCCACTGCTCGGAATTGCGCTCGGCGCTGGTGAAGTTGAGGACGTTGTCGTTGTCGATATCCTCTTCGTCCAGCCGTTGATTGCCGGCGGTGCAGTCGGCGCGCGAATCGCCCAGCGGATACAACGTGCCACCATACTGCGCACGGCATGTGGTGAACTTGGGAACGATCTCGGTGTGCGGCGGCTGACCGGGAATGGTATCTGTGCGCAGTACAACGTTCTCGGCGACGTCACCCGGCAAGCCGGTGTCGTTCGCGTTGGCGTTGAACGTGCGGGAGAACGGATCACGCTCCGAATCCAGACGGTCGTACCCAGATAGTTTTTTCCCGGACATGAGCGTGTCGCGGGCGAACTTTGGTGCTGCGGTGATGGCGATGGTATCCGGCGAGAACGCGACCGAGTTCTCGGAGATGTCACCCACGTCGAATACGAGGGTCGGGTTACGGGAGCGCTGCGCGGCGTTGGTGTGGATCAACGTCCAGAACTCCATGTTCTCCGCGCGTGACACGTCAGAGCCGGACGGACCAAGCGGTGTTCTGATGGAGCGCCAACGACGGCCGGCGAGAGTGACGCCGGTGTGCCAATGCGAATTGCTACTTGGCTCGTCCACCGTGCCGACCGCGAGCGGATACAGTGTCATCCAGAGCAACTGCTCTGGCGAGAAGCCCCCGAGGCCGGACGATATGAGGACTGTGGGATCGATGTCCTGAATGGAAAATCGCAGCTGCCGGCCCAGAGCATCGTGCACGTTGCTCTGCCAAGCGAGAGTGGAGGCGCGATTCAGGTCGAGCGCGTTGCCCCCAACCCGAGGTAGCAGAGTTCGTCCCGCCGCGGGTTGGCTGCTGTAGTACCAGTACTGGTCGTCCAGCCGAACGTCCAACCCACCGGAGCCTTCAAACGATTCGATGTACGCCTGCTGCCCCGCACTCGGGCGCGGCTTGCTCGCGGCTAACTCGGCCGCGATGCTCACGTGCGACGGAGCGTTCGTCTCTCCATACGGCATGCGCGACACGAGCGCCGTCAGAGGGTCGGCGTCGAAGTTGAGGACGGTATTGACACCGCCGATCAACGTGGCCTGCGGCTCCAATCCGAGGGTGGGACGGGTGTAGTCACTGCGTTGGGACTGAGACAACGCGAGGACATTGATCTGCCCGTTAGCCAGCGGGATTTCCAATGACGCGCCAAAGATGGACGTCGGTGTTTCGATGAAGAGCGGATTCTCCTCGAATTGAACCGTGACCTGGCGCGGTCGCTGGAAGAGCGTGTCCGGGCGTGCGAAATTTACGCGCCCCAGATCGTAATCGACCGTGTAGTCGCTGCCGCGCGCGAGGAGAATGTTATCCACCAGAATGCGTTCGGAGTTGGGACGCACCTGAACGGCGCCGAGTGCCAGCGTTCCATTGGTGCCGTTAGCCTGTGCCTGATATCGCAACCGAATGTGGTACACGGCGCCCGGTCGCTGCGACGACGCGAGATACTCCGCTGGCGTGGTATACAGCGTGTCGTTGTGCGGATTGCGAGAGCCGGCCAGTCCGTTGGCCGCGAACGGACGCACCGATGGCATGATCAGGAACTGGTCGCGAATGATCTGGGTGCCGAACACACCGACGCCGAGTGCGTAGTCGGGATCGGTCGGCCGCGGCCACAACCTGTTCTCCACATCGAAGCTCGACGTATTGGTGGGCTGCGCGAGGCCGAATAGCTGGAGGTACGTGTCAGCGCTTCCGGCGAGCGGTTTTTCCTGATCGGTCGCGTTCCCTGTGACGACCTTGACCGTGACACTCTGCCGATTCACGTCGTTGCCGCCAACGCGGTAAACCGATCGGATCTCGCGGTTGAAGACAGCATCGCCGGGCTGCACCGTCGGGTCCCAGAGCAGGTTGGCGAACTGCTCGTGCGACGCGTCGAACTCCAGGTCGGGCGTGCCGCCGGTGGTGATGTGCGTGGTCTCGACCCCGTTGATGCGCACGCGGTAGGCGACGACGAGCCGCTCATTGTTGAGCGACAGCGGTCTGACGAGCGCGATCCAGAGCCGGGACGGATCGGCGTAGTAGTCTATGCCCTCGCGCAGATACTCGTACACCTGGCCCCGGCGCGACCGCGGATCGCCGATGAGCTTGAACTGCGGCCCATTCGGATTCGGCGGTTGGCCACCAATGAGCAGACGGTACACATACAGGCGCACCGGCCGGAGCGTGTCCGGAAGCGCGGCGGCGAGCACCGCCATCTG
>JBPCQO010000076.1:0-36018 GCA_050998035.1 Gemmatimonadaceae bacterium | reverse complement strand
GAAGGTGACGGTCAAAAACAGCAACAGGATCAGCGCGAGGCCGACGCGTGCGACGTTTTCCCGCGCACGCACGCTTAGGGGACGTCCGCGCACAGCCTCCACAATAAGCACCAGAATTTGGCCGCCGTCCAGGATAGGGAGCGGCAGCAAGTTGAAGACAGCGAGGTTGACGCTGAGCAGCGCCACCAGGTAGAGCAGTACCTCCCCGCCCTGCCGCGCGGCCTGCACCGACACTTGTGCGATTCCGATTGGCCCCGCCAGATCGGAGACAGCCGCCGTACGTGTCGCGATCATCTTGAGCGACTTGAACACCAGTGTCGCCATCGCACCGGTGGCCTTGGTTCCGTCGACAACCGCGGTGCCGAATGAGACGCTCTTTGATCCACTTGAGGCCGCCGCTCCGATTCGACCCAGGGTGACCTTCTCACCGGTGGTTGGATCGACGCCGGTATCGGCGGCTGGAATCACAGTCAGCTGCACCGCTGCGTGGCCGCGGAGGACACCCACCGATACGGGGACGCCGCTGGAGCGCGTGATCACCGCCACGAAGGAAGCCCAATCCCGTATCGGCTTGCCGTTCACGGTCACTACGCTGTCACCCGCCTGCATTCCCGCCAATGCCGCGGGCTTGCCGGCAACGACTTCGCTCACGCGACTTGACACGTCGTGGCCGTAAGTCTTGATCAGACCGACGTTTATGACCCAGCCGAGTAGCAGGTTCATAAAGACGCCGGACAGCATTATGGCGAGCCGTGCGGGAAGCGGCTTGGATTCGAACCAGCGATTCTCCGGGACCGGCTTGGGTCCGAATGGCACCATTGCGTCGGGGTCCGATGAGTCGCCGTCCGGCGGCGCCTCAATGCCTCCCTCAAGCGAAGCGGCAGCCTCGTCCAGCCGCGACGCCATGCGGACGTACCCACCCAGAGGGAGGATGCCGACGCGGTACTCCGTCTCGCCGCGGCGCCAGTGCGCAATGGCCGGGCCGAAACCGATGGAAAAACGCGGTGCGTAAACGCCGAACAGCTTGGCGGCGAGAAAGTGACCGAACTCGTGCACGAAGACGACGAGTCCAAAAACAAAAATTGGCGCGAGCCAGACTAACATCAGAGCAAATCCTTAACGTGGCGCCGCGCGGCCGCGTCGGCCGCGAGAACGTCTTCCAGAGTGGCGGCCGGAAGGCCGTCCAGTGCGTGCAATGCAGCATCAATCGCGCTCGCGATTCCGCCGAAGCCCATGCCACCAGCGAGGAATAGCGCGACCGCTGCTTCGTTTGCAGCATTGTACACCGCCGGTGCACTTCCGCCCTTCCGACCAGCTGCGAGGCCCAAGGCAAAGGCGGGGAACGAATCACGCGCGACCGGCTCGAAAGTTAGTGCCGGCGTGACCGCGGGATCAAAGCGCGGCATGCCGTGATCGGCAATGCGGTTGGGGTGCGTCAGCGCATACAGGATCGGCAGCTCCATCGTCGGAACACCCATCTGAGCGACGACGCTACCGTCCACGAATTCCACGAAAGAGTGAACGATACTCTGCGGGTGAACCACGACGTCAATGCACTCATACGGCACGCCGAACAGGTAATGAGCCTCGATGACTTCGAGTGCCTTGTTGGCGAGCGTAGCACTGTCGACGGAAATCTTGTGGCCCATGCGCCAGGTCGGGTGATTGAGAGCGTCTTCTATGCTGGCGCCAGCAATGCGGTCCGCGGGCCAGCCTCGGAATGGGCCGCCAGAGGCAGTTAGCACCAACCGTCTCACTTCGGATGTAGGCCTGGTACCGATACACTGCAGGATGGCGCTGTGTTCGCTGTCCACCGGGACCAGCTCGCCGCCGCCGTCATTGCACGCGTCGAGAACGAGCGAGCCGCCCATCACCAGCGACTCCTTGTTGGCGAGTGCCACGCGCTTCCCACCCCGCAACGACGCAAGCGTTGCCTGAAGACCAGCTGCCCCGACCACTGCGTTGAGCACGACGTCCACGTCCGCCCGCTCGGCCGCATCGACCAGACAGTTGGAGCCTCGCGCCCATTCGCGGTCGCCTGGCACGTGAGGCGATACTATCCCCACGAAGGCAGCGCCGGTGTCACGTGCCTGATCGCGTAGCAGGGTTGAGTTCTGGAACGCGGTGAGCGCCGCCACGCGGAACCTGTCTGGGTGCCGCCCGATCACTCGCAGCGCCGCCGTGCCGATCGACCCCGTTGAGCCGAGGACAGCTACGCCGCGCTGCGTCACACTGGCGCTGGTACGAGCAGCGCGTGCAGTAGCAGTGCCGCCACGGGCATTACGAACAGCAGGCTGTCGAAACGATCGAGGATGCCGCCGTGCCCAGGGATTAGCGCAGAGCTGTCCTTCACACCGGCGTCACGCTTGATGAGCGATTCTGCCAAATCGCCGAGCTGCGCGACGACGCTGATAACGATGCCGAACAGCACAGTGCCGCCCAGCCTCATGCCGAGCTGCGCGTACGGGTGCAGCAGGAACATCACGTACAGCGCAGCGATGATGACAGTGAGGAGAAGACCACCGACCGCGCCCGCGACGGTCTTACCGGGACTCACCGAAGGGATAAGCTTCCGCTTTCCAAAGAGCCTGCCGAATGCGTATGCACCGACATCTGTGGCCCACGTCAGCAAGATTGGGAACATCACCAGCACGGTCCCGCTACGTGCGTCGATCACGTAATCGTGATAGCGCAGATCGTACACGTACGCGATCATCCCAACGTACGCGATAGCGAACACCGTCGTGGCCGCCGACAGCAGCGGATGTCGCTCCGGACCGCGCACAAAGATTGTAGCCGCGAAGATGGCAAGCACGGCGACGGCGCCCTCAGTCCATGTGACCGATATCAACCGCAGCTGCGTGCCGTGCACTAAGAGTGGAATTGCGGCGGCCGCGACGATTGCCACCGCGTCCAGCGGGTCTGCACCGGCCGCACGCGCCATGCGGCAAAATTCCCACGCACCGAGCGCAGCAATCATGGCCAGCAGGGTCGCAAGAGCGGCCCCGCCGAGATAGACGGTTGCTATCAGAACAGGGGCCGCGATTACCGCGAAGATTACCCGCCGCGTTAGTTCAGACACGACGTGCGATCAAACTTCCATGATTTCCGCTTCTTTCGTCTTGAGCAGCGCGTCGAGTTTGACCATGTGCTCGTCGTGCTGCTTCTGCAGATCCTTCTCTGCGGCCTTCACCTCATCTTCTGAGGTCTTGTCCATCTTCTTCAGCTTGTCCCGCGCGTCCGTGCGTGCATGACGGATACCGATGCGACCGTCCTCCGCCAGCTTGTGCACTACTTTCACCAGATCCTTGCGACGCTGCTCGTTCATGGACGGGAGCGGCACACGAATGGTGCCGCCCTGCGTCGACGGATCCAGGCCAAGATCGGAGTCACGGATCGCCTTCTCAACAAGTTTGAGCTGACCCTTGTCGTACGGCGTCACCAGCAGAGTGCGTGGGTCGGGAGATGTAACCGTCGCGACCTGATTGAGCTGCATTGACTGACCGTACACGTCCACGCGCACGGTGTCGAGCATGTTCGCGGAAGCCTTTCCCGACCGGATGGAGGCAAACTCACGCTTGGAATTGTCCACCGCCTTTTCCATCGCGGCGCGGGAGTCCTTGATGATCTGCGGAATCGTCGTCATGATACGAGCGTCCCCACTGGTTCCCCGAGTACGGCCTGCATGACCGATCCCGGATGGTTGATGTTGAGCACGATTACTGGCAACCGGTTCTCCTTGCACAGCGTCACCGCCGTCTGGTCCATTACGCCGAGCTCACGCTGCATCACGTCATTGTACGAGATGGTATCGTACTTCACGGCCGCTGAGTCCTTTTTCGGGTCGGCGGAGTACACCCCGTCCACGCTCGTGGCCTTGATGATGACGTCCGCCCGCATCTGGATGGCGCGCAAGGCGGCTGCGGTGTCGGTAGAAAAATAGGGATTCCCCGTCCCTGCCGCGAAGATCACGGCGAGCCCCTTATCGAAATGGCTCAGAGCTCGGCGCCTGATGTACGGCTCGGCGATCTCTTCCATTCTGATCGCTGTCATCACGCGAGTGTCCACCCCGGCACGTTCGAGAACGTCCTGCATCGCAAGCGCGTTGATAACCGTGCCGAGCATCCCCATGTAATCGGCGGCTACACGATCCATTCCCATGCGCGATATCTGCGCGCCGCGCACGATGTTGCCGCCGCCAATTACGAGGCCGACGCACACGCCAAGCTCCCACACTCGCTTTATTTCCTGAGCGAACTTGGAGATGGAGTCGAAGTCGAAGCCGAAGCCGCGCTCTCCGGCGAGTGCCTCGCCGGAGAGCTTGAGCAGAATGCGCGGATACTTTACCTCGGGCCGGGCGTGGGCCACCGGAATTATTCCTCGCCCATCTGGTAGCGGGTGAAGCGACGGACCTGGATGTTCTCGCCCAGCTTGGCGGAAGCCTCCTTGATGAGATCGCCGACGGTCTTCTTCGGCTCGCGCACGTACGGCTGCGACAGCAGGACGACGTCCTGATAGTAGGACTCGACCTTTCCGTCCACCATCTTCTGGATGATCGCCTCGGGCTTGCCGCTCGATCGTGCCTGCTCCTCAAAGATGCGACGCTCGCGGTCGACCAGATCGGCGCTCACACCGCTCTTGTCGACGGAGACCGGAGCTGCGCTGGCGATGTGCAGTGCAACCTCGCGTGCGAGCTCCTTGAAGTCGTCCGTTCGGGCCACGAAGTCAGTCTCGCAGTTGAGCTCGACCAACACCCCAACCTTACCATTGTGGTGGATGTAGCTCGTGATCGCGCCTTCACTCGTCTGCTTACCGACGCGCTTCTCAGCCTTGGCGATCCCCTTGGTGCGGAGGTGCTCGACGGCTTTTTCCATGTCCCCGGTCTCTTCCAGGGCTTTCTTGCACTCCATCATGCCGGCGCCGGTGCGCTGGCGGAGCGTCTGAACGTCTTTCGCTGTATACATCTTTTAGGAGTGGTGCTCGGGAGGAAAATATTATTCGATGACCCTCGTAAGAACGCCGCCGGGAACGAAACCGGCGGCGTTTTGCAACAGCAGACTGAGGTTACTCGCCGCCAGACTCGGCCACGCCGTCGCCGGCACCTTCTCCGGCTCCTTCCGGCGCGCCATCGCTGTCGCCGCCCTCCGCACTCACATCACCAGCGTCTCCCTCAGCTCCACCAGGCCCCTTGAGGCGTGCGGCAACTGCTTCCTGATTGGCGCGACGGCGGCGTGGACGACGCTTACGCTTACGATCGTCACCGCCTTCTGGCTCTGCACCGCGATCGGAGCTGTACGTGTACGATTCCTGCTCCTCGATTTCCTGCCGGACCGGTGCTTCGCGGCGCGCTTCTATGATCGCATCGGCAATCGCGCGAGTCATCAGCTCGACAGCACGAATTGCGTCGTCGTTGCTCGCGATCGGCACCGTGATCAAATCGGGATCGGCGTTGGTATCGACCAGTGCAACGATCGGGATGCCGAGCTTGTTCGCTTCGGCGACCGCGATGCGCTCCTTCTTGGAGTCAATCACGTACATGAGCCCCGGGACGCGCGCCATCGACTTGATGCCCGAGAGATTCTTGGACAGCTTGTCGCGTTGACGCGTCATCATGAGCTGCTCTTTCTTGGTGTAGTTCTGGAAGTCGCCGCCGCCTTCGATGCCGGAGTCGAGATCCTTGAGCTTACGGGGCTGCTTCTTGGCGGTCTGGAAGTTGGTGAGGAGACCGCCGAGCCAGCGCTCCGTCACAAACATCGCACCGCAACGCTCGGCTTCCGCCTTAACGATGGGAACGAGCTGTCGCTTGGTGCAGACGAAGAGGACCTGGTCGCCGCGTGCTACAACTTCACGCACGAGCTTCTCGGCCAGCTCAAGCTGGCGCAGGGTCTTCTGCAGATCGATGATGTGGATGCCGTTGCGCTCGGCGAAGATGAACCGGCGCATCTTCGGGTTCCAACGGCGCGTCTGGTGGCCGAAATGGACCCCGGCTTCGAGGAGCTGCTCGAGATTTGGTTGTGCCATGCTTGAGAAACCTGTTTGGTTGTTGACGTCTCTCGCCTTCAACGTCGCGTCGACCGGAAAAACCTACCGGCACCCGCCGCGACTCGGACGAGATGCTTGATGTTGCGGAGCGACCGGCGATCGCCCAACGATTTTCGATACCGCGGGGAGAAGGGCCACCGCCGGTCGCCCCTACGAACGTGATCGGCGACACATGCCGCCGTCCACGCTTATCGCTTGGAGAACTGGAAGCGCTTGCGAGCCTTTGGACGACCGGGCTTCTTGCGCTCGACGACGCGGGCGTCGCGAGTGAGGAAACCAGCGGCGCGCAATTTGGGCTTGTACGATTCGTCTTCCTTCACCAGGGCGCGTGCGATGGCGAGCCTGAGCGCGCCTGCCTGCCCCGAGAGTCCGCCGCCAGCGATATTCGCCATTACGTCATAGCGGCCGAGCGTGTCGGTCGACGTGAAGGGCTGTTGGATGGCGAAGACGTGGGTCGGGCGTGGGAAGTAGTCGCCGAGAGCGCGACCGTTGACTACCCACTTACCAGAACCAGCCTTGATGTACACGCGGCAAGTGGCTTCCTTGCGGCGCCCAATTGTGTGAATCTGTGCGTCGGCCATGCTTACTTGTCTGTGGAGATGGTGAGCGTCTTGGGCTGCTGCGCCTTGTGCGGGTGCTCGGCGCCTGCATATACGCGCAGCTTGGTGCGCATGTGCGTGCGGGCGAGTGCAGTCTTGGGGAGCATGCCGTTCACAGCCTTCTCGATCACGCGCTCGGGGTGCTTCTCGAGCATTGTCTCAAACGATGTGAAGCGCTCGTGTCCCATGTAGCCGGTGTGGCGGAAGTACTGCTTCTGCTCCGCCTTGCGTCCCGTAACCCTTACCTTGGAGGCGTTGATCACGATGACGTGGTCGCCGCCGTCCATATGCGGGGTAAACGTGGGCTTGTGCTTGCCGCGGATGACGCGCGCGACTTCAGTAGCGAGCCGTCCGAGCACCATTCCGTCGGCATCGACTACGTACCAGTCGTGCTGGATATCGGCTGGTGTGGCGGAGAAAGTCTTCATCATAGAATTGTAGGGGCGACGTGTGATCGCCCGAAGGGAGCTTCGTTATCCCAACGATTTAAAAGCAAAATGCGATAGCCTCTTAAGTTAGCCGGCCCCCGCGGTTACGTCAATGTAGCCATGAACCTCGTCTGGCGCCCCCGGCCCAGCAATGTTACTATGGTCCACCGCGCCCGCCCCGCTTCCAAATGGTCGCTGCGGCTTCTCCAATCCCAACGATAGCATGGCACTTCGTATGTCATTCCCCCGCCACGCGGCTCAAGGGCTTGCCGCGGCGGCCGTCGGTACAGTGGCACTCTGCGCGCATGCCGCGTCGCTTTCGGCGCAGGGGTTCGGGCTCAGCGAGATCGGCACATGTGCCGTGTCGAGAGGCTTCGCCGTCACAGGCGCAACGTGCAACGATCCATCGGTCATCTACTGGAATCCTGCCGCGGCTGCCGAGCTGGATAGGAACACGGTTAGTCTGGGCGCCAACGCGATCATTATCAAAGGCGGGTTCACCCAGGATACCAGCGGTACACGGTATGGGAGCAATATTCAGCCGCAGCTGGTACCGAGTTTTTTCGGAAACGTTCGGCGCGGGCGCTTCGCGGTCGGACTGGGACTGTACGTACCGTACGGCCTCACGTCCCAGTGGAACGACAACTTTCCGGGGCGGTTTTCCGCGCTTAAGGCAAGGCTGCAGACAATATACGTCCAGCCGAACCTGGCTTACCGCCTGAGCGACCACTGGTCGGTCGGGGGCGGACCTGTGTTTGGCAGCTCCGATGTGGAACTCACCCAGGCGCTCGATCTATCGCAGCAGTCGGCCGGGGGCAGCCCGATAACGTTTGGGCAGCTCGGGATCGCCAAAAACACTGAATTCGCCCGAATCCGGCTGGCCGGCTCTGCGCACGGGGTCGGTTACAATGTTGGCGTCCACGGTAAATACGCTGATTGGACGATAGGTGCTCGCTACCTCTCGACGCTCAATTTCCACTATCGCGACGCGACGGCGACCTTTACGCAGAGACCGACCGGACTGTTCCTTGCGCAAGGCAATCCAATCGTCCCCCAAGGGGCCGCGGCGCCGTTGGATCTGGTGCTCGCCAGTCAGTTTTCCGGCGCTGGTGCACTTACCAACCAGCTGGGCGACTCGCGCATCACGCATCCTTGGCAGGCACAGGCCGGGATCGGTTACTCAGGGCTGGCAGGAACGGTGCTATCGGCAGACGTCGTGCGTCTTGGCTGGTCTAGGTTCAGCACTCTCCCGGTGGTGTTCGAGGGCAATGCCGCTGCGAGCAGCCGGACGCTTATTGAGGACTACAGCGACTCGTGGTCGTACCGCTTTGGCGCGGAGCACACTGTACGTGAGGCGGGCTGGCTGCAAGGGTGGACCGGACGCGTGGGCTACAGCTATGCGGAGAGCCCAGCCCCGGACGTGACTGTGACGCCGCTACTGCCAGACATGAACCGGCGCAACTTCTCGGCCGGCCTCGGCATTCCCGTAGGACCGCGCTACCGTCTGGATGCCGGTTATCTGCACGTCAATACGCCGGGACGACGCGGGCGCATTACCGAGAGGATGTCGGAGTCACAGACGGCGCAGGCCCTGAACAGCGGCGTCTACGATCTCAAGGCCGACGTGATCTCGCTCTCGCTCACCGCAACCTTCTAACGGCGCCCATCCATGATGCGATATAAAAACCTGTTCCGCGTGGCATCTATGCTCACGGCAGCAGCCGTGGTTGGTGCGTGCGCGGACAACGGACCGACCGATGTGGTTGCCGGGCTCACGCCGGTGGACCCGCTCTTTGCCAGCTACGTTGCGCTCGGCAACAGCATCACCGCCGGCTATCAATCGGGCGGTATCGTGGACTCTACGCAACGGCAGAGCTATGCGGCGCTGCTCGCGAGAGCGATGAACACGCGTTATGCGTACGCGTCACTCGTGGCGCCGGGCTGTCCACCGCCGATCGCCAACTTTCAGACTCAGGCGCGGCTCGGCGGCGCGACATCGTCCGCGACCACGTGCTTGCTACGCGATCCGAACTCCGTCGCTACGGCATTGAACAATGTTGCGGTTCCGGGCGCGCTCTCTATTGATCCCACCGCGCCCACCAGCGCCAACTCAAACACGCTCACAACGTTCATTCTGGGTGGCAAGACGCAGGTCCAGAAGGCAGCAGACGCCAATCCCACGTTTGTGAGTGCGTGGATCGGGAACAACGACGCGCTTGCCGCGGGTGTGCAGGGCGTGATCGACTCCGTCGCGGCCAAAGCGTACAGTCTCCCGGGTCGCCTCACGCCTGAGTCGGTTTTCGAGAAAAACTACAGCGCCATGGTGACGGGACTCAAGGCGATTCCGACCCTTCGCGGCGCCGTTCTGATCGGCGTTATCCAGGTTGGAGCGGCTCCGGTGCTATTCTCAGCGCAGGCGCTCTTCAACCCGGCGTTTAAAGCCGGGTTCGACCAATTCGTCGGTACTCCCACGACTATCCTTCCGTCGTGCACCGCGGCGACCACCGCGCTGATCTCATTCCAGATCGTGAGCGCAATACGGGCCAAGCAGCATCCCGCTCTCATTGGTTGCGCCAAGAATTCAGTTCCGGGTACGGCGGTGGGCGACGTCTTCGTTCTCGACGCAGCGGAGCAGACTGCGCTCGCAACCGCTGTGACGAACTACAACATTTACATCAAGTCGCAAGCTGACGCGAACGGCTGGGCGTACTATGATCCAAATACGACTCTGCTCGCGCTGAAGAGTCCGGTTGGCGGTTGCATTAATGGTGTGCCGAACCTGGCCAGTGCGACGCAGCCATTCGGGTCCTGCATCTCGTTGGACGGCATCCATCCGGCGGCAGCAGCCCATGCGCGCATTGCCGCGGACTTGATTTCGGTCATCAATGCCAAGTACGGCACAAAGATCAGTCTCGGTACTGGCATCGCGCTGTAGCAGCACGGGAAAGATAGACAAGCAAAGAGTCCCGCGATTCGTCGCGGGACTCTTTGCGTTACACCATTTGACTATTCCAGCTCAATGAGAATGGTCCCCTTCTCCACCGGCGTTCCGGGCGAAGCCTTTACGGTCTTCACCCTGCCGGCGGCGGAAGCACGGAGCTCGTTCTCCATTTTCATCGCTTCCATCACGATCACGCTCTCACCAGCACTAACCTGATCGCCGATCTGCACGTTCACCCTGACGATGAGGCCCGGCATCGGTGCCACGATCGGCGCGGGGCCACTTGGCGGCGCGTTGCGCGCGACCATTTCCTGGATAACGCGTGTGCGCTCATCCAGCGCCTCGACGGTGTACCGGTGACCTTCGATCTCGAGCACGTAGCGGCCGCGGCCTTCGCGCGAGTGCAGCATCACGCGCATCACGCGCTCACCAATGCGGAGAGTGCGCGCGGGCGTGCCGCTAAATGGGTCCAACGTCGCTCCGCCCGGCGCGTCGCTACCGTCCTCCGAGCGTCCCGAATCCGCAACTACGGGCTCCGTCGTCGCCACCGCGCCGGTAACGGAAACGTCACGTCGCACGCCGTTCACATCAACGAGATATCTCATTATTGCTCCAATGCAAGAATGCAAACTGTTTCGACATGGGCTGTTTGCGGAAACATGTCGAACGCACGGACCGACTCGATCCGGTAGCCTGGCAAGCGCGCGATGTCCCGGGCGAGGGTGGCAGGATCACAACTGACGTAGATAATTGTTGGCGTGCGGCTCACGTTAGCGAGCGTCGCGGGGACATCTTCGTGCAGTCCGCCGCGCGGCGGGTTCAGCACGACCACGTCCGCGAATCCCGCGCGGGGAAGCTCGTCTTCAACGCGACCGCGGATCGAGCGGGAGGGCGGCTCTAGACGCTGCTCCGCCCAGCGTGCGGCGTCTGCATCCAGCTCGATCGCAGTTGCCGCGATTCCTCGCTCCGACAGCGCGACGGATAGATCGCCAGCGCCGGAATATGCGTCTATGACGCGTTTCGGAGAGAGTTGAACAACGCTCCCGAGCACGTATTCACCGAGTAGCTGCCCCATCTCCGGGTTCACCTGGGCGAATGACGCGGCCGGTGTGGGCGCGGTGCGGCGTTCGCCGAGCAGGCGCCGCGCCTGATCCTTCGGCTCCCAATAGAGCGCGACGACCGAAGGGACGGCCGCGAAAAACGCCTCGTGTGACGGCCAACGTACCGCGCCCATCATGACTAACGTCGCACCCTCCGCTGTCCAACGCACGCTACCGCGCAGCGCCGGGGCATCGGGAAAAAATTGCGACGCATCCATGATTTCGCGCCACGCCATCACAACTCGCCGGTCGGTGACCGGACAGTCCGCGAGTGCAAATACACGAGCCGCGTCGTCGAATGGGTGCAATCCACCAATCCAGTGCGCGCCGCGTCTTCGTAGAGCAAGTGTGAGCTTGGTCCGATAGCGCCACTCGTGCGGGCTGGACACAATGGGCGGGAGCTCTACTTCGCGCCTGCCAATCCGGCGAATCGCGTCGGCGATAATACGTTGCTTGGCCGCAAGTTGCGATTCATACCCAATGTGCTGAATCTGACATCCGCCGCATCGTTCACGAGTATAGTGCGGGCACGGAGGTGAGACGCGTAGCGGCGACTCGCTCTGCAGGGTGCGCAGACTCCCGCGCGCAAAGTGCCCCTTGCCCGCCACAGCCGCGGTGATAACGTCACCCGGCGCCGTGCGTGGGACGAAAACCACGAGCCCGTCGCTCCGCCCAACACCATCGCCACCCGCCGCGATTGCGTCGATGGCGAGACTGACTGTTCGCGGCACTCAGCGCAAAGATTCGAGTCGAGCGGCACGCTGCCACGCTGACTCAGCCAACGGAGTGAAAACTCCCGCAGCGACGCCCGCCACCGGCCCTGCACGCTCCGCATCCGCCAAGAGCGCACCAGCCATCGCGGCGAACAGTTCGCCCTCAGGAGTGCCCGCATCCGCGGTGAGTGACGGCAGCCTGCGTTCCAGCCACTGAATCTCGATCGCACCAGCTTGAAATTCGGGATCTTCCATCACGCGTAGATGGAAATCGCGCGACGTCTCAACTCCAACGATTGCCAGCTCGAGCAGCGCACGATGCATTCGGGCGATTGCAAGCGCGCGGGTCGGCGCATGCACGATGAGCTTGGCCAGCATCGGATCGTAGTGCAGCGACACGTTGCTCCCTTCCACGATGCCGCCGTCCCACCGCACGCCGGGGCCTGCTGGAAGATGCAGATAGCTCACGCGACCAGTCGACGGAAGAAAGCTGTTGGCCGGGTCCTCGCTGGTGATGCGACACTCGATTGCCCACCCTTCATGCTTGATATCTGCCTGCCTAAAGTCGAGCGCCTCACCGGAGGCAATACGCAACTGCCACTGCACCAGGTCAATGCCGGTGACCAGCTCCGTCACTGGATGTTCAACCTGCAGTCGTGTGTTCATTTCCAGGAAATAGAACGAACCGTCAGCATCGAGTAGAAATTCACACGTCCCCGCGCTGACATAACCCGCCGCGCGCGCGGCACGGACCGCCGTCGCACCCATCTCGGCGCGCAACGCGGGGGTGACGGCAACGCTCGGCGCCTCCTCAATCATCTTCTGGTGCCGCCGTTGTACGGAGCACTCGCGCTCACCTAGATGCACGACGTTGCCGTGCGAGTCGGCGAGCACCTGGATTTCGACGTGGCGCGGACCCTCGATGTACTTCTCGAGGTAAATCGCATCGTCGCCGAACGAACTCTGCGCCTCGCGCCGAGCGGCGTCGAAGGAAGCAGATATCTCATCCGGAGAACGGACCACACGCATCCCCTTGCCGCCGCCGCCGGCCGCCGCCTTAAGCAGCACCGGGTAACCAAATCCGTCCGCGATCTCGCGTGCGCGCTCAGCGGTCGCAATTGATTCCGTGGTTCCGGGTACCACGGGAACGCCGTTGGCGACAGCGAGCGTGCGAGCCGCTGTCTTGCTTCCCATTGCGGCGATGGCTTCGGCCGGGGGGCCGATGAATACGAGCCCAGCATCGCGCACGGCGCGGGCGAACCATTCGCGCTCGGACAGAAAACCGTAACCCGGATGAATTGCCTGCGCTCCAGTCTCGAGCGCAGCTGCAATTATGCGATCGCCCAGTAAACAGCTCTGCGCCGACGGCGCGGGGCCGATGTTGAGGGCGACATCAGCCGCGCGCACGTGCGGAGCGTCGGCGTCCGCGTCGCTGTACACGGCCACGGAGCGCACACCGAGCTCCCGGCATCCGCGGATTATGCGCAGCGCGATCTCGCCGCGGTTTGCGACCAAGACGGTGTGGAACATCACAGCGGGATGTTGCCGTGCTTCTTGGGCGGATTGCTCTCGCGCTTCCCCTGCATCGTCTCCAATGCATCGATCAGCCGGGGACGGGTATCGCGCGGATCGATAATGTCGTCCAGATATCCGCGTCCCGCCGCGACGTATGGATGCGCGAACTTGTCAACGTACTCGGCGATCTTGGCGTCGGTCGCGGCGGTTGGATTGTCGCTCTCTGTGATGTCCTTGCGGAACAGTATCTCCACCGCTCCCTTGGGTCCCATCACCGCGATCTCGGCCGTGGGCCACGCAACGTTGAAGTCGCCGCGAATGTGCTTGCTGCTCATCACATCGTATGCACCGCCGTACGCCTTCCGCGTGACCACGGTGAGCTTGGGCACCGTTGCCTCGCAATAGGCGAAGAGTAGCTTCGCGCCGTTCTTGATGATTCCGCCGTGCTCCTGCGCGACTCCGGGAAGGAATCCCGGTACATCCTCAAAGGTCACGATGGGAATGTTGAAGGCATCGCAGAAGCGGATGAAGCGGGCCGCCTTCACCGACGCGTTGATGTCCAGCACGCCCGCAAGCATGGCTGGCTGGTTGGCCACGATTCCCACACTGAACGAGCCGATGTGCGCAAAGCCGCAGATGATGTTTTCCGCGTAGTCACGCTGGACTTCGTAAAAGTCACCGTCGTCGATGACACGTTTGATCACCTCGTGCATATCGTACGGCTTGTTCGCGCTGTCCGGGACGATGTCGAGCAGCGCCTCGTCGCGCCTGTCGCGCGGATCGGTTCCAGCACCGCGCGGTGGCGACTCCAGGTTGTTGGACGGTATGTACCGCATGAGATCGCGTATCGCTTGCAGGCACGCCGGCTCGCTGTCGTACGTGAAGTGCGACACACCCGACTTGGTGGCGTGCGCGTCGGCACCGCCAAGCTCGTCCATGGTGACGTCCTCGTGCGTGACAGTCTTCACCACGTTTGGGCCGGTGACGAACATGAACGACGTGTGACGCACCATATAGGTGAAATCAGTGATCGCGGGCGAGTAAACTGCGCCACCAGCGCACGGTCCGAGAATGGCCGATATCTGCGGCACCACACCCGATGCGAGCGTGTTGCGCAGAAATATCTCCGCGTAGCCGCCGAGCGATACGACGCCTTCCTGGATTCGCGCGCCGCCGGAATCGTTGAGCCCGATCACGGGCGCACCGTTGCGCACCGCCAGGTCCATCACCTTGACGATCTTCTCCGCGAATGATTCGGAGAGCGATCCGCCGAACACCGTAAAGTCCTGTGAGAAGACATACACCAGCCGTCCGTTGATCCGACCCCAACCGGTGACTACTCCGTCGCCGTAGTACTTCTGCTCCTCCAGACCGAAGTCGGTGCTCCGGTGCACTACGAATCTGTCCAGCTCCGTGAACGAACCTTCATCCAGCAGCAGATCGAGTCGTTCACGGGCAGAGAGCTTTCCCTTCTTGTGCTGGGCCTCTATACGAGCAACGCCGCCACCGAGTTCTGACTCGGCGCGGCGTTGCTCTAGAAGCGCGAGCTTATCGCGCATCGTCATTACTTACTCGTCGTCGTACGGAACGGTCACGGCTGGCACGTCGGTGCCGTAATCGGAGATGCTGTACTCCTCAGTCTCCATCGGAATCACCTTGGACGGCTCTGCCGGACGCGGTGGCTGCTCCTCTGGAATTGCTGTGACCGCGAGCACGATGCGGCGGTGGATCGGATCCACCTCAAGCACGCGCAGGTCGAGGTTCATCGTCTCGTACACGATATCCGCGGGGCTGTTGACCGGGTTGCCGAAGTTGAGCTGGCTGTTCGGTACAAAGCCTTCGATGTCATTGCCGATGTCGACAACAACACCCTTGTCCATGAGGCGAACCACATGGCCGCGCAGCTCGGTGCCCACAGGGTACGTCTCACCGATACGGAGCCACGGATCTTCCGTTGCCTGCTTGAGGCCCAGGGAGATGCGCTTGTTGTCCGGATCGATGTTCAGCACCACCACGTCCACCGTATCGCCCTTCTTGATCACTTCGGACGGATGCTGTACGCGGCGCGTCCAACTCATGTCGGAGACGTGGATGAGACCGTCGATGCCAGGCTCGATCTCGACGAATGCGCCGAAGCTCGTGAGGTTACGGACCTTGCCCGTGAGGCGCATTCCGACCGGGTAACGCTGTGGCAGCGTCATCCACGGATCTTCCTCGGTCTGCTTCATGCCGAGCGAGATCTTCTCTTCCGACGGATCGACCTTGAGCACCACTGCCTCAATGGCTTCACCGATGGAAACGATCTTGCTCGGGTGACGAACGTTACGAGTCCAGCTCATCTCGCTGATGTGCACCAGCCCTTCAATACCGGGCTCCAGCTCGATGAAGGCGCCGTAGTTGGTGATGGATACCACCTTGCCGGAGACGCGCGTACCGACCGGATACTTCTCCGCCACATCCTGCCACGGGTAGCTCTGGAGCTGCTTGAGGCCAAGCGAGATGCGCTCGCGATCCCAATCGATGTCCAGAACCTTGACCTCGAGCTCCTGACCGATGTGAACCATCTCGGACGGGTGCGTGACGCGGCCGTACGACATATCGGTGATGTGGAGCAGGCCGTCGACGCCGCCGAGATCGATGAATGCACCGAAGTCGGTGATGTTCTTGACCACGCCCTTTCGCACCTGGTCCTTCTGCAACTCCTTCATCAGGCGCTCGCGCTTGCCGGCGCGCTCCTGCTCCAGGATCACGCGGCGCGAAACAACGATGTTGCGGCGGCGCTTGTTGAGCTTGATGATCTTGAAGTCGAACGTCTGGCCGAGCAGTTCGTCCACGTTGGGAACACGACGGAGAGCGATCTGGGATCCTGGAAGGAAGGCGTCCACACCCATGAGATCGACGACGACACCGCCCTTGATCTTCTTGGTGAGGATACCGGCCACCGGCTGGTCGCTCTCGTAGGCAACGCGGATGCGTTCCCACACGCGCATGAAGTCTGCCTTTTTCTTAGACAGGACGACGGAGCCTTCCATGTCCTCCAGATGCTCTAGCAGGACTTCAACGGAGTCGCCCGCCTTGAGCTCGGGCATGTCCTTGAACTCTTCCAACGGGATGGTGCCTTCAGACTTGAAGCCGATGTCCAGGATCACCATGTTGTCGCGAATATCGAGAACGCGAGCGCTGACGATCTCACCTTCCTCGATGGACGCCATGGTGCCATTGTACATCGCCATCATGGCCTCGAGCTCGTCGCCCGAGTAGTCTTCCTCGTCGTACAGCTCAGGACGGAGGTTGGCAAGCGGCCGGAGTTGAGCACGCTGCATGTCGCGCTTTTCACGCGCCGTCATGGCCGCATTCTCGCGGGCCGTGAGTGTGTCTGCGAGCGAGTCTGCGGTCGTGCCGGTTAGGGTTTCGGTCTCGGGCATTTGCTAGGTTGGAGTGTTGGTCCGGCGATTCTACCGGAACCTGTGAATATACCCCGTCTCCTACTGTCTAGCAACGATCACGGCGATCTGCCGTCCAGCATCGCCGGCCCGATGGGAGAAGAACCTTTCGTTGTCGCAGCGGGTGCAGAATGACGACACGCTGACGTTCAGAACTCCGGCGCTTCTGGCGTCCTCCGCTATCAACGAGCGGAGGTCCACGTTACCGGCTCGGGTACATTCTTCTCCGGTGAGCCTGGAGCGCACATCGGCCGAAACCTCGTAGCACCGGCCACAGATGGCGGGCCCCAGGTGGACATGCAACTCGTCCGGGGCGATGCCGGCGCGCCCGAGTACCCGGATGGCCTCGTGCACGATCTTCGCCTCCGTCCCGCGCCACCCGGAATGCACGATCGCGACCGCGCCCGTGGGAGGGTGTGACAGGAACACCGGCGCGCAATCCGCGGCCGATACAGCGAGTGCCACGCCGCGCTCCAACGTCGCATGCCCGTCTGCGGGGGAGGTACGGAGGATGCCCTGCCAGGGCGTGCCGTGGGCTAGCACCGAGGCGCCATGTACCTGTGGCGCGACGCAGATCCCGCGCGCGTCGCCCGCAAGGTCGTTCAGCAGCGCTGTCCAGCGTCCCATCACCTCGCCCACAGGGGCATCGCCCGCAAGACCGAAGGTACCGGCCGCGCGAGTGGTGGTGAAGGCCAGAACGCCGAACGCGGCGAACTCCTCGACCGGCTGAACTGCCGTGGTGATTTCAGGGTTCATGAGTTTCAAAGACATGTCCAGCGGACGGCGTACCGGAACGGGAGCGCGCCGGGCGACCGCCGGTCGCCCCTACGATTACGCCTTTGCGTCGCGACGGTCTTCCACGCGCTGCACGTTCGCACCCAGCGCGTTCAGGCGTTCATCTATTCGTTCGTAGCCTCGCTCGATCTGCACCACGTTGTTGATGGTGCTCGTCCCGCTTGCGCAGAGCGCCGCTATGAGCATCGCCATGCCTGCCCGGATGTCCGGAGATTCCATCGTCGCCGCGTGCAGCGAGCTCGGGCCGCTCACCAGGCAGCGGTGCGGGTCGCACAGCACGATCGTGGCGCCCATCCCAATCAGGCGATCAACGAAGAAGAGGCGCGACTCGAACATCTTTTCGTGCACCAGAACCACACCCTCGCACTGCGTGGCAGCCACGATGGCGATCGACATGGTATCTGCTGGGAACGCGGGCCAGGGTTGGTCTTCCAGCTTGGGAATGTGGCCGCCGAAGTCCTTGTGCACCTTCAATTCCTGGTCTGCGGGGACCACCAGATCGGCGCCCTCAATGCGGCATCGGATGCCCAACCGTTCGAAACCCATCAACGTGGATCGCAGATGCTCCACGCCGGCATCCTCAATGCGCAGCTCTGAATGCGTGACCGCGGCCAGCCCGATGAACGATCCGACCTCGATGTGGTCCGGTCCGATGGCGTAGCTGATCGCGGTATCGCCCAGCGACCGGCCGCCATGAACGGTGACCGTGTTGGTTCCGATCCCATCAATACGTGCGCCGAGTGCGACGAGGAAGTGGGCCAGATCCTGCACGTGCGGCTCACTTGCGGCATTGCGTAGCACCGTATCGCCGTCGCACGCCGCCGCCAACATCAGAGCGTTCTCGGTGCCCGTGACGCTCGGCTCGTCCAGAAACACGTCGGCGCCATGTAGCCGCTCGGCCGTCATCTGGTAGCCGCGGTCGTCCGTAATGCGTACGCCCAGCTGCTCGAAAGCGAGGAAGTGAGTGTCGAGACGGCGTCGGCCGATGACGTCGCCGCCAGGGGCCGGGAGCTTGATGCTACCGCAACGGGCGATGAGCGGAGCAGCCAGCAGAATTGACGCCCTGATCTTGACGCAGAGGGCCGGATCCAGCTGCGCCGGCTTCAGATCACGTGCCTCGATCTGGAGCGTGTTGCGCGCGGTCCACTCCGCCGATGCCCCCACGGACCTGAGCAGCTCGACGAGCGTCTCCAGGTCGCGGATGCGTGGAACGTTGGTTAGCTCGACGCGGTTGCGCGAAAGGAGTGCGGCGGCGACAATTGGGAGCGCCGCGTTCTTGTTGCCCGAAGGGCGAATCGTTCCGTGGAGGCGGTTGCCGCCTTCCACGATGTATTGGACAGCTGACATATTTTGCGACAATATAGGCCAAGACATGCACGACGGCCGCGTCGGCAGTTGAAAATCTACGGCATAACAGGTGTCGTGGACTGGCCTCTCCCTTGCACCAACCGCGCCCATGCACGAGATGACGCACCTGGCCGCTCTCCTGATTCAGGTGGGCCACGTCCTTCCGGACACGCTGGTCACCAAACAGGTGACGGCTGAACCCGGCACTTTCGCGAAGCTCAACACGGTTGCGAGTGGGCTGATGACGATTGCCCTGCTCGTTCTGGCGGTCGGTCTGGTGCCCGCAGCGTGGAACTTCAGGAAAACGTATAAGAAGATCAACGATCTCATTGATCGCGTTTATGGCGACGTTTCGCCGCTGGTACGAAGTGCGAGCATTGCCGCCGATGACGCGAAGGATATTCTGGCGATCGTCAAGGGCGACGTTCGCCAGGTGCAGCAGACGATCGCCGCGGCCAACTCCCGGCTGCTCAAGGCTGTCCGCGAGGCCGAAGAGCGACTGGATCAGTTCAACGCATTGATTGAGGTGGTGCAGGATGAGGCAGAGTCGGCGTTTGTCGGCACTGCATCAACGGTGCGTGGAGTCCGGACCGGACTCACGCGTGTATTCGACCCACACGAGGAACTGGACAATGGCGACATCAGAAGCGGGAGAACGCCCGACGCGGGCCCGGCGCAACGGCCGCGGAACAGGCCCAAGCGCCGCAACGACTTCTCGTGACGACGATCTGGACCTTCTCACAGCCGCACTCATCGGGCTCGCTGCAGGCGTAGGAGTCACGTTGCTCCTGAGGCGCGGACCGTCGGGAAGCCGTCCACTCATGAGCGGCATGGGAGCTGCCGGTCGCGGCGCGCGCCTGGCAAGTCTCGCGGGCATGGAGGGAATGGGCGGTGCGGCAAAGGCGGCGAGGCGAGTAGCGATGCGCGACACACGCGGAGCGCGGCACGGAATCGCCCGCGGGATGAAGTGGGCTGAGGAGCTGCCGCTGGAGGAGATGGGGAGCCACGTACGGGACTACTTCGAGGCCGCGAAGGAGGCGATCGACGATACTGTTTCCGGAGAGCTGCAGGATCTCAAGAAGTCCATTCGGCGCAAGCGTCGCCAGTTCGGTATCTAGGTCGTTGGGGGTAGTCGCGGCAGTAGCACTGTTATTACTTCTCCTGCCGTCGACCGCGCACGCGTGGACTCCGGGGACGCACGTGTTCCTCGGGGACGCCGTGCTCCGCTCGCTAGGGATGCTCCCCGGTAGCGTAGCGGATCTACTGCGAGCCTTTCCGTATGACTTCCTGTACGGATCGATCGCAGCGGACACCAGTGTGGCGAAGAAATACGCGGAAGCCGGACGGCACTGTCACTCGTGGAACGTGGGACTTGAGATCCATGATCTGGCGGGTCACGAGCGGCTGCGCGCCTTCGGACTGGGCTATCTGGCACATCTTGCAGCCGATTCCGTCGCGCACAACTATTTCGTTCCCAAGCAGCTCGCTGTGACGTCCAGCACTTCGGCACTTGGACACAGCTATTGGGAAAGCCGGTTCGAGTCACATTTGGGTGGTGACTCCGCGCACAAGGCGCGCGAGCTGATCCTGCTGGACCACTCCCGCGCCGACGATCACCTGGACCGGATACTCAGCCCGACGATCTTCAGCACGCCCACCAACCGTCGAATCTTCCGCGGAATGGTGTACGTAACCGACACGGATTCGTGGCAGCGTATTTTCCAGCTTGTTTCGGAGAAGAGCCGCTGGGATCTTCCGGATGAAGAGGTGATGGCGTACATGACGCGCTCGTACGACTTCATTATGGATCTGTTCAACCGAATGGATTCGTCCGATCCATACGCGCTGGATCCCTCCGGCGACATGCCGCTGCGTCGGGCGAAGACTGTCCGCCGCGCAGCGCTCCGTCGCGGCGGAGAGGACATGGTGTTCGACGAAGCCGTGCGTGAATTCGGGCTGCCCGACAGCTCGCTGGAGTATCACACGCGATTGAGCGAGCCGTTGTTCCCGGAATCGCGGGCGGCGCCGCGGCCGAACAGCGACAGCGCCGCGACGGAGCCGGCCGCGTCCAGCTAGAGCGTTGCACTAGGGCGTGGGGCTAGGGCGTTGCGTTAGAGCGTTGCGCTAGAAGGCGTGTCTAACTGGACGCCCGCTGCGACAACAGCTTGTTGACCTTCTTGGGATCGGCGCGCCCCTGAGATTTCTTCATCACGGCGCCCACAAGCACACCGGTCAATTTCTTTTCGCCTGCACGGAACCGCGCGGCCTCCGCCGGCATTTCGACGAGCACCTCGTCTATCCATTCATTGAGCTGCGCGTCATCACCCACCTGCATTAGCCCCGATTCCGCAGCCACGACGCCGGCCGGTTTTCCGGTAGCGCGCATCGTCGCGAACACCGTCTTCGCGGCCGTGTGACTCAGTTCGCCGTCCCGCACCATGGAGATGAGCTGCGCAAGCTGCTCGGTATGGACCGGGAAGCTATCGATCGTGACGCCATGCTCATTCAGCGCCGCCGAGACTTCCCCCATGACCCAATTCGCTGCAGCTTTGGGATCGTCGCTGGCGCGTGCCACACCCTCGTAGTACGCCGCCAGACGTGGGCTTGACGTCACTCCATCAAGCTCGGCCTCACTGAGCTTAAAGTGCGTCGTGAACCGTGTCCTGAGCGCGTCAGGGAGTTCCGGCATGGAGCGACGCAGGCGTTCGACGTACGCCGGATCCAGTATCAACGGAGGGAGATCCGGGTCGGGAAAGTAGCGGTAGTCGTGACTTTCCTCTTTTGACCTCGCCGGTCGAACCGTTCCATGGGATGCGTCCCATAGCATCGTCTGCTGCTGGACCGTTCCGCCGGTGTCGATCAGGGCACACTGACGTTCGAACTCGCTGTCGAGCGCGCGCTCCACCGCTGAAAAGGAGCTCACGTTCTTAACTTCTGTCTTGGTGCCGAGCGCCGTCTCGCCATGCAGTCTGGCACTCACGTTTGCGTCTACTCGAAGGCTTCCCTCTTCCATGCTCACGTCGCTGACGCCGGAGTACTCCAGCAACTGTTTCATCGCGCGGAGATACGCGCCGGCTTCAGCGGACGATCGCATGTCCGGCTCGCTCACGATCTCGATCAGTGGGACACCAGCTCGATTGAGATCGATTGCCGTAAAGCCCACATAGCGGTCGTGCACTGACCTTCCCGCGTCCTCTTCCATGTGGAGCCGTGTGATGGCGATGTGTTTAGGACTCTCTTCGCCGGGGACGCGTACCTGCAGCTTGCCCTGTGTCGCGAGCGGCTGGTCGAACTGCGAGATCTGATATCCTTTGGGCAGGTCTGGATAGAAGTAGTTTTTACGTGCGAACACGGACGTTACGTTGACGTTGCAGCACAGTGCCAGCGCCGCGCGCACAGCGAGCCGCACGGCCTCGGCGTTTAGTACCGGCAGCGCTCCGGGTAGCGCGAGACAGACGGGGCACGTGTTAACGTTCGGTGGTGCACCGAAGTCGGCCGAGCAGCCGCAGAACGCCTTCGATTGTGTCCTGAGCTGAACATGTACCTCTAGGCCGACGACCATCTCGTACTTGTCCGACCATTGCGTCGTCGCCTGCTGCGTCGAGCGCTCCCGCGTCACTCGTTCATCCATCATCGGTTCGTGCATCATGCGTTCGCCTCCGCACCCAGCGCCGCTTCCAATGCGGCCGCCACGAAGAACATTTCAGCCTCGTTAAAGTGTTTGGCCAGGATCTGTCCACCTACGGGAAGCAAGTTCACGCGGCCGATGGGAATGGAGATCGCGGGAATTCCGGCGAGATTAGCGGTCACGGTGAATATGTCGTTCATGTACATCTCGTACGGGTCGCTGACGCTGCCGAGCGCGAATGCGGGGGTGGGAGTGGTGGGAGTGAAGAGCACATCGACACCGCCGGCGAAAACGCTGGCAAAATCCTGTGCGATGAGCGTGCGCACCGATTGTGCCTTGAGGTAGTACGCTTCGTAGTATCCGTGTGATAACACGTATGTGCCGATCATGATGCGCCGCTGAACCTCCGGACCGAATCCCTCCGAACGCGTGGCGTCGTACATCCCGCGGAGATCGCCCGAGTTGTTCCAGCGCGGCCCGTAACGCACGCCATCAAAGCGCGCGAGGTTGGATGAAGCCTCCGCTGGCGCAATTACGTAGTACACCGGAATTGCCAGTGCCGTGTGCGGTAACGACACCTCTTTTATGGTTGCGCCCATACTACGTAGCGTCTCGATCACCACGTCGCAGCGGGCACGCACGCCCGGATGCAGCGACTCCGGGAAGTATTCGTTGGGTATCCCGACCGTAGTCCCTGAGAGGGAGCGTCCCCGCAGGGCCTTGGGAGGGGGGAGAGGATCGGGAACCGGGGTGTTTGCGCTAGTTGCGTCGTATCGGTCGCGTCCGGACATCGCGTATGTGACGGCGGCTGCCTCATGGACAGTCCGTGCACATACACCGATCTGGTCCAGCGACGAACCGAACGCGACCAAACCGAAGCGGCTGACTCGCCCGTACGTCGGCTTCACCCCGACCACACCGCAGAACGCAGCGGGCTGGCGCACGGAGCCGCCGGTCTCTGAGCCAAGCGCAACGCGCACTATTCCCGCCGCAACAGCAGCCGCAGAACCGCCGGATGAGCCACCGGGTGTGCGGGTTGGATCCAGCGGGTTGAGGGTGGGACCGTATGCACTGTTCTCCGTTGATGAGCCCATCGCGAACTCATCCATGTTCGTCTTTGCCACGACGACTGCACCCGCCTTTCTCAGATTGGTGATCGCCGTGGCCTCGTAGGGGCTCACATACCCTCGCAGAATTCGCGAGCCGCACGTGGTGGGCGTTTCAAGCGTCGCGATGTTGTCCTTCACCGCGATCGCGACACCGGCGAGCGGCATGGCGTCGCCGTTACTCCCGTACGCGACTGCAACCTTCTCCGCTGCGTCCAGCGCGGCCTTTCTGTTTGTCGCCAGTACAATGTTGAGGCCATTCGGGCCATACTGGCGATCGGCAGCGCGGTCCGCAGCTTCGGATATCGAGTCGATTATGTTTGGCAGCACTAGAGATCCTCGTGCGTTGACAGACGCGGTACGAGAATGAAGCCGTCGCGTGATTCGGCGGTGAGCGCCTCTGCAGTTGAACTCATTGGATGCGGGGCGACCGAGTCCGGTCGCAGCGGCATGCCATCGGCGCCAACCCCGATCGACGGCTGCACCGCCGTCGTATCTACCTGCCCCAGCGCATCCATGTGACGCAGGATATCGTTGAGCTGCGCGACCACCGTTGGTATCGATTCGGCGGGGAGCGACAGCCGTGCGAGATCAGCGATCTTCCGGACATCTCCTTCGGTAACGGCCATCTGTGTTATTCTCGCTCGAGCGTGGTGTATGCAAGCTTGACAGTCTTGCGTCCGACGGTTTCGTCATCGAAGGCAATTGTCGCCTTCACGTCGCGGCCCATGCCGCTCACCTCAATGATGGTACCGGTACCGAAGCTCGCGTGGCGGATCCGCTCGCCGTGCACGAAGCTTGGCATGTCCTGCGATTCACTCTCCCATCCTTTCCCCTTCGCCTCCTTCGCTTGCCGCCACGCGGGAACATCGTAGGTCTTCCGACGATTGGTGTCGCTCCACGTATTTCGCCCCGAAGTCTTGGCGCGCATTGTCGCGCGTTCCTCCAGCAGTCCGGCCGGAAGATCCTTGACGAATCGAGATTTGATACCCGCAACCAGCTCACCATTCCTGCGGCGACTCTCAGCGTGCGTGAAGTACAACTTCTGCTCCGCGCGCGTGATGCCAACATAGAAAAGACGACGCTCTTCCTCCATCTTCGCCGGGTCGTCGAACGACTGAGCTGTCGGGAACAGCGCGTCTTCCAACCCCGTAATGAATACGACTGGAAACTCGAGCCCCTTGGCGTTGTGCAGCGTCATCAGCGTCACGGCTTCAGCGGATGGATCCAGCTGGTCCGTGCCCGCGACGAGCATCGCGCGCTGTAGGAAGTGATCCAACGGTGTGAGTCCCACCTCGCCGCCGTCATCGACAACAGTCTCGGCCGCGCCATCAATCAGTGCGCTCACGTTATCGATGCGGTCGCGCGCCTGCTCTGGCGCGTCTGCCTTGAGATAGTCACCGTACTTGAGCGCATCAACAAGATCACGCAAAAGTTCGTCCACGCTGCTAGTCTGTGCCGCCGCGCGGAAGCGCCCGATCATTTCTGCGAAGGTGGCAAGCCCCATACGCGCCGCGGGTCGCATGTCGCCGAGCAGCTCCGGGCGCGTCGCGGCGGTCAGCATGGGAACGCCTGCCGCACGTGCCGCAACTGCTAGTGTCTCGATTGTGGTGTCACCGAGGCCGCGCTTGGGAATGGCAACGGCGCGGCGGAACGCCTCGTTGTCGGCGGGGTTTGCGATGAGCTTGAGATACGCCATGAGGTCCCGGATCTCCCGTCGATCGTAGAACCGAACAGCACCGACGAGCCGATATGGAACGGCGCGCTTGCGCAGAGCGTCTTCCACCGAGCGGCTCTGCGAGTTAGTACGGTACAGAATTGCGAAATCGCGCGCCGAGCGATTCTCCGATGACATGCGCGCAATGATCTCCTCCGTTACCCAGTCCGCCTCATCCCGATCGTCCAGCGTCGCGACGACGGTCACGCGCTCGCCGTCCGGCAGAGTTGCGCGCAGCGTCTTCCCCTTTCTTCCGATGTTGGCGCTGATTGCGAGGTTGGCGACTTCCAGAATGTTCGGCGTCGAGCGATAGTTGTCTTCCAGCCGCACAACTTTCGCGTTGGTGAACTCACGCTCAAAGTCCAGAATGTTGCGGATGTCGGCGCCGCGCCAGCCGTAAATACTCTGATCATCATCGCCAACCACCACGACGTTCCCGTGCTCCGCGCCCAGAAGTTTGATCAGCTTGTACTGCGCACGGTTGGTGTCCTGATACTCGTCAACCAGAATGAACTGGAAGCGGTCGCTCATGCGTTCTCTGAGCGCGGAGTCGGCCACCAGCAGCTCGACTGGAAGCGTGAGCAGATCGTCGAACGTCACGGCGTTGGCGGAGCGGAGCGTGTTCTCCAGATTCTTGTACACCGTCGCGGTGTTGCGCGATACCGGGTCCAGGGCAAGCGACGCGTACTCGGCCGGCGTGACGAGCGCGTTCTTCGCATCGGAGATCAACGACGCGATGATCTTGGGTGACCACGCCTTGGTAGACACGTCACTCGTTTCCATTACCCGCTTGATCACCGCAACCGTGTCGTCAGCGTCATAGATGGTGAAGCTCGGCGTGCGCCCGACAGCCGCCGCGTTTGCTCTCAGGATTCGCGCGCCGATGGCGTGAAACGTCCCCGACCACATTCCGCGCGGGTCCTGACCGAGCAAGCGACCGATGCGGTCGCGCATTTCGCCGGCAGCCTTGTTGGTGAAAGTAACGGACAGAATCCGTGTAGGATCCACGCCGTGATGTCGGATGAGGCGTGAGATGCGCGTCGTCAGAACGCGCGTCTTGCCAGAGCCGGCACCGGCGAGCACGAGCATCGGTCCTTCAAAGTGTAGCACCGCGTCACGCTGAGCTTCGTTCAGCCCGGCGAGCGGTTCTCCGTCAAGCAGCTGTGTCATGTTCCAGGATTATATCGAACGTCGCGCCGCGAGTCCCCGACTGCAGGATGAGGCGACCATTGTGTCCTTCAGTAACTATGCGTTTGGCGAGAGAAAGTCCTATCCCCCACCCCTTCTCTTTGGTGGAAAAACCCGGATCAAAGATGCGCTTGCGCAGGTCGCGCGGCACTCCGGGTCCGTTGTCCTTTACGCGGATGCGAACGCGCCCCTCGGGAAGCTGCTGCGCCGACAGCGTCACGCGTCCGCCGCGCCCCGCGAGCGCATCGATGGCGTTCTTGGCGAGCGACTCCACCGCCCATTCGAGCAGTACCGCGTCGCCGTCGACGACGAGCGACTCCCCGCGAAAAACTGATCGAATCGTGACAGCCTTGGCGAGCGTCGGGACCCGCGCCCGAAAGTAGCTTGCCACCCGTTCCACGATTTCCCCGACATCCACCTTGTCCCGGCGCGGGGGCCGGCCGATCCGCTCGAAACGGAACGCCACACGGCGCAGCCGCTCCAGATCCCCGTCCATGTGATTCACAGCGTGCGTGAGCACCGGATCGTGCGATTCGCTGTCCCGCAGCAGCTCGATCCAACCGCTCAGGCTGGAGAGCGGCGTCCCTAACTGATGCGCGGACTCGCGCGCCATGCCGGCCCAAATCTGCTCGCGATCCGCGCGGCCCCGCGTGCGAATGGCGTAGATCCCGGCCAGCAGAAACATCCCCACCAGCACCGCCTGCAGCGCGGGGACCACCCGCAAGCCGTCCACCAGACGGGTGTTGCCATAGTACACCGTGCCGATCCCAGGCTCCACTATCGGCTTGTTCTCACCTGCGAGCCGGCGCGCGTAAGCCTGCTCGCTGGCCTTGCTTCCCTCCGCACCGACCGGCAGATTGGCCGACGCGGTCACGGATCCACGCGCATCGGTCACGATCACCGGAACGCCCGATTCCCGTATCATCAGCGACAGATCCTGCAGCGCGGTGGTCGCCGCATCGGGGTTGGGATTACTCAGCCCATCGTACACCCGGGCGTACATCGTTCCCACCCTTGAGGCTTCGATGCGAAGGTCAGTGACCACAGCGCGCATGTAAAACACGTACCACGTGAGCAGCAGGACCACACCGGCAACCACGGCCCAGAGTGGCCCGCTCCGTCGCACGCTCTACTCGATGACCGGAGCGCCGAAGTAAGGCTGGAGCGCCGCCGGCACGTTCACGCTGCCATCGGCGTTCTGATGCTGCTCGAGCAGAGCCGCGATGATTCTCGGAAAGGCCAGCCCAGAGGCGTTGAGCGTGTGCACAAAGCGCGGCTTGCCCCCAGCCGACGGGCGATAGCGGATATTCGCCCGTCTGCCCTGGAAGTCCATGAAGTTGCTGGACGAGGAAACCTCGAGCCACTTCCCAACTCCGGGTGCGAAGACTTCCAGATCGTACGTCTTCGCGCTCGCGAAACCGGTGTCACCAGCAGCCAGCAGCAGAACCCGATATGGTAGCTCCAGCAGTTGCAGAATCCGCTCGGCGTGCGACGTGATCAATTCGTGCTGAGCGGCGGAATCTTCCGGTCGGGAGTAGCGAACCAGCTCCACCTTGTCGAATTGATGTACGCGCAGAAGTCCGCGCGTATCCTTGCCGTGCGCACCGGCCTCGCGCCTGAAGCACGGCGAGTACGCCACGAACGCTCGCGGCAGCTCCGCTTCACTCAGGATTTCGTCCCGATACAGATTCGTGACCGGAACCTCAGCCGTCGGGATCAGAAACAGTTCCTCGTCCTTGAGCGCGTACTGGTCGTCCTCGAACTTTGGGAACTGGGCCGTTCCGATCATTGACGCGCGGTTCACAACGGCCGGGACCCATGTTTCCTCGTAACCGTGATCGCGCGTGTGCGTGTCGAGCATCAGGTTCATAAGCGCGCGAAGCAGCCGTGCGCCACCGCCGCGATACACGATGAAGCCGGAGCCCGCCACTTTGGCGCCACGCTCAAGGTCAAGGAAGCCCAGCCGAGCGCCGGTGTCCCAATGCGGTTCGGCGCTGCCTGCCGCGCGCGGCTCTCCCCACGTACGCTGCACGGCATTGTGCTCTTCACCGCCGGCGGGGACCTCCGGCAGGGTGACGTTGGGAAGCTGCAGAACGAGCGATGATAGCTCCGTCTCGACCCCAGACAGCCGCTCCTGCAACGCTGAAATCTCGTCGCCCAGTGCTCGGCTCTCGGTCATCGTCTGGGCCGCATCGTCGCCCGCGCGCTTCTTCTGCGCGACTACCTGTGTCAGTGCGTTGCGCGCAGCCTTGGCGTCGTCAGCGCGCTGAATGATCGCGCGGCGGTCGACATCGAGCTCGACCGCGCGATCAACCAGCGGCGCGCAGCCGTCGAGCATCCGGCGACGGGCCAGTGCATCGCGCAGCGCGGCTGGATCTTCGCGAAAGAGACGTAGATCGTGCATTGCTATTTGGTCGGGAGACCGATCTCCAACGACTTGTAGCCGCAGTTCGGATCGACAGTCTGCCGCAGGTAGATGGCGCGCGTCGTGGACGGCTTCACACTATCAATCACCACCTTTGCGTAGATGTGCGGCGACGGTGAGTACAGGCAGGTTTGGCTTCCAGTGGAACGTGTCGCCAGTACGATAAACGCCTCGCCAGGCTTCACGACAATTGCGGTGTCCGGACGGTAGTAGCCGCCAGGTGCGGTGGTAATCGCGTCGAAGCTGGCAGTGCTCGTCTGAAGGCCGACCAGAGGTACGTTGCCGGTGAGTGGGCTGACGATCGTGCGAGCGGGGCTGATGATGATGTTGCCATGCGGGTCAAAATCGAAGGCGACGTCAAACGAAGCTGTCGCGTCTACCCGAACGGTCGATCGGAGAGTAACCGCCAGCCCGCTCGGTAGGCTGGCCGGCGTACCCGAGAGTGCGTACGCGACCAGCGTGTCCGCCGTAACGGGCAGGTTGGCAATAATTGCGGTCGTACTGCTGCAGGCGGCGATTGAGATTGCCAACAAAACAGCCGCGACCGCGGCGGCAGATAAGCGTCGGAGCATTCGCTTGAGCGGGGCGGGTGAGATGAGCCGGGCGCGCGAACCGCGGAAGCGCGAACCCGTGCTTAGTATAGCCTCGTAGAATAGCCCCCGAGACGGTACTTTTCAACGCATGCCAACTTTACGCGACCTCACCGATGCGATCCGGAGCAGGCCCGGCGTGCAGGCGGCGGTAATTCTGGGCGATGACGGACTCGTGATCGAGACGGGCGACGCCACTCACAGTCATGCCGAATCACTTGCCGCGCGCGTCCCGGCCGTTGCCATGGCAGCTCGACAGCTGGGCCAGGCGGCAGGATCGGGCGACGCGCAGCTCGCGGTGGTCGAATTCGAGCGCGGCTACGGCATTGTCCTCAGCCTCTCGGCGCATGCGATATTGTTTGTGGCCACCTCGCGAGACGCGAATCTCGCCGATCTCCTGTTCGACCTTCGGCGGCACCGATCGTCCATGGCAGCACTCGTTTAGCTGGCTGGCAACTTCCCTATGCCCGAGCCTACAGAGCAGCGCCGCAGGGTGCTCGTCGCCGATGATGAGCCTCATATAGGCCGTATCATCAAGATGAAGCTGGAAAATGGTCCATTCGACGTGACGCTCGCGTACGACGGGAAGGAAGCGGCGGATGCGCTGCGCGCCAACCCCGCTGGTTTTGACCTCGTCGTCCTGGACCTGATGATGCCGGAATTGAGTGGATTTGACGTCCTCAAGGTCATGCGTGGTGAGATCAAGACGGATGTGCCAGCGATCATTCTCACCGCCGCTGGCCAGGACGAGCAGGAGCGAGCCGCGATGGCCACGGGCGCGACAGCCTTTGTAACCAAGCCGTTCAGTCCGAAAAAGCTGTACGCACTCGTTGCTCGACTTACAGGATTGGAAGGAGCTGAGGAAGGATGAGCGGTCCAAGATGGGCCGTCGTACTCGCCGGGGGAGTGGGCTCGCGGTTCTGGCCGCTCAGCACCCCGGAGCGACCGAAACAGCTTTTATCACTCGTGGATGACCGGTCCCTGCTCGAGAACACGATTGATCGCCTCCAGGCGCTCGTCCCCGCGGAGCGGACGCTGGTGCTCACAAACCTAGCGCTGGTCGATGCGATCGCGGCGGCCGCGCCGTCCATAGATGCTGCGAACATTATCGCCGAGCCGCGGCCGGCGGGGACAGCCGCGGCACTGGCATATGCCGCCGCGATAATTGCCCGGCGCGCGGGCGACGACGCGGTGATGACGTGCGTACATGCCGATTGGTCAATCGGCGATCCCGACGGATTTCGGAATGCCCTGTCGCACGCCGCAGACATTGCGGAGCGGGAGCACGGGCTGGTTACGGTTGGGATTGTCCCCACCCGGCCAGACCCGGGATTCGGCTACATCGAGCCCGGGACGACTATCGAGCGTGGCGATGCGCGGCGGGTGTCCAGATTCGTGGAGAAGCCCACGCGTGAGCGCGCGGCCGAGATGGTCGCGCAAGGATATCTGTGGAACTCCGGGATATTCGTATGGCGGGTGGGCGATTTTCTGAACGAGATCCGCGCCCACACGCCTGAAGTGGCGACCGCGCTCGACGAGATCGACGAAAAGCCAGATGCAGCGGATCGCTTCTTCTCAGCCGCGCGTTCCATATCAGTAGATGTGGGAGTGCTTGAGCGGAGCGCGTGCGTGTACGTGATCCCGGGCGACTTTGGGTGGGACGACGTGGGGACGTGGGCAGCACTGCACCGCGTACGAGCGGCGGACAGCACCGGGAACGTCGCGAGCGGCACCGTGCACGCAGCCGAGTCTTCAAACAACGTCGTGCACGCCGAAGCAAATGCCGTGGTGCTGTACGGCGTTTCCGACCTCGTGGTCATAACCCGTGCCGGGCTGACTGTCGTCACCACGCGTGAGAAATCCGCGGATCTGAAGAGCCTGATCGCGTCACTTCCCGCCGCGCTCACGAGCGGCTCGTGACTGAGTGGCTCGTGAGCGCGGACTAACGTCCCGATGAACGCCCTGTGACGCCATTGTATCTGTACGACGACGCGGCCGCCCGCGGCTTTGAGCCGTTCACTGTAACGCGTCCCGTTTCCGAGCTGCGCGCGGGCGCGGAAGTCATTCGCAGGCGATGGGAAAGTGTTGCGGCTCTGCGAGCGACGGGATTCATTTCAAGCCCGGCGCTCGCTGATTTCGAGGAGTTCGACGCACCACCGGCTCTTGCGGCTGGCGCGGTGATCGCCGCGGGCGCAGTAATCGCAAACTCTCGCTGCGTTGTCGCTCTGGACGAGGTACTCGCGACCGGGGACTCCAAGTGGAATTGCGGCGGGCGCGTGTGCGCGGTCAGACTTCGGACCGATCTCCCAGCCAGCGCATTAGCCGATGGCAGCGTTTCGCTCGATGAGCTGGTGGACGGAGTTACATCGCGCGCCCTCGTGGGACGCTGGGTGGATGCGGTATGGGATTTCATCGCGCAGCTCTCGCCTCAGTTGAACGACGACCTCGCCGCTCTGGCACCGACAGTTCGCGCGTCATCTCTGATGTACGACTCCATCGGGTCGCACTCACTGACCGTTGAGGAGAACGCGCAGATCGAGCCGTATGTGATATTCGACGCTAGCGCCGGCCCGATCGTCGTGAGGCGCGGCGCGTCCATCGCGGCCTTCACCCGGGTGGTAGGACCGTGCTACATCGGTGCTGATGCCGTGATCGTGGGCGACCGGGTGGCGAACTGCTCCATCGGCGAGATGGCCAAAATTCGTGGAGAGATCAGCTCTTCCATAGTGCTGGGTCACTCCAACAAGGGACATACGGGATTTGTGGGGCACTCGTATCTGGGTCGATGGGTGAATCTTGGCGCCGGAACTACAACCAGCAACCTCAAGAACACCTACGGCACAGTTCAACTGTGGACGCCGCACGGCATTCGCGAGACAGGCCAGCAATTCCTTGGGACGCTTTTTGGCGATCACGCAAAGACGGGGATCGGCACCATGCTCACGACGGGTGGGGTGATCGGTGCCGGTGCGAACGTGTTCGGCGCGACTATACCGCCCAAATACGTGCCGCCGTTCGCGTGGGGCGACCGCGAGCCGTACGCGGCATTTGATGCGGTCAAGTTTCTCAACGTAGCCGAACGTGTGATGGCGCGGCGCCACGTCGTCCTCGGCGACCGCCAGCGGCAACAATTGGCGCTGGCGCATTCAGAGCGTGCGCCCAGGTAACGTGGTGCAGTTCGAGTGCATTCCTTCCTGACTCAGCTCTGGAGCATGAGCGCTTTTAGCGGGTAGCAACGACGATGCGAATGTGGGTACTTGGATCTGGCAGCCGTGGCAACTCGGTGCTACTCGAGGCGGCCGGGACACGCATCCTCATCGATGCGGGGTTCGCCCCGCAGATCATGTTGGAGCGGCTGCGAGCTGCTGACGTACCGCCCGAGTCGATCGAAGCCGTCGTCGTAACGCACGAACATATCGACCATGTGCGTGGTGTTCGCACGCTGGCCCAGCGATTCGGATGGACACCGTACGCCACCGCGGGAACCATTACCGCGGCCAGGGATCTCCGGGACTCGGAGACGATGCCGTTTCGCGCCGGCGAGAGCTTTGCGATCGGTGAGTTCGACATGCTCGCGCTGCGTGCGCCGCATGATGCAGCTGAGCCGGTGGTAATTGTAGCTACCGCGCGCCGCACCGGTGCTCGGGCCGGAGTTGCGTACGATCTTGGCGCGCCGACGCAGCCGCTGGTGGACGCGTTGCGCGATCTGGATCTGATGGTGCTGGAGGCGAACCACGACGAGCTCATGTTACGCAACGGCCCTTACCCGCCCTCTGTGCGCGCGCGGATCGCCGGAAGAAACGGGCACCTGTGCAACCGCGTAGCGGGCGAGTTGGTCCGGGAAGTAAGCCACAAGGGGCTGCGGCACATCGTCCTGGCTCATCTCAGTGAATCGTGCAATACGGCGACTACGGCACTGCGCGACGTGGGCGATAGGGTAAGGCGCGGCCGGTTCGCTGGTCGTATGACAGTCGCGCCGCAGGACTCGGTGATCGGGCCGTTCGAGCCTGGAGCGAGGCGTGCTGCCGCGGTGCAACTGGACTTCGGGCTCTGACAGGGACGTCGCAAGCGAGTTAGCTGTGCTCACATGGGCGCACACATTGTACCACTTCGTGGCGAACCCGACGCACCATCTGCATATTCGGAGCGTTCTGACACCCTTCACACACAGGCCACGCTCCCATGCGCTCACATCTACTCGTAGTGTCAGTCGCGCTCGTCGCCGGCTGCGCAGCAAGCTCACAGTCCGAAGTGGGCACCAGAAACGACAGGATTTCTGCTAACGCGGGGTCTGCCGGCACACTGACCTACTTCACGGATCCAAGCCTCGCGGTGAACACGATCGACATTCCCGTTGAGCAGGCCTGGCCGCGCTTGCTGACGGTTTATCAGAGCATGGGAATTCCGATCACGAAGCTCGATTCGACGGCACACGTCGTAGGCGCGGAGCGCGCAATACTCGGGCATCGGCTTGGCAAACACCCGGTCTCGTACGCGGTCGACTGCGGCACCACGACGCTGACGGCCCAATCAATCGCGGATTCATACCGTGTAACCCTCACGAGCTTGACCCAGCTACAGTCAAACGGCTCGCAGACTGTCGTGCGCACATCCGTCAGTGGGGCTGCTAAGGATCAGTCCGGCGTATCATCGGACCCGCTGCAATGCAGTTCGACCGGCGCGCTGGAGCGAGACATCGCCGCAGCGCTGGGCACGCCGAAGTAACTCGAAAGGATCAGCTGACTTCCTGACCGCTCAGGAGAGTGCGGACATCGAGCAAGGTATCAGACCAAGAAAGGGCCCGGAGAAATCTCCGGGCCCTTTTTGTCGCTCCACAGAACGCGAGGGACTAGTACATCCCGCCCATTCCGCCGCCGCCCTGAGCCGGCGCGCCGCCCTTCTCTTCCTTCTTCTCAACGATCAGAGCTTCGGTCGTGAGCAGCAGACCGGCGATGCTCGCCGCGTTCTGCAGCGCTGTACGCGTGACCTTGGTCGGGTCGATGACGCCGGCCTGAACCAGATCTTCGTACGTGTCGGTCAGAGCGTTGTAGCCGAAGGTATTATCCTTGGCCGCGCGAACCTTCTCGATCACGATAGAGCCTTCACCACCAGCATTCTGCACGATCATGCGGATCGGCTCTTCAATCGCCTTGTGAATGATGTCGACGCCAATCTGCTCTTCGGCATCGGCCAGCTTGAGATCCTTGAGCGCCTTCTGAGCGCGGATGAGTGCAACACCGCCGCCTGGGACGATGCCCTCTTCAACCGCTGCACGCGTTGCGTGGAGAGCATCCTCGACGCGAGCCTTCTTCTCCTTCATCTCGCTCTCGGTCGGTGCGCCAACGTTGATCACCGCGACACCGCCGGCGATCTTGGCAAGGCGCTCCTGCAGCTTCTCACGGTCGTAATCGGAAGTGGTCTTCTCGATCGCGGCCTTGATCTCCTTCACGCGGCCCTGAATGGCCTCGTCAGTACCACCACCATCGATGATCGTGGTGTTGTCCTTGTCGACGACGATGCGCTTGGCACGGCCGAGCTGATCGACGGTCGAGTTCTCCAGCTTGAAACCAACGTCCTCGGAGATCACGCGGCCGTTCGTAAGGACCGCAATGTCTTCCAGCATCGCCTTGCGGCGATCACCGAAGCCAGGAGCCTTAACTGCGCAGACCCGCAGCGTGCCGCGCAGCTTGTTCACGACCAGCGTCGCGAGCGCCTCACCCTCGACGTCCTCGGCGATGATCAGGAGGGGCTTGCCCATCTGAGCAACCTTCTCGAGAACTGGGAGAAGGTCCTTCATCGACGAGATCTTCTTGTCGTGAACGAGGATCATTGCATCCTCAAGGACCGCTTCCATCTTGTCCGGGTCGGTGACGAAGTACGGCGAAACGTAACCGCGGTCGAACTGCATGCCCTCGACCGTCTCCAGGTTCGTCTCGAGGCCCTTGGCCTCTTCAACGGTGATGACACCGTCCTTGCCGACCTTCTCCATTGCCTCGGCGATCAGATCACCGATCTCCTTATCGTTGTTCGCGGAGATGGTACCGACCTGCGCGATCTCCTTCTTCCCGCTGGTGGGGACGGAGACGTTCTTGAGCTCTTCGACAACTGCTGCGACTGCCTTGTCGATGCCGCGCTTGAGCGCCATCGGGTTGGTGCCGGCGGTCACGTTCTTCAGGCCTTCGCGGAAGATCGCCTGCGCGAGAACGGTCGCGGTAGTGGTGCCGTCGCCGGCGAGGTCGCTGGTCTTGGTAGCGACTTCCTTCACCATCTGCGCGCCCATATTCTCGATGGGGTCGCTGAGCTCGACTTCCTTCGCGACCGTGACACCGTCCTTGGTGATGGTCGGGGAACCGAACTTCTTGTCGATGACGACGTTACGACCTTTGGGGCCGAGGGTGACCTTCACCGCGTCGGCCAGCTGATCGACACCACGCTTGAGCG
>JBPCQO010000052.1:0-5678 GCA_050998035.1 Gemmatimonadaceae bacterium | reverse complement strand
GTGCTTGATTGACGCCAAGCTCGCGGCTCAGCTCTGCTGCCGTGCACTCTCCACCAACTATACGGCGAACAGCTTGCTGCTTGAACTCAGCTGTAAACCGACGCCGACCATCTGATCCCCGCTGCTGTTTGTCCATAGCTTGACCCCGCTCCGGATGACGGATTATATCTCATCCGAAACTGTCTCGCTGAATTGGGGAGCAGAGCAGGAGAGCCACGTTTGTATTGAGTGAGCTTGGCCAGCTGCTCAGGTGTAGGAATGGGTACAAATCTCTGCTCTTCCTCTGGATCGGTGACCGTCAGTGGTGATTCTAGCCAGACGAGGTATTCTTTGACCGCACGGACGCGGTCGTTGAAGCTCGCGCGGAGAGTCGTGTTTCCCCGTCCCGATGACAAAATCTCGGAGTCCATCCTTCAGCAGAACCGTTCTTGAAGTGGCGAGAAAGCCGCTTAATTGACTGCTTGTGCCTCTCAACAGTGGAAGGCGAGGCGTTCTTTAGGTAAATTCGCTCTCGAAGATGTCGTTGTAGTTCTGCATGGGAGGGGCTCACGAAAAGAAGTTGATTTCCCTAACCCCTTACAAGACAATGATTTGACGGGGCGTAGCGTAGCCTGGTATCGCGCCTGCTTTGGGAGCAGGAGGCCGCCGGTTCGAATCCGGCCGCCCCGACTGTCTAACTGACCAACCCCGCACCGTTCGTAGGTGCGGGGTTTTCTTGAGGCAAATTCGGGTGTACGGAACCTGCGACGAGCCCTATGCCGCAACTTGCCGTGGGAAGGGGCATTAAAGACAGAGACTCCGTCTTCCGCGTAATCCAGCAGACGAGGGATCGCTTACTGCCTACTGAGGTGTCGCACTCGCCACCACCGGTACGTGAACCGTGACTGTCGAATCCGTGAAGACCTGGATCTCCGTTCCAGCCTTGTACACCACGTCGTTGCCGTGCTTCAACAGCCCAAGTCCGCCGGTGAAAAGGACAAGTGCGACAGTAGCGCCGGTGTGATCCTTGCCCGCTTTTGACTTCGACGCGCGAACGGGGATGTGCTGTCCGTCAGTCGCTGTCACGGCGGTAACAGTGAGGCTCATTCTACCACCCTTGCCGAAGTGGCCAGCCCGCTTGACGTCGCCGACCTGCCCCCGAACATATGCATCCTTGCTGACGACCACCGTGTTGTCTACTGCTAACGGTGCGGCCATGGCCAGTTTAACTATGTCGCCCCTTGTCGCGCTCTTACCATTGAGCTCGTCGGCGGTTACTACTGTGAACTCGGTCCCTTCCGGCACTACGATGGCGCGGGCCATTTCTGGCGCATTCTGCGCGCACAGTATCAAGGGAGCGAACATGCTGACGGCGACCAGGGCGAACTTTCGCATCTTTCTTGCCTCATGACAACTGACCCCGCCGTCCGGGCGGTACGGTATTGCGCTCTGTGGTCCGCACGTGAATATCTGCGAACCCATTGGAGCGCTAATGTGCATCACCTTCACGTCGAGCACTAGCGGACGGACGTGCCGTGTGGCAACTGAGACAGCTGAGGTCCCTATTTGTACCTGGTACGAGCAGCGCTGTATTGACGACGCATCTCATTGCTCCGCTGAAATGCCGGACTGAGCCGCCCGCGCGTCTCACCCGTCCGACGAGGAGCAAACCTGCTTCGATGACCGGAATCTCTGGTCCAGCGACGGGAGAGCTGTGCCGGCCAGGCGGCCAGTTAATTCCAGCCGGATGGCCGCGCGCACCATCGACAGTCTCCAGCCGACATTGACGGGTGCCGTCTGACCGAACACTTGGTCTCAAAGACCGGCGACTGGTCCGGCTTGGCCGGTACTAGCGTTATCGCCCCGGAGGTGAAGATTCTCGTTTGGGTGTGATACGCACTCCCGCCACCGGGTAGTTACTTCCGAGAGCTTGTTACATGTTCCAAATTGCGCCCCCGGTGATCAGCCTGATCCAAACATGCTCCCGCGGTTCGATGGGCGTGTTCTCAGAAATCGTTCCGGAGCCGCAGCTATGACGTCCTCCGCCACCCCCCCACACCAGGGCTATCCATTGGACCCACACGGCTTCTTCGTCCGCTATCAAGCTGGGCGCGAGCTCACCGAGGCCGAGCTAGTCGGACTGGTTCGCGGGCTGACCCTCCTGCGCGAGGAGAGGAGCATTCTCGGCTGGAGGCTTGCGCATGAACACGCGAGCCACGCGCGAGTCTCGCTCGAGATCGACGCTGAGAGTGAAGTCGACGCCCAGGTGCGAGCCAGCATCGTTTTTGTCGAAGCGCTCGCCGCCGCGCGCCTGGAAGACGAGCCCGACGTGTTCCGACTTGGCGAGACCGTGTCCCGTGCCTGACCTGCGTCGACCGCCCCTGTAATCTCTCTGTTAGGTGCGCGCAGTACATTCGAGTGCGGAGGCTCAAATGCGCCTATTGCTGGCAGAGGACGACACACAGCTTGGACAGACGCTCGCCAAAGGGTTGCGCGAGCACGCATACGCGGTTGACGTCGCAACCGACGGCGCCGCGGCACTGTATCAGGCAGCCGTCAATGAGTACGACGTCATCGTGCTTGATGTCATGATGCCGCGCAAGGACGGATTCGCTGTCTGTCGTGAGCTGCGCGAGCGGGATAACCGTACCCCGGTGCTGATGCTCACCGCGCGCGACACGGTTGCTGACAAGATCGCCGGGCTGGACTCCGGCAGTGACGACTATCTACCGAAGCCGTTCGCATTCGACGAGTTACTGGCACGCTTGCGCGCACTGCTTCGTCGTGGCCACGAACTCATCCCGAGCGAGATCGTTGTAGATGATCTCGTGGTCGATACAAAGGCGCAGAACGTGAGACGTAACGGTCGCCTCCTGCCGCTGACGACCAAGGAGTACGCACTGCTCGAATTCATGGCCCGCAACGCTGGCCGCGTCGTCGGGCGAGAAGCTATTTGCGCTCACGTCTGGGACGACAACCACGACCCGTTCTCCAACGCGATCGAAGTCTATATCAACAGATTGCGGCGTAAGGTGGACGCCCCGGGCGAGGATCCATTGATCCATACTCGGCGCGGCGCAGGCTACTTGCTCGCCCGCGTTGAGGAGAGCGCTCCGCTCGCTGACCGACCCACGCAAGCGCTGCCTCCGTCGGTCCGACGCCGCCCCGGTTGAATCGTCTCCGCCAGACTTGAATGCTTGACTCCGTCCGCGCGCGGCTCGCGCTGTGGCATACCGCAGTGCTCGGCGTGTTGCTCACCGGCTTTGCGCTCGCGGCATATGCGTTCCTCGCTTCCACCACCGCTCGTGGCGCGCAGGAATACCTCGCCAATTCGGCCGCGGCATTCGCACTTGAGCTTCGTGCGGAGCGGCTGGGCGCGGTTTCAGATACGGCGGCAATTGGAGCCGCCGTTGCAGAGTTTCGCGTGCAGGATCTCGGGGTCGTCATCTACGACGCAGCGGGGCGGCGCATCACGATGAGCACGAGTGAGGTCCTCGCAAATAGATCGCCCAGGTCTGCGAACGCGGATTCAAATGGCGACCCATCCGCGCCAGTCAATCTGAAGCAGTTGAGCGCTGCCGTCGCGCGTACCGGCACCGGTCGTGCTGCAACATTCACGCTGCGCGACACTGAGGGCGGATACCGTGTGATCGTCACGCCCGTGCCACTACGCAATCACGCGTATGCGGTCGCCATGGTGCAATCCAGGCACTCCGAGGCTGAGACGTTGGACGATGCGCGCCTCGCGTGCGTGATCGCCATTCCAGTGATGCTCCTGGGCGCAGGTGTCGGCGGATCCTTCCTGGCCAAGCGTAGCTTCGCTCCGGTCGCAGACATGAGCGAGCGCGCAGCTCGCATCAGCGCGGCCAACCTCGAGGACAGACTTCCTGTCGGCAATCCACGCGACGAGTTGGGGCAACTTGCCGGGGTTCTCAACCAACTGCTATCGCGCGTCGATCGTGCGTTTGCGCAGCAGCGTCGCTTCATGGCCGATGCCTCGCACGAGTTACGCACTCCCGTGTCTATAATGCGCGCAGAGGCCGAGGTCGCTCTCAGCGCTGATATCCGGTCGCCCCGGGAATACAGAGAATCGCTCGGTGTCGTCGGGGACACGGCTGCACGGCTCTCGACGGTTGTGAACGAGCTATTTCTCCTGGCGCGAGCGGATGCGGGGCAGCAACCACTAAGACGCGAGACTCTCTATCTGGACGAGCTGGTCGCCGAGTGCGCCCGTGCAGTACGGGCGCTTGCGAGCAGGTCGGGCGTGACCATTCGCATGGAGAGCAACGTCGACGCTCCGTACGTGGGCGACGATGAGCTGCTACGACGGCTGGTTACGAATTTGTTGGACAACGCTGTCAAATATTCCGGCCTGGGCTCAACAGTGTTCATCTCCCTTGCGGACACCGGGGACGCATATCGCATCAGCGTTCGCGATACCGGCCCCGGGATTCCAGCGGACGCACAGCCGCACCTCTTCGAACGTTTCTTCCGTGCAGACGTGGCTCGCTCTCGCGCTATATCTGGCACCAGTTCCACCGGCGGCGGCGCTGGACTCGGCCTCGCGATTGCGCAGTGGGTCGCGCAGGCGCACGGTGGCCGCGTACTACTCGCGAGTTCGACATCGCACGGCACGGAGTTCGTCGTGTCGCTGCCGCACGAACGCAGTTTTACTGTTGCCTCACAGCGCGAGGAGCTCGTGTGAATCACGTGTTGATCCGCTGCATCTCTCGGATGGCATTTGCCGTCCTTGCGGCAACATCCCAGTAACGTCGCAGTAACGTCCGCAGCCGTTCCAACAGCGCGAGCGAGCGGGCCGTTCACAATTCTGCAGCCGCTCGCGGGTAACCGCACACGTAAAGATCCACGGCTGCACAAGCATGCGTGATGCGTACCGTTGGTTACCGACTTTGCCACTGTCCCGGGCGCGGTCCGCGGGCGTTGAACCCGGGCATGGAGGCGTGCAGGTGGAGCGCACTGTTCTGACGGAAAAATCTCGACGATCCCCTTCCGTTTCGCCTCGTTCGGCGACAAATTAGGAGGCTGTTCGGCGCCAGTAGCTCAGTTGGATAGAGCAGCAGCCTTCTAAGCTGCGGGTCGGGGGTTCGATTCCCTCCTGGCGCGCCACTACGAGCCGCTCGGGGGCAGGCGGTGTGCTCCGCGGGCGGTTTTGCCGAGTGGTCGGGCTGCCGAGTGGTGGATGAGATAAAGCTCCTCTAGCTCAATTGGTTAGAGCAACTGACTCTTAATCAGTAGGTTCTCGGTTCGATCCCGAGGGGGAGCATGTGAGTCCGGAAAGTCGCCATTGGGGGGCTTCCATTTGTTTCGAAGCTCTATTAGAATGCTCATCCCGCAGAGAATCGCGGTGATATGTGTATGAAGTAGAGAGCTGGTCAGGACGTCGTCGGAATCTCTGGTAGTGAGAGGGGTTTCAGGATGGCTAGCGTGGTTACAAGCGCTGTTCTGACCGAAGTAAGAGAAGTAGAAAAGCTCAGAAAAAGTTAACGAAAGCCCTTGCGGTTTGATGGTTAGAGTGATAAGTTGAAAGGCTGCCACTGAACGCGTGGCAAATGCTGATTGAAAATTGAAGTTGAGATCGATGGATGTGCGAGGCTTGCTCAATGATCCGGTAGCATTCAGGCTGCCGGGGAGAGTTTAGACCTGAAATATTCATAAAGTGATTCCGGACGTGGTAGCCT
>JBPCQO010000200.1:0-2756 GCA_050998035.1 Gemmatimonadaceae bacterium | reverse complement strand
CAGATGTTCTGCTCGATAAAGAGCCACAGATACGGCAGCGCTTCGGGCGCGTGGTTGGCGTAGTGGATGGTCTCGCTGCCATGCAGCTCGTTGCGCGCTGGGTCGAGCGTTGCCCCAATGTTGTAATGGACGCGCTGCTGCCAGTATCCAGGACCGGGGCGCCCGGAGCCGGTGCGGTAGTTGTTCGGAGTTGGCAGATCGAGCGGGCGGAACGGAGAGCTGTCGGCGACGCTTGCGGACGGAGTCTGTACCTGGGGCTGCACCCGGGTCTGTGCGCCGAGTGAAGGCGTGGTGAGGGCGAGGGCGACGATTGCCCCAATCAAGGGGCGGCGGGCGCGACCGAAGATAGTTCTGGTCAGCATAGGCGCTTGATATCGGTGGTGTTGACCGACCGCGACGATCGGTCCGCGAATATAGCGCTCGGATTCGGCTGACGGTGCGGCTATCATTGGTGATACGCCCTCACGGAACGGACAGGAACCATGCTCCATACGCCACGGCTGGACCTTCGCACAATCGCTGCCCTGATCGCCTCAGCTACCGTGGCGAGTACGGCCGCCGGGCAACGCCCTGCACCGCCACACAGCCGCGCACCCACTCCGTCGGAGAGCACCACAGCAGCAGCCGCGACAAAGGCCGTCGCCTCGTGGCTCGCGTTCGATGCGCCGCCGGGCGAAGAGTTCCATCTCACGGATCCGATCTTGGCTGCCGATTCGCGCTGGCGGCGCGACGAGCTTGGCAATCTCGTCATGACGGTAGGGAGCGGTCATCCTCGCCGTCTCGTTGCGTGTGGTCTGGATCATGTGGGTTTCGTGGTGAGCGAGATCACCGATCAGGGATATCTCCGGCTGCACCGCGCGGGCAATGCTCGGACGCATGCGCTCTGGGATCAGTTCCACGAGGCGCAGCAGGTGAGTGTCGTCACACGCAATGGGAATATCCCGGGCGTGGTGGCGGTGACGAATGCGCACTTCGCGCGGCAGCACCGTGCGGACACCGCTGTCACGAGTGTGGATCAGCTGTGGGTAGATGTTGGCGCACGCACGCGGCAGGAAGCGAACGGAATGGGCATTCAGTTGCTGGATCCGGTCGCGCGCAGCGTGCAGCCGTGGCTGTACTCGGATTATGTGGCGGGCGCAGACGCCAGTGGACGCTCGGCGTGCGCGGCGGTCGCTAGTGTCGCGCATTCCACGCAGAACATGCGCGGTGCGGGTGAGACAGTGTTCGTGCTCTCCGTGCAGCGGAGCTTTGCGTGGCGCGGGCTACAGGCCGCGGTCGCTCAACTTGGTGCATTCGATGACGCCACGATCGTCGCACCGAACGAATCGTACGCTGCTCACAATGACGAAGCGCCTGTATCGTGGTCGCGTATGCCGCGATCGGCGGCGATGCTTCCGAACGCGGGCGTGGATTCGATCGCGCGGCTACAGGTTCGTGCGCGCTTCGCGGGATCCCTCGTGGAGAGTGTGCGCGCCGCCGATCTGGACTCGCTGCTCGGTGCGGTACAGAAAGCGGCCGGCCTTCGCCAGTCAGCGGTGTGGCTCGCGCTGCGTGCGGATGCGGCGCAAGCGCGTGCGCAGGGAAACGACAGCCTCTCCACGACGGCCAGCCTGCTGACGACGCTGGTTGAGCTGCCCGGAGTTCCAGGTCAGGAGCAACCGGTGCGCGATGCCGTGCGTGCTGCGTTGCCCGAGTGGGCGCGGTCGCAGGTGAAGCAGGATTCCGCCGGCAACCTGATACTCGCGATGGGGCCGGACAGGGATACGACGGTCTTCCTGGCGCACATGGACGAGGTGTCGTACATCGTGCATTCAATCAGCGGCGACGGGACGGTTACGCTCACTCCCCAAGGCGGGCTGATCCCATCGGCGTGGGAGGGGCAGCCTGCGCTACTGTACCTGGATGGGAGCACCGAACGCGCGGGTGTCGTCAGCCCCGCGCCCGTTGCTGGCGTCTTCGTGCCGCGTGAGACAGCGACACTGAGGCGGCCGGATACAGTGCGGGCGTGGTTCGGGATGGACGCGTCGGCGCTCGCTGCGCGCGGCGTTCACGCGGGCCTGGGAGTGACAGCTTTCAAGCGCGGCTTACGACTCGGTGCAACGCGCTACACGGCTCGCGCACTCGATGATCGCGCCGGTGTGACGGCGCTCCTGCTCGCGCTGCAGCACATCAGTCCGAGCCAACTCCGGCACAAGCTCATTTTCGTCTGGTCGGTGCAGGAGGAGACGGGGCTAATTGGCGCTGAGGCAGTCGCACGACGGATCGCGCGATCGGTGCATCATGCGTACGCGATCGATACGTTCGTCTCGTCGGACACGCCGCTGGAGTCACCGCACTTTGCCTTCGCGCCGCTCGGCGCGGGCGCGGTGCTGCGCGGGCTGGATGACGGTCTCATAGTGCTGCCCAGCGAGCGTGCGCGGATCGTGGCCCTCGCGCACGCGCACGGTCTGCCACTTCAGATCGGCGCGACTCAGGGTTCTACCGACGCGGTTCCGTTCGTCGCCCGTGGTGCGCTGGGTGCAGGCATATCGTGGCCGGGCCGCTACAGTCATTCGCCGGCCGAGGTTTTGGATCTGAACGATCTAAATACGCTTGTGCATTTGATCGATGCTCTGGCACAGTGAAACAGCGGGCGAATCGTCGCTCAATTCTCCCGCGCCAGAATCGGTTGTACCCCGCGTAGCGCGGTCAAGACATCCCGCAGGATGGTTAGCGTGTTCTTATGCGCGGTGTTCATCTTCACCAGTGTGCGATAG
>JBPCQO010000179.1:0-7725 GCA_050998035.1 Gemmatimonadaceae bacterium | reverse complement strand
ACGAATTCCGCTGCATCTTCTGCGGCTACTGCCAGGAAGTGTGCCCCGAGGAGGCGATCCACATGGGGCAGCATTATGAGAACTCCGAATACAGCCGCGAGGGACATGTATATGACCTGGAGCGGCTCATGGCGCAGACCCACCCGGTGAGTGACCTGTGGGATCCGGCCAACCCCAGAGGCGAGTGAGCATGAATACTCACACGCTGTTCTACCAGTTCCACTTCTATCTGTTCGGGATCGTCGCGATCGTGGCTGCGGTCACCTTCGTCACGCGCAGTAGCCCGGTCGCGGCGGCGATGTGGCTCATCGTCACGTTATTCGCGCTTGCGGCGGAGTACGTGATGCTGGACGCGCAGTTTGTGGCCGCCATGCAGGTACTGGTGTATGCGGGCGCCATTATGGTTGTGTTCCTGTTCGTGATCATGCTACTCAACCTTGGTGTCGCGTCTGAGATTTCGGACGCGCGAGGGTTGTGGGCCAAACTGCTCGCGGGCTTCGTCGCGCTGGTGTTGATCGCCGAACTGGGCGTGCTGTCGCGCACCGGGATTCCGTCGGGGCAGTATCTGGTTTCGCGCAACTTTGTCGAAGATCAGATCGTGAAGTATGGAGCTGTGGGTGCAGTCGCGAGGCCGCTGTATCGAGATTTCTCACTCGCTTTCGAGTTGACGAGCGTGCTGCTGCTGGTCGCGGTGGCCGGAGCGGTGATGCTGGGACGGAGGAGAGAATCCAATGTTGGCTGAGTCGCTCGGTCTGTCGGCAGCCCTCTTTGTGATCGGCGTGGTGGGCGTGCTCACGCGCCGGAATGCGATCATCATCTTCATGTGCGTCGAGTTGATGCTCAACGCGGTGAACCTGACGTTCGTCGCATTGTCCCGCTATTATGGCATGGCGGGTCAGGTTTTCGTGATCTTCGTGATGACGGTCGCGGCTGCTGAAGCCGCGGTTGGACTGGCCATCATTATCTCAATCTTCCGTCACAGACAGACGGTTGACCTTCGCAACATCAACCTGCTAAGAGGCTGATGCAAGCGCACAGCATGATGGTCTCGGGTCCGCACCCCCTCGACGGGACAGTGGCCCACTGGATGTGGCTACTGCCGCTCCTCCCGCTGCTCGGCTTCGTCATCAACGGGCTGCTGTCGCTCATTCCGGCGGCCCACGTGGGGCCGGCCGATCCGGATATGGGTCACGGCCATGCGGACGACGGTAGCGTCAACGCGCCCGCCGGCGTGGACGATCACGCGCACGGCGACGACTCACACGTCATCGCGCGGCCGAAGTACGCCTCGCTGGTCAGCATCATTGGCCCGGGTGTGCTTGCGATCGCGTTTGTCCTGGCGGCCGCGATGTTCTTCGCCATGCGCGGCGCGCATATCGACACTCCGTTCGTTCAGCGGTACTGGAGCTGGATGCCGGCCGGTGACCTGCACGTGGACATGGCGTTCCAGCTCGACCAGCTGTCGATGCTGATGGTGCTGATCATCACTGGTGTCGGTACGCTGATCCACATCTTCAGCGTCGGCTACATGAGCGACGACCCTGGCTACGCGCGGTACTTCGCGTATCTCAACCTGTTCGTCTTTTTCATGCTGGTACTCGTTCTCGGTGCCAACTACCCGGTGCTGTTCGTGGGTTGGGAGGGCGTGGGACTGGCGTCGTATCTGTTGATCGGCTTCTGGTTCTCGGAGAAGGCGAACGCTGACGCGGGAAAGAAGGCGTTCATCGTCAATCGCATTGGTGACTTCGGCCTGCTGGTCGCGATGTTCATGATCTTCGCGAATCTCGGAACGCTGGATTTCACGGGTGTCGCCGCGGGTGCTGGATCGCTGCCCTTCGGCGGTCCGCTGCTCACCACTATCTGTCTGTTCATGTTCCTGGGTTGCGCGGGCAAGAGCGCGCAGCTTCCGCTTTACGTGTGGCTCCCGGACGCAATGGCCGGCCCGACGCCGGTTTCTGCTCTGATCCATGCGGCAACGATGGTCACGGCCGGCGTTTATCTCATCGCCCGCAGCTCCTTCCTGTTCTCACTCTCACCCATAGCGTGCATCACCGTCGCGTTCATCGGTGGACTGACAGCGCTGTTCGCCGCGACGATCGCCATCAAGCAGTGGGACATCCAGAAAGTGCTGGCCTACTCCACGATATCGCAGCTGGGTTACATGTTCGTGGGCGTGGGTGTCGGCGCCTACACTGCGGGCGTCTTTCACCTCGCGACGCACGCATTTTTCAAGGCGCTGCTCTTTCTTGGCTCCGGTTCGGTGATCTACTCCATGCACGCGGCGTATCACCACACCGGGAGCCACGCCGATGCGCAGGACATGCGCAACATGGGCGGACTCCGGCGCTACATGCCGGTGACGTGGGTTCTCATGTGGGTAGCGACGCTGGCGATCTCTGGCGTTCCGCCGTTCGCGGGATTCTTCTCCAAGGACGCGATCCTCGGCTCCGTGTTCGATCGGGCCGGCGACTCGACGCTTTCTAATGCGCGCTGGCTTGGAATGCAGGGGAGTACTGTTCTGTACGTGGTTTATGGTATGGGGCTGCTGGCTGCGTTTCTGACGGCTGTCTACATGACGCGGCTGATGTTGTACACATTCCACGGTCCAAACAGAACGGGCGACCGCGAGCGTGAGCACCTGCACGAGGCGCCGATGCTGATGACGGCTCCCGTCGCGATTCTCGGCGTCCTCAGCCTCATCGGGGGATGGCTTAACCTCCCTGCGCTGACGTCGTTCCTTGGCCCGGTAGGAGTTCTGGATCGGTGGCTGGCGCCTGTGGTCGGTCACTCCACGCTCAATCTCACCAACGGCGTGGCGGTCGAAACGGCGCACGGAACTGAAGCCACACTGGTGCTCGTCGCGATCGCTGTCGCGGTGGCGGGGATCGCCACGGCTGTGGTGTTCCTGAAACCGGGCAGCCTGCCGACGAAAGCGGAGGCGCAGCCCGAGCAAGGGTTCGGAAAGGTCCTGGCCAACAAATATTACGTGGACGAGATATACGATGACGCGATCGTGCGCCCCACGTACGAGCTATCCAAGAACGTACTCTGGCGCGGACTGGACTCGGGGATAATCGACTCCTTCTTCGTGAAGGGGTCGGCCTGGGTCGCGCGCGGCCTGGGATGGATGGGTACGCGGGCGCAGACCGGCAACGTCGGCGGTTATGCGTGGCTCATAGTGATCGGCGCGATAGCGGTGATCGGTGCATTCTCCTTCCGCTAAGAGTCGACAATGACCGCATTTCTCGACAGCATCCATTACAACAGCTGGATTCTTCCGGCGCTGCTGATAATTCCGTTGCTGGGGTCGCTGCTGGTGTGGGCGCATGGCGCCGCGCACGACGGATTGGAAGACGCCGATGCGCAAGCCAGCACCGCCAAGATGATCACATTCCTCACCTTCGTGGTGGAGTTCGTCATTTCGGCGGGGCTCTGGTGGTCTTTCGACCCTGCCAGCTCGGGGTGGCAGGCGCCGGTGGACATCGCCTGGATTCCGATCTGGGGAGTTCGATTCTCGCTGGGCGTGGACGGCATCTCGCTCATGCTCGTGCTGCTCACCACGCTGACCATGCCGCTTGCCACGCTGGGCGGCTGGACCTCCGTCAAGGTCAAGGTTCACGCGTACCTTGCATTTCTCCTCATCCTGACGACCGGAATGCTCGGCGTCTTTCTCGCTCGCGACCTGTTCCTGTTCTACGTCGCGTGGGAAGTGATGCTGATCCCGATGTACTTCATCATCGGAATCTGGGGCGGTGAGCAGCGGATGTACGCCAGCCTCAAGTTCTTTATCTACACGATGTCCGCATCGCTTTTGATGTTGGTGGCAATCGTCTACCTCGGCGTTCACAACGCCAACCCGCTCACCGGGGTCCCGAACTTCAGCTACGATGCGCTCATCGCGTCGGGCAACCTGACGCCCACTGCGGCGGTCTGGCTGTTCGTCGCCTTTGGGCTGGCGTTCGCGGTGAAGGTCCCAATGTTCCCGTTCCATACGTGGCTCCCGGATGCCCACGTGCAGGCGCCGACGGCAGGTTCTGTAATCCTCGCGGGCATCATGCTCAAGATGGGGACATATGGATTTTTACGCTTCGCGCTCCCGCTCTTTCCCGGCGCCGCGATGAACAACACCGTGCGTGCGATAATTCTTGCGCTCGCGGTGATCGGAATCATCTATGGAGCGCTGGTGGCGCTGGTGCAGCCTGACTTCAAGAAGCTGGTGGCGTATTCCTCCGTGAGCCATCTCGGTTTCGTGATGCTCGGGATTTTCGCGCTCACCGTGCAGAGTGTTCAGGGCGCGCTGCTCGTGATGATCAATCACGGCATTACAACGGGCGCGCTCTTTCTTCTGATCGGGATGATCTACGAGCGTCGCCATACGCGCGCGATCGAGGACTATGGTGGCATCGCCCGAGTGGTGCCGATGTTCGCCGCGGCGCTGACGTTCGTTTCGCTGAGCAGCATCGGCCTTCCTGGGACCAATGGATTTGTTGGCGAGTTCCTGGTCCTGCTCGGCTCCTTCCGCACTCATCCGGTTTTCGCGACGATCGCCACGACTGGCGTCATCTTCGCGGCTGCGTATCTGCTCTGGGCCATTCAGCGCATACTGTTCAACAGGCTGGACAAGCCGGCCAACGAACACATCCCGGATCTGAACTGGCGCGAGATCGGTCTGCTCACGCCGCTTCTGATTTGCATTATCTGGCTTGGCGTCTATCCTGCGCCTGTGCTGAGGCGCATGGAAGCGTCCACTGAGCACCTCGTGCGATCGGTGCAAAACCACGCAGCGGCGCCGGACGCGTCACAGACCGCCGCCATCCCGGCCGGAGAATAAATCGTGGTATTTGATCTTTCGGTCCCGATGCAGCTAATCGCTGCGCTCACCCCGGACATCGTGGTAATGGTGGGTGCGATGGTGCTCATGCTGATGTCAGCGTGGGGACCCGAGACTGTCGAGCGTCAGCGTGCGGTGGGCACGGCAGGTATCGGAGTGTGCGTGGTCTCTGCCGCTACGATTATCTACTTCATGGCCTCCGGGGCGACGGCGGGCTCCGGTGTCATTGCGGTAGACAACTTTCGCTGCATCGCCGATCTGGTCTTCCTTGCAGCGACGGCGGGCACGCTCGCGCTCATGCTCGACTACAACTCACGCGAAGAGATCCTGCCGGGGGAAGCGCACGTGCTGGTGTTGTTCGCCACGTCGGGAATGATGATTCTCGCTGGTGCGCGCGATCTCATAATCGTCTTCCTCGGCATCGAGCTGATGTCGATCGCAGCTTATGTACTCACAGGGATGAACCGGCGCAGCGCGAAGTCGGCGGAAGGCGCCATCAAGTATTTCCTGCTTGGCGCGTTCTCGACGGCGTTCCTGCTGTACGGCATTGCCCTGGTGTATGGTGCGACCGGCACGACTAACCTGGAGTTGATCGGCGCGCGCATCGCCGAACACCACGTGATGTCGCGGGCGTTGCTGCTCACGGGCATATCGCTCATGCTGATCGGCTTCTCGTTCAAGGTTGCCGCGGCGCCGTTTCATCAGTGGGCTCCTGACGCTTATGAAGGGGCTCCCACGCCGATCACCGCGTACATGGCTGCCGCGGTCAAGGCTGCTGCGTTCGCGGCGTTCTTCCGCGTCTGGGTGGAGGCGTTCCCGAACGCTTTCTTCGCGTGGCACAACCCTGTATGGTGGCTCGCGGCGATCACCATGGTCGCGGGGAATGTGATCGCTCTCAAGGAGCGTAACATCAAGCGGATGCTGGCGTACTCGAGCATCGCGCACGCGGGCTACATCATGGTTGCCGTCACCGTCGGCGGCGCACTCGCCAGCTCTGCATTCCTGTTCTATGTCGTCGCGTACACGCTGGCGACGTTTGGTGCCTTCGGTGTGATCGTCGCGCTCGGAGAGGCAGGTGAGCCGAATCTGAATGTCGAGGACTATGCAGGGCTGTGGGCTTCACGCCCGTGGCTGTCGGTGGCCATGGCGGTCTTCATGCTCGCTCTGCTGGGCTTCCCGATCTTCGGTGGCGCAGGGTTCTTCGCCAAGTGGTACATCATTCAGGCAGCGCTTCAGTCTGCCGCTCCGCAGTCGCGCCTCGCTGTCATATTGGTGATCGCGAGTGTCGTTTCGGCCGGCTATTACATGAACGTTGTCATGGTGATGTTCATGAAGTCGAGACCGGAAGGTACGCGCCCGACGTCGATCTCGAGAGTTGGCGTTCCGACCCGATGGGTGATCGGCGTCGCCGCGGTTGTTCTGCTCGTTCTCGGCGTGCTGCCAAACGCGCTGGTCACCGCTACACGGCGCGCATCGGTTGCGGGCGCCGCGCCTCCTCAGGCTACTGACCTGGTTAACGCGCGGTGACGCTGTCGCGTGGAATTTTCCGTGAGTACGATATACGAGGTGTCACGGGTAAGGATCTCACACCGGACGTAGCTCGTGCAGTCGGAGGTGCATTCGCGGCCTTTCTTGCTGAGCGCGGAGTTCATGGGCCGGTCGTGGTAGGACGCGACAATCGCCCCAGTGGCAACGATCTCCATCGCGAGCTCGTGGCCGGGCTGTTGGACAGCGGCGTCGACGTTGTGGATGTCGGTGTTGTGCCGACGCCTTTAGCATATTGGGCGCAGCACAACCTCGATGTGGTAGCGGGCATCCAGATCACCGGCTCGCACAACCCGCCTGAGTACAACGGATTCAAACTCGGCGTCGGCAAGGCGTCGATATACGGTGCCGACATCCAGCACATTTACGATCTTGCCGCTCGGGGCCGCTTTCCGGCGGGTCACGGGACTGTGCGCTCGGAAGCGATCATCGACCGCTACATCGACGACGTGGTACAACACGTTGGCAAGATCTCGCGTCCGATGAGGATAGTCGTCGACGCCGGAAACGGCGCCGGTGCGCTGGTTGCGCCCAAGCTATTCCATAGGCTCGGGGTGGAGACGACGTGCCTCTTCTGCGAGAGCGACGGAACGTTTCCAAACCATCATGCTGATCCCACTGTTCCCGAAAATCTCGCCGATCTGATCAACGAGATGTCGAACGGGGAGCACGACTTTGGTGTTGCCTTTGACGGTGATGCCGATCGCATTGGTACCGTGGAGTACGACGGCAACATCATTTGGGGCGACTATCTTCTCGTCATCTACGCGCGTGACGTTCTCAAGCGTGTACCCGGGGCGCCCATCATCTTCGACGTGAAGTGCTCGCAGGCACTCTCCGAAGCGATTGAGAAGGCGGGCGGTATACCGGTCATGTGGAAGACTGGGCACTCACTCATCGAGGAGAAGATGCACGAGTTGCATGCTCCACTCGCCGGCGAGATGTCCGGGCACATGTACTTCGCCGAAGGATGGTATGGCTTTGACGACGCGCTGTACGGCGCGGCGAGATTGATCAGGATCGTCGCGGATTCCGGCATGTCGCTGCACGAGCTTCTCGCCGACGTGCCGCGCTTCGTCTCGACGCCCGAGATCCGCGTCGATTGCCCGGACGACAGGAAGTTCGGGATCGTGGCGGACGCGGTCCAATACTTCAGCGCCAGGCACCAGACCATTGAGGTGGATGGAGTGCGGATTATGTATCCAGACGGTTGGGGACTCATCCGCGCTTCCAACACCCAGCCGGTGATCGTTCTGCGGTTCGAGGCGCGCACGCGTGAGCAACTCGATGCGATCCGGGGTGACGTCGAGGGATGGCTCGCCCAGCACGGCGTAGCCGTCTGACGTGAC
>JBPCQO010000282.1:0-5986 GCA_050998035.1 Gemmatimonadaceae bacterium | reverse complement strand
CGTCTGTGGGAACCGTGAATGGAATCCAGGCTCCATGGACATCATCGCGCCACAGCAGATAGTAGGCAATTATAGGCCGGGTCGGATTGACGACCGCGACTACTCGTTTGAGCGGGAACGTTTCGTTCCGCTGGAGGTACAAGGTGGGAGATAATGCGCGCGCCAGCACGGCGTCAGTGTCTGATGGTGCCAGCGCGCCAGCCAGCCCGACGGGGACCGGTGGGATATGCGCGTGCGGACCGCACGCTACCGAACCGGCCACGACGGCCCCAAAGACAAGTGTTCGACAACAGCAGGATGCCATGCGTAAACCACGACCGAACACGTACAACCCAGCCCAGGTTTTAGCCCTGGTCAGCAGCGATCGTACCGGCAGCTCCCTGAGCTGCCCCGCCTGCGGCGCTGGTAACATCCAGCGTGAACCCGACATCACTCCACCACCGCCCCGCTCGCACGTCACGCTACAGTGTGCCAAGTGCGGAAGAGTGGCGCGCTACATCGCGGGCGCCGCTTAGAGGTGCACAAAACTTGCCCGGTTTAACCCCACACAGGGGGATCCGGGCATGGCACGAATCAGAGGTACAGTAAAGTGGTTCAACGACGCGAAAGGGTTCGGCTTCATCTCGCATGAAGGCGGCCCTGACGTGTTCGTTCACTATAGTGCGGTCCAGACCGACGGATTCAAGTCGCTCGCCGAGGGCGACCACGTCGAGTTCGAGATAGTTGAGGGACAGAAAGGACCGCAAGCCGCTGACGTGGTAAGGGTAAGTTGAAGAAAACCGCCGGAGTCGTGAAAGCTAAACCGGGAACCACGCCTAAAAGTGGCCCGAGAGCCTCATCCAAGCACGCAGCGAGTGGCGAGGACCAGGTTGCCGGCACCCCGGAAACTCAGCTTACAGAGTACCGCCGCAAGCGCGATTTCACCAAAACCGCCGAGCCAGCAGGCGGCGGCGCTCGCCGCACCGGAGAGCTTCGTTTCGTTATCCAGAAGCACGCCGCCAGCCATCTGCATTACGACCTCCGCCTGGAGATCGATGGCGTTATGAAAAGCTGGGCGGTCCCCAAAGGACCTTCGGCGGATCCCAAGGTCAGGCGACTGGCCATGCAGGTGGAAGATCACCCCGTGGAGTACAACAGCTTTGAGGGCACCATCCCGGCCGGCGAATACGGCGGCGGCACTGTGATGCTGTGGGACGCGGGAACGTACAGCATTGAGAATGCCGGCGACCGCCCCCAGAATGCCGCTGCCCACGACGAACATGACCGTGGTGAGCTCAAACTTAATTTCCACGGCAACCGCATCCAGGGCTCCTACGCCCTCGTCAGGACCAAAGGCCAGATGCGCGGTAGCAGCTCGTCCAAGCCATCATGGCTCCTGCTCAAGCACCGCGACGACGATGCACGCTCGGAGCAGGACTCCGACCTCACCGATGAGTTCACCGACTCCGTAGTCAGCGGCCGTAGCATCGACGAGATCCGCGACGCAGGCTAGTCGGTTACGTGGCCGTCCTTTCGCAGGTCGCACTCGCCAAGGTTCTCCGAGAACTCGAGCAAATTGAGAAGAACGGCGCAGGTGACGGCCACGTCATCATCGCACGCGGTAGCGCCATCAAGGTCTCCAGCCTGACCAAAATTCTCTTCCCGAGTGGCGGCGTGACCAAGGGAGAGGTGATGCGCTACAACACCGCTGTCGCGCCGTATCTACTTCCACTGCTTAAAGATAGGCCGCTCTCCTTAAAGCGGTTCCCCAACGGCGTGGAGGGTCACTTCTTCTTTCAACAGAAGGCGCCTCCCGAAGCGCCCGACTCTGTACGTGCGGAAACGGTGATCAGCGAGTCAGGTGAGCCCCAGGAGCGGCTCGTAGGCGGATCGCTCGTCACCCTGCTCTACTGCACCCAGATCGGCGCCTTCGAGTGCAACCCGTGGAATGCTCGGGTCCAATCGCTACCGTACCCCGATTTCGCCATCATCGACCTGGACCCGGGCTCCCGCGCACCATTCAGGCGCGTCGTCGAGGTCGCGCTGTGGGTCCATGAAGCACTGAACCACCTGGGTCTCCACGGTGGCGTGAAGACGTCCGGCGCTACGGGGATCCACATCGGCATCCCCCTTCCACCTGGCTGCGAAGAGTCTGTCGCAGAGCGAGTCGCCCGCCTCATTGCCTCGGCTGTTGCCGGTGCCCACCCCAAGGCCGCGACCGTGGAACGGTCCCTCAAAGAACGCGGTGATGCCCAGGTGTACGTGGACTTCGGCCAGAACTCACGTGGCAAAACCGTCGCCTCCGCCTACAGTGTCCGCGCCAAACCCGACGCCACCGTCTCCACCCCGCTCGCGTGGGACGAGCTAACGCCCGACCTGGATCCGCGCGAATTCACGGTCCGCACAGTCCCCGAACGGATACGCAGGGTGGGCGATCTGTGGGCCGCAGCAATGAAGCGGCCCAATCCAAAAAGAATTGTTACCGATCTGTGATGAAATATGTCTTCCGATTGAGGACCAATAGTTGCTAAATGTGTATTAAGACGTAATTCAATCCTGGAAGACTATTATGCTCTCCTTTCTGGACGCACTCTGTGCCGCACTCCTCGCGCGTAACGCGATCGAGATCTATCGCCTCCTTGGCCTACCAACCGCGCGCAAGCTGCCGCGGGCGGTGCGGGAAGAGGCCATGGGTATCGCCAAGGGCGGTCACATGAGTCACGTAGCACCCATCCGCGCACTGCATCTCTACTACAAGATGAGTCACCTGGTAGACAAGTCCGCCGAACTGGATGAGGAGTCGGACGAGCGGACCGGAGATGATAGCGGCCCGCAGATCGAGTTCACTTTCCGGATGCAGAAGGCCAGCTAACTCGGCCACGCCCGCGGCGGTTAACCGATCTAAGCGCTTCGTTACCGGCCCGCTATTGCGCCGGCATTGGGCCAACATTGCGCCAGTACATGCCCGTAGTGGCTTCGGCTCATCCTAACAGGTCGAATCTCACCCCACGCCTGCCACGCCGGCGTCGCTTCGGGGAGTACCTATAGAGCTGCGCCGGACGGCCCCGACCTTCGCTCCGCCACTCGTCGGTCGGCTCCACCAGCCACGCAGCCTGCAGCGCGCGCCTGAAGCTCGCCTTGTGCAGCCGGCGATCCAGCAGAAGCTCGTACATTTGCTGCAGTTCGCTCAGTGTGAATGCGCTCGGCAAAAGCTTGAACGCAACCGGATACAGGTCCAGCCGGTCACGCACGGCGGTCACGGCATCCTTCGCAATCAGCTGCTGCCGCTGATACACATGCGGCATGTCGCCCAACAAAAACCACTCGCTCTCATCGCCCGGCGACTCGCCGGCGCCAAGGGGGATGAGCGCCACAAAGGCTACCGATAGCTGGGATTCCGAGGGATGATCGCCCCCATCGGCAAAGGCGCCGACCTGGTGCCTCCAGGTCGGGGCAGATTCGCTACTCTGCTTGAGGGTGCGCTGGGCAGCTTCCTCCAGCCCCTCCTCAACCCGCACGAGGTCCCACGGAAGTTCCCAACGGTCCTGGGTCTCGCTGTGCCGGAGCAGGATCGCGAGCTGACCGCCCTGCGGTGTCAAAGCCACGACATCCACGCTGTACGGCTGTCGCTTTCCCCTCATTTCTCGGCTCACATCCCATATTAGTCACAAACTGTGACTAATGTCAAGGATGAATCATCGGCTCTGCTGTCCCGCACCAACCACTGGTGTAGATACACGGGCGGCGGCCGCCCTGATCAAGCCGGCCCCTCGCCGTACAAGTGGCGGTATGCTGATCGGTAAGTGTCCCGTTACCGGTATAGAACCGAGCAACGCACGGGCCGCGGCTTCCTGGCTCACCGGACTCCCACCCCATGCAACCAGATAGTCCGGGACCAGCGGAATCTGCTGCAGCAGGTACGGATTCCCGAACGCTACCACCATAAGCTTCCGTCCGCGTGAATTGATCCCGGCTATCCAATCCGCAAACGCCTTGGGCGCATCGGCGCTCACGGCGTCCCAACTCTGGCCCACGTAGGACGACACGATGGTGACGTCCGCCGAGTCGGCCATGGCGGCGAGACGGGGATAATTGACTGCCGGATCGTCCGACATCACGAACTCCGTCTGGAGCGCGGGAAGTGCGCGCCGCAGCTCCGCGTTGAACGACGTTCCCGCGCCGGGGTCCGTGCGCCGCGCGATGGTGATCGAGACGACTCTAGGTGTTGGACCGACTGAGATCGGCAGCAGTTTGAGTGAGTCGCGTACCAGGGTGATCGATCGTTCGGCCGCAACACGCGCCATTTCCATGTGCATGCTATCGCCGACTACGCTTCGGAGCGAGTCAAGGTTGGCCAGTCGATCGCGATCCAGGCCAAGCTGGCGTTTGAGCGCCAGGATTCGCAGAGCCGACTCTGAGACGCGCGCCTCGGAATAACGCCCTTCCGTGACGCCGGCTAGGACCGCGTTGATGGTACCGGGGACATCAGCCGGCTGGATGAGCACATCGACACCGGCGGCAACCGCGCGCTTGACGGCCTCGTTCACGCCGTACTTGTCGGTGACGCCGCGCATGTCCATGGCATCGGAGATGACCACGCCCTTGAAGCCCATCTCCTTGCGGAGCAGCCCCGACACTACCGCGGCCGAGAGCGTGCCTGGGGCGCCGCTCGGATCGAGCGCCGGCATGGAGCCGTGGAACGTCATGAAGCCGCCCACGCCGCTCCTGATTGCGGCCCGGAACGGTACCAGCTCGACGCTGTCGAGCCGAGCTCTGGTCACGTTCACAACGGGAAGGGCGAGATGGGAGTTGGTCTCAGTGTCGCCGTGACCCGGAAAGTGCTTGGCTGTGGCGATCATTCCATGCTCCTGGAGGCCGCGGATGAAGGCGCTACCGAGCCGTGCGACGGCGTGCGGGTCTTCGCCGTACGAGCGCGTATTGATGACCGGGTTTCCGGGATTGTTGTTGACATCGAGCACTGGTGCGAAATCGATGTGGATGCCCAGAGCGCGCCCCTCCAGTGCGGTTACGCGCCCTTCCGTGTATGCCAGTGCCGTATCACCCGTAGCGCCGATCGCCATGTTCGGCGGGAAGAGCGTCGCGCCGCCCAAGTCGATGCCATTGGGGGTGAAGTAACCACCACGAGCGCGCATGCCGGCGCCAGTCTCCAAATCGGCGCCTACCAGGAGCGGTAGCGAGCTCATGCGCTGCAGTGCGTTGAGCTTGACCGCGATCTCCACCGGCGATCCAATGGAGATGAGGATGCCGCCCACCTTATCCTGCGTCACGTACGACGATATGCGGCGCCACTGCGGCGCGTCGGCGGGGACGTAGTCGCCGTAAATGTTCGGCCATACCATCTGTGCCGCGCGGTCGCGGAGCGAGAGTGTGGCGAGCACCGAATCTGCCCATCGGTCCGGTGTTTTATGACTCCCGGATTGATCTGAAGCCTGATGTTGAGCGTGTGCCGCGACCCTGGGAGCCATCAGCAGGGCGGCGCCTAACAACGGGAGGAGACTCTGGGTACGCATATAGCGAAGCTAATGCGGGGGTACGGCAGAATTCACCGGTTGTGCTAGTCGCGAATTGCGCGATACTTTATTGACATCTGTTTTCCGAGTGGCCTCTCGCTTGCATTATTTTGTGACGTATTAGAGTGAAGCCATAGTCACCGGCTGCCTATACTGTAATACCTATGCGCCACTTATCAACAAAGCTGAAGTTGATCCCTATCTGCCTGGCTCTGGCGGCTGTTTCGGCCGAGGGCCAAGCTGGTGTGCGGCGCGACCCAGCAACCACCCGTGCGACTCCTCCTGTTGCGTCGGCGCAACAGCAAGGGACCGTTGCAACAGATTCTCTTGTTCAGTGTCTGCCGATCGAGACACCAGTCAAGCGGAAGGCGGTCGTTCATCGCGTTCGGCGCAGACCGCGTCCGCGTAGTGCGATCGTTGCGGTTCCACCCAAGGTAGCACCGACCGTAGCGCCGAAGCCAAAAGCAATTGTGGCT
>JBPCQO010000110.1:0-3024 GCA_050998035.1 Gemmatimonadaceae bacterium | reverse complement strand
TCAGGATTGCGATGGTCTCGATCATCGACATCGGGGCCATGTCGGTTGCAGTTTCAGCGCGACCGATTTTGCCCAACACCATCTTCACTTCGGGGATCCTGACGAGCGCGGCATCGCGCTGCGTGACGATCTGCTTGGCCTGCTCGGTCCCAACGCCTGGAAAGAGCGATGGCATGTCCATGATGCTTCCTTCGTTCAGAGGCGGCATGAACTCGCTCCCGATGTGCGACCACGGGAAGATGCTTACGACAAGCACCGCCGCGGCCGCGATGATCGTCGGCCAGCGATGTCTGAGCACGAACCCGATGACCGGTCGGTAGACCCTGATCAGGAAGCGGTTGACCGGGTTTGCCTCCTCAGGTTTCACCTTGCCCCGGATAAAGAGCCCCATCATCACGGGCACCAGTGTGATCGATAGTAACGAGGCCGACGCCATCGATAGCGTCTTGGTCCACGCGAGCGGCTTGAAGAGCCGTCCTTCCTGATCCTGTAGAGCAAATACTGGGAGAAACGAAACCGTGATGATGAGGAGCGAGATGAAGAGCGATGGTCCCACTTCCTTGGCCGAATCGATCACCAGCTCCCAGTGGGTTCGAGGACTCCCTTCCCGCTCATTGTGCTCCTTGTGCTTGTGCATGTTCTCCACCATCACGATCGCCGCGTCGATCATCGCACCGATCGCGATTGCGATCCCGCCGAGGCTCATGATGTTCGCACTCAATCCCAGGAGATGCATCGCCAACAGCGCCATCAGGATGCCGATCGGCAGCGTCAGGATCGCGACCAGGGCACTGGGGCCGTGCAACAGGAACAGCAGTGTTACCGCGGCAACAATGATCGACTCCTCAACCAGCTTGGCTCGGAGCGTCGCGATTGCGCTCTCGATGAGATTAGAGCGATCGTAGCCATCAACGAAGACGACACCCTTGGGGAGCGCCTTCTGAAGCTCAGCCATTTTCGCCTTGACCCCGTTGATCACGTCGAGCGGGTTGCCGCCGTAGCGCATGATGACCCAACCGGTCACCGTCTCGCCCTTGCCATTCAGGTCAGAGATTCCGCGCCGGATTTGGGGTCCGATCTGCACGTTGGCAACGTCGCCAACCGTGACGGGTGCACCACCCGCGCCCGTACCGAGAGACACGTTCCTGATATCATCCAGACTTGTGAACCGGCCACGTCCGCGCACCACGTACTCCGACCCGCCCATCTCGATCACGCGCCCGCCAACGTCCTGATTCGACGCGCGAACAGCCTGGCTCACCTTGGAGATCGGGATGTTGTACGCCAGGAGCTTGGCTGGATCGACCTCAACCTGGTACTGCTTCTCATACCCGCCGAAGGATGCGATCTCCGCAACGCCCGGAACAGCCGTGAGTGCGGGCCGCACGGTGAAGTCCTGCAAGCCGCGCAACTGCGCCAGGTTGAGCTTGCCACTCGTGTCAGCGAGGATGTACTGCATGACCCAGCCGACCCCTGTAGCATCAGGGCCCATGGTTGTGGACGCATCACCGGGAAGTTTGCTTCGAGCACTGTTCAGGTATTCCAGCACGCGGCTCCGCGCCCAGTACAGATCGGTGCCGTCCTGGAACACGACGTACACTGCTGACAGGCCAAACTGGCTCATGCCGCGCACGTACTTGATGTGCGGGACCTTGAGCATCTCGGTCGAGAGGGGGTACGTGACCTGGTCCTCAACGGTCTGCGGCGCCTGGCCCGCCCAGTCTGTCATGACGATGACCTGCACATCCGACAGATCAGGAATCGCGTCGACTGGTGTCCTGAACATGGCCCACGTGCCGGCGATCACGATCGCCAGTGTTCCAAGGAACACCATCAGCTTGTGGTTCACTGACCACTCGATAATTCGCTTGAGCATCGTCTATCTCCGCGGCGATGGTGTTGCTTTTGCCGTCGGTGGGGACATCCGCATCCCCGGCATGTTCTGCATATTCTTCACGTCGGCACCCTTGTCGTCCATGCCGGCATCTGGTGAGTTATTCCCGGGTGTCTTACTGGACGTTGGTTTGGTTGCTGGGTTGGGAGGCGACGACATCGCGTTGTCACCACCCATCTTCATTCCGGCCATGCTCCCGGAGGCTTTGTCACCTGACCCCATGTTTCCTATCATGCTCTTCATGACTTCGCCCAGGTTTGATTCGGAGTCGAGCAGGAACTGCGCGGAAGTAACGACGCGCTGCCCAGGTTCAAGCCCTGAGAGAATTTCTGTGTAGTCGCCAGCCGTGCTGCCAGGTTCGACGTTGTGCGGCATCAGTTGGCCGTTGCCCATGTCAACGAAGACGATGTTACGATCACCCGTGCGGAGAATTGCCGAGCTGGGAACGGTGAGCGCGGACCGGTTTGGAGTTGTTAGCTGGACTGTGCCGTACATCCCGGGCTTGAGCACGCCATCCGCGTTTGGAATGACGATTCGAGCTTTTATAGAACGACCTTCCTGTTGCAGCGTGGGATATATGAATGCGACCCTGCCCTTGTACGGCCGGCCTGGTAGCCCCGCGAATTGGATCTGGACGGCTGAGCCCACGCGCACATTCGCCGCATCGGCCTCGCGTAACTCCGCGTCAACCCAGACATCGGAGAGGTCCGCGATCATATACAACTCCTCGCCGGACGTTATTGCCTGGCCCTGCAGCACCTTCTTATCGACGACGATGCCCGAAACGGGCGCGTACAACGTCAACGTGCGGCGCACCTTGCCCGTCCGCAGGATGTCGTCGATCTGAGCGTTCGAGACGTCCCAGAGCTGGAGCCGGCGCCTGGATGCGTCTGCCAGGTCGGCTGATCCGCCTGACACGCCTGGTACGCTGCTCCTGCCCATGCTGCGGTCGAGATTTGCAGCGAGCAGCAATTCCTGTTGTGCGGCGACCAGCTCCGGTGAGTAGATGGTCAGCATCGGTTGGCCGCGATGCACTTGCTGGCCGGTGGAGTTGACGAAGAGCTGCTCGACGAAGCCACCAAACTTGGGCGCGACCTGCGCCATCTTCGTCTCATCGAAAGTCACTACAC
>JBPCQO010000051.1:0-7798 GCA_050998035.1 Gemmatimonadaceae bacterium | reverse complement strand
CTTGCGCGATATACATTTGTGCGCGATTCTTGCTTGGATTCACGTAAGCTAGTCCAACCCCGTTCCGGAGTCAGAGCATGGCCGCAAAGAAATCGTCCCCAAAGAGCTCCAGCCGTAGCGCCGGTTCACGGACCGGCAGTACATCCAAGCGCTCACCGTCGTCGTCCAGATCTTCTTCCAAGTCGACTTCGTCGGGTCCGTCAAGCGCGACGCCGCGGCGAAAGAGTGCAGCGCGCAAGGCTGCAAGGCCAACTTCCGGCGCACGGAAGTCAAGTTCGCGTACGAGCACCAGCAAGACCGGCGGCGCGAAGACCGCAGCCCGTAAGAGCGTTGCGAAAACCGGTGCAAAGACCAGCGCGCAGAAGAGCAGCACCGCGAAGACCGCATCGCGCAAGAGCAGCAGCGCAACCAAATCGAGCTCTGCCAGTCGTTCCGGCAGCAAGAACGCACCACGGACCGCGAGCCGTGGCAAGAATGCCGCGGGCACCAAGTCGGCGGGCCGCAAGGTCAGTGCAGCGAAGAAGACCTCCGCCAGCAAGACTTCAGGCCGGAAGGCTTCCGCGACCGGCAGTTCGACGCGCAAGAGCTCGACCAGAAGCTCGACCAAGCGCTCCTCCAACACGCAGTCGCCCACACAAACGTCGGTAGAGCGCGTGAAGCGCGTGGCGGTCGGCATCGTCGATCAGGCTGGCCAGGTTGCCGACACCATGACGACAGCCGTAACGGAATTCGTCGCCGAGAAGTTCTAGCTGTAGCTGCGAGACATATCACTCGACGGTGCTTCGGCGCCGCCGAGCTCCGGGCAATTATGTAGTAACTGACCCGGATTCACTGGCTGGAGTCGCGGTGCCGGGACCGCGCTCCAGCCAGCTTTGCACTTCTGCGAAGACTCGCTCGCGACCGTAATCCACGGTAAGAATGTGACCTGCACCTCTGGTGAATACGAGCCGCTTGGATGCGGTACCCAGCGCCGCGAGCGAGCGCTTCGCAACCCCGGGCGGAATGCGATTATCCGTCACCGACTGAATGATGAGTGTCGGTGCATTCACCTGGGGCAGTGCAGAGCGTGCCTTCGCCACTACTGTTCTCAGCTCCTGCAGCGCGCGCCCGGTGACAACTCCGTAAGCCAGGCTTGCCGCCCGTTCTTCCGGGTCCAGGATGGACTGGGACGATCGAGCCCGAAAGGGCCCAACACGGTCGCTCCACAAGCGGTGAGTAGCGGCCGCGGCACGTGCATGGAGCGGCATGCCAAGGTAGGGGGCGAGCAGAACAAGTGATGGGAGATCACGCAGCTGAGCAGCCAGGAGCACCGCCAGCGCACCGCCCATGGACAGCCCACAGAGCCCGGACCAATCGTACCGCGCCCGCATCGCGAAGAGCTCGGAACGCGCAGCATCGAACCACGCCTCATGTGACGTGGCGTTGAACGAGGCAATATCGCGTCCGTGTCCCGGTAACAGTGGGACGCGGACGTCGTAGCCACGATCGTGTAAGTACCGAGCCATGTAGCTCAGCGTCTGGGGCGTGTCGCCGAAGCCGTGGAGGAGGAGGACCCCCCGAGCGTGTCCGGCGCGCAGGTCCATTGGACCTGCGCCGGGAGTGATGGTAATGGTGGTCGGATGAGGGTCCGCTTACTGCATGCTGCGCCTGCTACAAATTACTACAGGCATTGCTACAGCCGAGCGGACGTCTCACGTACGACGGTAAGGGTGGCAGGCTCATCGTAGCGCGCCGCGTTGAGCCGTGAGGACAACTGCTGCGTATCGATGACGAAGGACGAACCACGTCGTGATGCCACTTCCGAGCTGACCATGCGGCTCAGGGCCAGCGCGATGGACTCGCGCGTTGCGCCAACCATTTCGCAGAGTAATCGGTGGTGCGCCGGTTGCAGCTGGAGCGACCCGTCGTCCAGCATGAACGACGAATCGTCGCTCAGCCGGACTAGTGCGGAGACCAGCCTATCCTCGACATTGAGGGAAGCGAGCTCCTGCAGTCGCTCCATAAGTGACGTGCGCTCGGCCATGACCTGTCCGATCAGTGCGAGCGCGTGTGTCGGCTGCTCTCGCACGAAGGCGCGGAACTGTTCAGCGCCCAGGTGGAGTGTCTCCGCACCCTCGGCTGCCTTCGCATCCGTAACGTATGTGCACCGAGGAGCCAATCCCTCCGAGCCAAATGTCTCACCCGACATTGCAATCGCACTGACGAATCCGCGGCCGCCCTTCAGGGGACTTCGCAAGACCACATGCCCGTGCAACACAATGAATATTCCGTCCGCAATCGTTCCGCGACGATACAGCTCGAATCCGGACGGCCAGTGTGCCTTCGCGCCGTACTGCGCGGCTGCTATGCGCTCGCTGAGTGAAAGTCTCGGCGTTTTGCGCTTTGGTGCGACGTCATCCATGACTACCCCTAGCGCAAGCTTCGCGCCGTCTGTTTCAATAAGCTGCTAGCATTTCCGAAGCGACTTACAAGGTCCGCAATTTCGCGCGTTGTCAGTGCCTGATCACCGGCTCGCACCGCTTCATTGATGCTCGGAAGCCCGATGTTGGAGTAGCCATTGTCATTATCTGCTGCATAGATGACGTTGCGGAACCAGGCTCTATTGCTCACCGGCAATCCCGTGGGACGCACGAATGCACGCTCCACCTGACGCAGCAGCGCATTTGCTTGCTTTCGCGAATCGAGTGAAACGCCGCGCGCGAGCGCAGCGTCTCGCGCGGTATTGAACTCGCTCGCCGCGCTCTCCATCTGCGCGATGGCGGAGTCGAGCGGCGCGAGTGATACAGTCCACTTCTTTCCCGCGATGTTCTTCGCCGCTGTGGCAGAAAGAGCATGCATCGCCCGGGCGTACGTGACGTAATCTTACGGCAGGATGTCCGCATCGGCCATGCGCATCAGAGCAGCCGCGCCGAGCACACCCATCGTTGCATGATACTTGAAGCCCGGGTCGCCGAACTTTGCGATCCAATGGTAAGAATCGTACGCAGAGTGATAGATACCCTGCGCTCCACCAAAGCCCCATTCGGTAATGGGGATCCCAAGGTGGTTGTAGAAGCCCGCGAAATCTGAGCCGCCGCCCGGATCCTCTATCGCTGGCTCAAGCGTATCGGCCGCGACGTGCGCGCTGAGCCGCCATGCATCGTACACGCTCCCCTTCCCGTCCGGACTGGCGACGCTCCTTGTAACGTCCCGGAAGAACGGACGCAGCGACGGCGAGCCGCTGGCGCTGAGCGCGGGGCCGGTCGCGACCATGTCGAAGTTGAAGTACGCGGCGGCGTTCTTGGTGAGCTGCGCGGAATCCTGCTCGACGTACTCGGTGGAACCCATGAGTCCCCACTCTTCGGCGTCCCACGACGCGAACACCAGTGTGCGCTTGGGATGCCAACCCTGCTTCATGAGCGCACCGATGGTGCGCGCCGATTCCAGAATGCTCACCGTGCCGCTCACGTTGTCGGCGGCGCCCGGCCCCCACGCGTCACGGTGACCACCGATGATGATCAGCTCGTCAGGATACTCGGAGCCGCGTACGGTACCTAGCACATCCCATATGTCCTTGTACGGTTTTGAAGCGGCGTCTGTGGTGACGGCGACACGCGCACGCACGGGCCCCGGTCCAACGTGGTATCGGAACGGCAGCCCGCCCTGCCAACCGTGCGGCAGAGTAACATCGCCGCGTACGGCGCGCAGCAGCGCCGTCGCGTTCTTGTATGACGTGGGGATGACGGGAATGCGCGGAAGACTCGTCTGCTCCAGCGGTATGCGCTTGGCACCGGCGACGCTCGGGTAGTTGGGCGTCGTTGGGTCGCCGTTGTCATTGTAGATGCTGCCACGCTGCAGCCCCTGCTCCGGCCGCATCGGCCCTTCCGGGTACACGTCGCCGCGGGTGTACCCATCATCTGCCGGATCACTATAGATGACAAGCGCAACGGCACCGTGCTTCTCGGCTTCGCGCGCCTTTATCCCGCGGTACGACTTCCCGTACCGTGCCACGGCGACCCTCCCCTTCACGGAGATGCCGAGTGAGTCGAGCGTCTTGTAGTCCTCCACCAGGCCGTAGTTCACGTACACCACATCGCCTGTCGCGTCGCCCGCGGCACCGTACCCATTGAAGGCGAGGATCTGCGGATACGCGTACGATGTTGTATCCTCCGCGACCGGTCCCTCGACCAGTGACAGCTCGGTGGCATTGGGCGACACGCGGTACAGGTGCACACTCGTGGGGTGCGGCATGTAGATGCTGTACGTGCGGATCTCCGGCGTAATGCCGTAGCTGCGCAGCTCCCGCGCGAAAATGTCACGCGTGCGGGCCTGCGCCGGTGTCCCGGACATGTGCGGCTCGCGCGACAACTCCCGCGACAGCGAGTCGGCCTTGGCCGGCGACATCAGCTGCGCGGCCTGTTCTTCGAGCGTCCGCTCACGTGCAGCTCCGGACATGGTGAAGCCCACTATTGTCCGCGGCTGGTCAGCCGTCTGAGGACGCGGTAGTGTAGACGTCTGCGGCCGCTTCGTCGGTGCTTTCGTCTGTGCTTGCGCTGACAGCACGGGTAAGGCGAGCGAGAGAGCTACTGCTACGAAGGTCTTCATCGTCCGTTTCGCTGATGTCGTGCTTAGTGTCATGCTTGTTCTTCGAGTTCGTCGAGTGCGTGTCGGATAGCGGTGCAGAGCTCGGCTTCAGGATCTTCGCTCATGGGGATAGAGGCCGAGAGCGCCGCGAACTTGGCGGCCATCTCGGACGCTATGAAGCGATCGAAGTCGTGAATGCCGAGCACCGCGAGCGATTGTACGGCGAGATGGCGGAGAAGGTTGAGCGTGTCCGGTGATAGCGCGGACAGGGACGTGGGCTGAGGCAGTGAAGCCGGCGGCTCCCGTCGGCGCTTGGGTGCCTCGAACAGCGCGCTCATCGGCGCGAGCGTCACCACGAACGATCCCGCGGTATGCTCTTCCCACCCGGTGATCACATTGCGCCGTCGTAGCGAGGGGAAGAGCGCGAGGATGCTCTGCCGCACCACCGACACCCCACCTTCACTACTATTGCCGCGCCCCGTGATGATGAGCAGCTCGCCGGCACGCTCGACCTGCTTGGCCTTGACCCATCTTTCAGTGCGCGCGCGAGCCTCGTCCGCGGTTGGGAGCGACTCTCGCAGGTTGAGCGTGCGGCTGACGCCAAAGCGCAGCTCGTCAAACGCCTGCTGGATACGGGGAGGATAGCCACGCGGCATGATCCAGTTAAGATACGCCCGCTACCGAACCGCCGTGGACCTCTCCGTGGATCTTTGCTTGAGCTCCACCGTGAGCGCCACTCCATCTGTTTTCTCCAGAGACCTGACTCCGACCACCCGCGCCAGCGTCGGTGCTATGTCGGCCACCAGCGCCCGCTCCGCGTACTTGCCGGGCTTGAACGGAGCACCGTAGAAGATGAGCGGCACGTGAGCGTCGTAGTCATACGGCGATCCATGCTCTGCGCTCCCTCCGCGCCCCCAGTAACTGTAGGGCGTGAGCGTCACCACCAGTGCAGCCACCGAGTCACTATCGAACATGTGCAGCCAGCGGCGCGCGATGTCGTCGTGCACGGTGTCCGCGTGTTCCAGCTCCGCGATCCGGTCCGCGCGCCGCACTCCCGGGACCCGAAGAATTGTGGCGCGGAAGGCACCGATCAGCGAGTCCGCATTGACGTGCGCGGTAGCGAGTGCATTGCGATCGACGGTGAGGACGCCGTCGCCAAAGGTGAATGCGGACCTGGGAACCCCGGCGCTGGCCAGCGATGTGCGCACTGCCTGCACGATCGGCCCCAGCTCCACGTGAGTCGCGCCCGCGTTGTTGTCGCGGCCGTCGTGTATCTCCGGGTACGGTGCAACCGCGTGGTCGGCCGTGAGCGCGAGAACCACGGTGCGCGGATCGCGAATGGCGTACAGCGAATCGAGGAACGCGCCGAGCGAGCGGTCGAGGCGGAGGATCTGATCGTGCTGCTCCTTGGAGTCCGGCCCGAAGGCGTGCCCGATCGCGTCGGTAGTCGAGAGCGAGATCGCCAGCACGTCGGTGTGCGGGCCGGCGCCCAGCTTCATCGCGCGTACGCCGGCGAGCGCAGCTTCCAGGGTGATCTGGTCCATCCACGGAAAGGACGGGAGATCCGCCAGTTCCCGTGTGGTGTCGGATGTCATGACGTGTGGGAAGGCGATGTCCCTACCACCATTCTCGATCTTCATGCTGTCTGGCTCGCTGTACGCGGATCCGGGGAGAATAGGGTTCCACGTCTTGCCGACAAAGCTCTGCGGCCGACGCTCAGCGTTGAACACGTTGAGCCAGTTCGGCAGCGAATCGGCGTAGTACCTGCTGGTAGTGAAGGTGCCGTTCGGTGCGTACCAGTACACCGAAGATTTTGATTTCCCGATCGGTAGGATCGCCCCTCGATCCTTGCGCGATACCGATAGTGAGCGCGACTGCGGGTCAGTCGCGCGAATCCAATCTGTAAGTGTAGTGCCCAGGAACCGCTTGGGCGAGGCGCCGAGTCCAGGCGCCCGGACCAGCGCTTCGGTCGAATCGTTGACTCCCGCCGAGTTCATGGCGATTCCGGTGTGAACCGGGAATCGACCTGATCCAATCACCGAGTGGCCCGGTGCTGTCTCGGTTATGGCGTGATCCTGAAAGGCGTTCGTGAAGACTGACCCACCCCGGTATAGCCGTCCCAGACCACCCGTCAACTGCGGTAGGAAGCGCGTGAAGTAGTCCGGCCGCATCTGGTCGACAGTGATGAGCACGACCAGATCAGGGCGGTGCGCGGGCACCCGGGCCGGGCGCTGTGCGTAAGCGGAGGTCGCCGCGACACCGAGGGCTACGGCGATGGGGAGCAGCCGATTATTCATATCGGTGGATTTACGCGTTGGCGTGGTGTGAACATCGGACCCGAATGTCGGACCCGAATGTCGGAATACGTAACGTAGGAATGTAGGGCGCGGCTTTAGCCGCGCCTCCATCCCGATTGCAACCAGCGACGATGGATCATCGCAATCGCGCCGATCATCATACCGTCCCGAACGCGTGGTGACGTGCGGCCGTTCCATTCGATGCGTAACCGCCGGGCCCTAACGATCGGGAGGGTTGGGATTGGTGCGTACCGTGGGAAATAAAGGCGTGGCTAAAGCCACGCCTTACATATTCCGATGTTCGGGGTCCGATGTTCACACCGCGTCGCTCAAACTCGTGAAGGTGAAGTCCTTTGCCTTCACCGCCGGCACCACTATGGCGCCACCCGCCTCAGTTCCGCCGATGCGCACCGGGCGGCCGAGTGCCTCCACGTTGTTCAGCATGAAGAGCGGCGATTCGTTGAAGCGGAAGTTCTTCACCGCATGCGAGATCTTGCCGTTCTCGATGAGGAACGTTCCGTCGCGCGTGAGCCCAGTGTACAGAATGGTGCGCGGGTCCACCTCGCGTAGATACCACAGTCGCGTGACCAGAATGCCCCGGTCCGTCGACTTGATCATGTCATCAAGCGACGTAGTGCCGCCGGTCATCTTGAAGGACGTCGGGGCGCCTGTCGCCTGCTTCCCCTGCTTCTTGGCCCAGAAGCGCGAGTAGTACAGCTGCTTGAGCACGCCGTTATCCACCCAGACCTGCCGCCCGATTGGGAGACCGTCGTCGTCGAATGGCTTGGAGCGGAGATCGGGATCGGTTGGGTCGGAGATGATCGACACCCTGCTGTCGATGATCTTCTCCCCGATCTTGTTGCCGCCCTTTCCGCCCTGCTTCACGAACGGACTGCGTCCCTCATCCGCTTCACGGGCGCCGATGTAGCCGCCCATGA
>JBPCQO010000048.1:0-3619 GCA_050998035.1 Gemmatimonadaceae bacterium | reverse complement strand
CCGCGCTACTTTCTGAATGCCCGCCTTCTCCTTTCGAACGTCGCACGCCAGTGGCTCCGCCAGAATTGGCTGGTTCACCACTCCGCACGGAGTGGTCGAAACGCCAGCTTTCATGCCGGTCGGCACTCACGGCGTGGTCAGGGGGCTGTCCATGGATGAAGTGGCCGCCGTGGGCGGTCAGATGGTGCTGTCCAACGCGTATCACCTGTATCTCCGGCCGGGTGACATGATGATCCGCGCACTCGGCGGCCTGCACGCGTTCACCCGATGGAACGGCCCTATGTTGACCGATTCCGGTGGCTTCCAGGTGTTCTCGCTGTCCACGCTGCGAACCGTCCGCGAGGACGGTGTCGAATTTCAGAGCCACATCGACGGTTCACGACATCAGTATACGCCTGAAAGCGTGATGCGGATTGAGCGCAATATCGGCGCGGACGTGATCATGCAGCTGGACGAGCTAATCGCTGGGCAGTCTGAGCTCTCCGCCTCTCGCGCGGCGATGGAGCGGAGCCTCCGGTGGCTGGAGCGCTGCCGCGTGGAGTTCGATCGCATCTCGCGGGACGGGCGCGGCACTCCGCTCGATTTTCCACTCCCCCCGGGCGCGCCGCCGCTCGCGACGCATGATCCGGCCACGGACACTCCGCCGCCGCTGCAAGCGCTCTTCCCAATCGTCCAGGGCGGCATTCACCCGGAGCTACGCCGCGCGTCGGCTGCGGGGATCCTGAGCACAGGGACGTGGCCAGGCATCGCGATCGGCGGACTCTCCGTTGGTGAGGCGAAGACTGCCATGCACGAGACGCTGGAGCTATGCGACGCCGTTCTACCGCGCACCGCGCCGCGCTATCTTATGGGCGTCGGCTTCCCGGACGATCTGGTAGAGGGTGTGCGCCGCGGGGTCGATCTGTTCGACTGCGTGGCCCCCACGCGCCTGGGACGGAACGGCACCGCTTTCACACCCGATGGCAAGGTGCAGGTGCGTCGAAGTAGCTATCGCACCGACCGGCGGCCGCTGGTACAGGGCTGCGGCTGTCCATGTTGCACACAGTACGACCGCGCGTATCTCCGACATCTGTTCGCCAGCGACGAGATGCTCGGGATGCGGCTGGTCGCGCTACACAACGTGGCGTTCCTCATCGATGTGATGCGTGACGCTCGTCGGGCACTCGGAACGAGCTGTTTCGACGCCTGGAGCGAAGAGTGGCTCACACGGTATCGCGGGAAGTCTGTCGCCGTGCAATGTTGATGCACGATTTGACCGCCAAATGACCGCTCATCGGGGAGAGATGGCGCTGTCGCTGCGCGTGATCCGCTCGGACAAGCGCACCCACGGTACGCCGAGTATCGTGACAGTGGCCTCATTGTTGGCAACGCGACCTCCGGGTTGCAGATAGATCCACTGTTCCATGTAGACCGCTGGCTGGCGCAACAGATACCGCAGGTGGAACAGGTTCCCATGGGTCTCGGCTGAGACCTTCCCGGCCGCGTCGCTCAGCGTTGCCGAGTACGTATGTGCATCCAGTCGGCGCATGTGCCACGTTCGCTTTTCCATGGTACCATCGCGGAACGTGACAGTCTGGTCCAGCCGGAAGGTGCTGTCAGCCTCCATCTGTCCCAGCCCTTCAACGTGTAGCGCTTTCGGCGCGTGCCAACGCTGCAACAGCTTCCCCTCGCCCTTGGTGCGACCGGAGAAGAATACCTCTGGACGGAACTCTGGCATAGGAAGCGTCTGCGGACGAGGTGGAGCCGAGGCGAGACAGCCCGAAAGCAGCAGCACCGAAACGCCGCAGAGTGCGATTCCGCAGAGTGAGCGCAGAGCGTTGTTACCTGTGGCCATCAGTTATCCCGCAATGAGTGAGTATACAGCAGTTAGAAGTCACGAAAAGCCAAAAGAAATTCACTATTCGTCGGGGCTGACCACGCGCATCTGTCCCTGCGTCGCGTCAAGGAGCGCGGATTGGAGCGATATCGTCTGCGACGCCGGAACTCGAAGGTGGAAATGTACCTCGTTCCCGTACTCCTCCGACACCAGCTCGGCCTCATACGCGGGTAGCAGCCGCCTCACCGTGGCAATGCTGGTATAGTCGAGGATGATGGTGAGGTCGAGCCACTCGATGCGTTCGATCCGCGGAAGCGTCGCGAGCGCGTTCTGAACCGCACCGCCGTAGGCCCTGCCCAGTCCGCCGGTGCCGAGCTTCACGCCGCCGTAATATCGCGTTACCACAGCGGCGATGTCCCCAATTCCGCTGTGAAGCAGAACCGTGAGCATCGGCCGCCCCGCTGTTCCGTGCGGCTCACCCGCATCGCTCATCCCGATCCGGCCAGTGCTTCCGGGCGCCCCGATCACGTACGCCCAACAATTGTGCGTTGCGTCCGCAAACTCGGCGTTCAACTCCCGGACTAATAGCTGCGCCTCTTCTGGCGTTGACACCCGTGTGATGGTGCAGACAAAGCGGCTGCGCTCGATTGTCTCCTCCGTGCGATGGCGGCCGCCCGGAACAGGGTATCTCGCGTCATCGCTCACGGGTGCATGCGTCGGTCAGTGCCGCGATTACTGTCCCGGATGGTACTCCCGCTCAGTATGCCCCTTCAACTGCGACGGGTAGAAGTACACGTCCCTCAGCTCTCCCGTGCTGTACCGCTGGGCCTGATCGTTGAAGTGACGGGATGCCGGATGGCCGCTCTCCCCGCCGGCGCTCACGGCCTTGGCCCGCACACTGTCCCCGAACTGGACCACCGCAACGAAGCTGTTCCCGCTGGTGCCGTACCACTTCTTCGTTCCCGGATACGGGCGCGCTCCGAACGACGCCAGCGACCCCCAGCGCGACGACGTGAAGCCCACGGGAATACTCGGCTTCGCGTCGTTGAACGGCTGCACGATGGCGCCCGTGAGACGCTGGAACCGGTTGATGTTCCCCCACGGCGTTCTCCAGCTCCCGAAGTCCGCCGTGAGTCGATCCGATGCTGCTGCGAGAGCCTGGAGGCGTTGCGCGGGCGAAACTGTGTTGACCGCGGAGTCGCCCTCGGACATCTCTTCCGTGAGAAAGCTGTTGCCCACCTGCGAGCCGAGTGCCTCTCCGTAGAACACAGCCAAAGAGGTCGGTACAGAGGTCTTGGACCAGCGGAAATCCCACACGCGCAACGCTGCAATCTGATCGGCCAGCTTCGCCTTCAGCGAGTCCGTGGCAGGGGCCGCATCGTACGCCTTGGTCAGCGACGGGATCAAGTCAGCGAACGCCGGAAGATAGCTGTCATACGCAGCCGATATCAGCGAGTTGATCGTGAAGTCTTTCGTGTTCTCCAGCACCCTGATGGCGTGCCGCCCGCGTGGCGACTCTCCGCCGGTCTCCACGTATCGCGGGTACTCAGCCCCCTTTGGACTGTACGCGCCCGCCGCAAACCACGGCAAGTTGTTCGTGTTGTACAGCCAGCAGCTCGGCGGGTTCAACAGGTGCGGCGTATAGGCGAGCGAGAGCACACCATGCCATTCAGTCACCGGATTGCTGCCGTCCACCGGCTTGGTCCAGTCGAAGCTCGTGTCACGCCTCGGGATGAAGTTGGAGTGGAAGTACGCGATCTCGCCGTCAGCGTCGGCGAAGATGGTGTTGTTGGACGAGTTGGT
>JBPCQO010000041.1:0-4934 GCA_050998035.1 Gemmatimonadaceae bacterium | reverse complement strand
GTGTAGTGTGTAGCAAGGCGCGGCTTCAGCCGCGCCTTGCTATATTTAGGTATTCCCGGGATTACCGGGGGGCGCGAGCCTGCTAACCCCATCAGGACCCCGAAGGTAGCAGCGGCATGTGGTGTCTTGCGTCGCCCCGATCCCCTGGTTTCCCCCTCCCCCTCCAACGTTGCCGCCGCGAGGGCCAGGGAGGGTGGTCAGTCGCCCGTGAACCCGTTACATGGCCCTCGGGCCGGTTACATGGCCCTCGCTCTTGCCCGCAAGTACCGCCCGCGCTCGTTTGGTGAAGTTGCCGTCCAGGGCCACGTCTCCAACACCCTTAAGGGTGCAATTGCACGCGATCGCGTGGCGCACGGTTATCTGTTCTGCGGGCCGCGCGGGACTGGCAAAACCACGCTCGCACGTGTCCTCGCGATGGCTCTCAATTGCGAAGCTAAGGCCGACGACGGCGAACCGTGCGGAAGGTGCTCCAGCTGCCACCGCATATGGAGCGGGTCGTCCAGCCTCGATGTCGTCGAGATAGACGCTGCCTCCAATCGCGGCGTCGACGATGCCCGCGATCTGCGCGAGCGCGCCATGTACGCTCCCTCGGGTGACGACCGTTACAAGGTGTACATCGTGGACGAGGCACACATGCTCACGCGCGAGGCGTGGAACGCCCTCCTCAAGGTCCTCGAGGAGCCGCCCCCACGCGTCGTCTTTGTCTTCGCCACCACCGAGCCGCAGAAGATCGCGCAGACCGCCGCGCCCGTGCTCAGTCGGCTCCAGCGGTTTGACCTCAAACGCATCGGCTCCAGCGACATCGTCACGCGCCTGGACCAGATCCTCGCACTCGAAGACGTGTTGTCCGAGCCAGACGCGCTCGGCATGATCGCGCGCGCCGCCGACGGCTCCATGCGCGACGCCCTGTCACTCGCCGATCAGGTCATCTCGCTCGGAGAAGGTCGAGTCTCTTCGGAAGCGGTGCGCACCGCACTCGGCCTGGTCCCGGAAGACGAGTACCTCCGCATGCTCGACGTCATCGTTGAGGGGCGCGCAGGCGATGTCTTCCCCGCGGTTCGGCGCCTGGCCGACGAGGGAATAGACTTTGCCGGTTTCCTCGCTGGCTTCGCCGACGTTTTACGCGCACAGCTCACCGTGCTGCTCGGCGGAACCGCAACCGACGTGTCCGCCCACGCGGTCGAGCGCCTTCGTGCGAACTCGTCCCGCCTTGCCGCGGGTGACGTGCTTCGCATGCTCAGTGCGCTCAGCGACCTGGAGCCGCGTTTCCGTAAGAGTGGCCAGCAGCAACTTCTGGTCGAGCTTCTGCTCGTCCGTTTCGCACTGATGGACCGTACGCTTTCGCTCGAAGATGTGCTGCGTGGTTTGGGCACCGATCCGGTGCACAGCAGCGGAGCAGTAGCGTCTCCAAGAACTCCCTCGACCCCGTCATTGGGGTCTCCGACGGCTGCAACCGAATCTCCATCGCCGGCCACTGACTGGCGCACGGCGCTTGGCAATGCAAATGCGAATGTACAGACGCAGCCGCAGCCGAAGGATGCCACCTCCACCGCGACTTCCACTACCGCTGGTGCTTCGTCATCCTCTGCTCCCGTGCGTGCCGCCCCAGCATCCCGCGCCCGGTCATCGACCGCGCCGCTGTCGGCCATGCGCTCAGCCATGGAAGCTACCGCGCAGGCCGCGCCGACTCGGCTGACCGATGAGGAAATGCGCACAGCGCGCGCCAATACACTCCGATCGAAAGATCCCGTACTGGGCGCTGCGATCGACGCACTCGACCTCGAATTGCTGGACTAACTCGGTAGATTTGAAAATGGCTGACTTCATGAAGCTCATGCAGCAAGCGCAGCAGATGCAGAGCCGCCTCCAGGAAATTCAGGACGAGCTCGAGAAGCAGTCCGTCTCCGCGACCGCTGGCGGTGGCATGGTTACGGTCACCGCAGACGGAAAGGGGCAGGTGACGCAAATCACGATCGATCCCAGCATCGTGAACGCATCTGATGTGGAGATGCTGGAAGATCTGGTGCTTATCGCGGTACGCGATGCGCAGAAGAAAGCTGCCGAACTGGCCGCGTCCGAGATGGGGAAGCTCACCGGCGGCCTGGATCTCCCGTTCAAGCTTCCCATCTGAGTGTCAGCCATTGACGATCTGGCGACTGAGCTGTCCAAGCTACCGGGGATTGGTAGAAAGACCGCGCTTCGCCTCACGTACCATCTGCTCAAGCAATCTCCAGCACAGAGCCGCAGACTGGCCGAAGCGCTCGTGACTATCTCCGAGCGCATCCATCCGTGCGCTCAGTGCCACAACCTGACAGAAGCCGAGTTGTGCCACATCTGCGCTGATCCACGACGCGATGCCGCCATGATCTGCGCTGTTGAAGAGGCATCCGACATCAGTGCGATCGAGCGAGCGGGCGAGTTTCGTGGTACCTACCACGTGCTCGGCGGCAGGCTGTCTCCGCTGGACGGAATCGGTCCAGAAGATCTCAACGTCACCGATCTGGAGAGCCGGGTCGCGACCGGTGAGATTCGGGAGGTGATTCTCGCCACCAATCCCAGCATTGAGGGCGAGGCGACTGCGCTGTATCTCCAGCGCCGCCTGTCGGCATACCCGCTCACCGTGACACGCATTGCGCGCGGGCTTCCGGTGGGCGGTGACCTGGAGTACGCTGACGGCGTCACCATCGCGCAGGCTCTGTCAGCCCGGAGGGTGATGTAGTGGATCGTAACAGGGATTGGTTGGTCATTGGTGTGATCGGCGGTATCGTGGCCGGTGCGCTCGGCTGGAGCGGCGCGCAGCACGCGTACCGAAGGGACCTGTTCAGTCGTCATCCGTTGCGACGGTTCGCGGCGCTCGGCCAGCTTGCCGGGCGCCCGTCCATTGCGACGGCCCAGCTCCTCCGCGAGTACATCGCGTGGGAGGCGCGCCCCACACTTCGGGGCCGGGCCGTCAGGATGCTACGCGCAGTCGAACAGGCCCTGGCCTAGCCGGAGATCAGCATGACAGCAGGGGGAAGTAGGTCGGGAGGCGGGTCGGGCACGTGGTCGTTCACCGAGGACGACTTTGCCGCGATCGCTCAGTCGCTGCAGCGGTTCCTCGCTGACACCAACTCGCGCTCAGTGCTGCTGGTTGACCGATCCGGGCAGCTGGTGGCCACCGTCGGTGAGCAGCCCACCTTCGACGCGACGGCGTTCGCCACACTTACTGCCGCAGATTTCAGTGCCAACGATCAGCTGGCGAAGCTCGTCGGAGAGACCGACTTCAGCACGCTGTTTCATCAGGGTGAAAAAGAATCCATCTACCTCGCCGACGTGGCGCGGCGGTTGATTCTTGTCATCTTGTTTGACAACCGCACCACTCTAGGACTCGTGCGACTGCGAATGAAACAGGCCGTTCAAGAATTGACCGCATTGTTCGACGTGATCTTCTCGCGCGGGCGCGATGAGGGTTCGTCCCGCCCCAAGCTGCTCAACGGCGCAGAGGCGGAAATCGACGAGCTCTTTAACTGGTAGCGCGCGATGTCGATGATCAACTACGCGTCCCGCGAGATCAACTGCAAGATCGTGTACTACGGTCCGGGACTTGGCGGCAAGACTACCAATCTCGAGTTCATCTACGGCAAGGTGAAGCCGGACACGCGCGGAAAGCTCATTTCTCTGGCGACGGAGACCGAGCGCACGCTCTTCTTCGATTTCCTGCCGGTGGACCTCGGTACCATCCGCGGGTTCAAGACGCGGTTCCACCTGTACACCGTCCCCGGTCAGGTCTACTACAACGCCAGTCGCAAGCTCATCCTCAAGAATGTGGATGGAGTGGTGTTCGTCGCGGATTCTCAGCTCGACCGAATGGAAGCCAACTTCGAGTCGATGCAGAACCTGTACGACAACATGGCCGAGTATGGGTACGATCTCACCAAGATGCCGTTCGTTATCCAGTACAACAAACGGGACCTGTCCAACGCCGCGCCGCTGGCCGAGCTGCAGGAAGCGCTGAACCCGGGGTGGGAAGTCGAGGATTCGTCGCGGCAGATGCTGACGCCGGACCCATACCACGCCAATGAGAATCTGACCGAACAGCTCCCCACGGGTGAGTGGGTGGGCCATGCTCCTTACTTCGAGGCAGTTGCGGTTCAGGGCGACGGAGTGTTTGATACACTCAAGGCCGTGAGCAAGCTCGTACTGAAGTCATTAGCGTAGAAGTCGTTAGCGTAGCAGTCACCAGCGTGGAAGTCACCAGCATAAATGAACCTGCCGAACGCAATTACCGTGGGCCGTATAGCGGCAGCACCTTTTATCGGGGTGCTGCCGTTCTATCCGTCATCGGCCGTGCGTTTCACCGCGTTCGCTCTGTACGTTATAGCCGCCGTGACCGACTACTACGACGGTCACCTGGCCCGCAGCCGCAACAGCGTCACTAACCTGGGCCGTCTGCTCGACCCGCTCGCGGACAAGGCGCTGCTGTTCGCGACGCTCATCCCGATGAGCATCCTCATGGCCGGCCGCGCCAACTGGCTGGCGCCGCTGCTCGACCGCACGGGCCAGGCGTCCACGTTCGCGTTCGTCACCCCACTCGGCTCGGTCCCGCTCCCATGGTGGGTGGTGGCTGTGATCGTCAGCCGCGAGCTGTTCATGACGGTTTTCAGGCAGTCGGCGGCTCGGAAGGGACACGTAATTTCCGCGATCGGTCCTGCCAAATGGAAGACGGGATTCCAGTCGCTCTGGGTCGGATCTGCCTTTTTCTGGTTCGCAATACAGAGCGTGGCACTCGAGCGCGGGTGGGATTCACCGGCATGGCGCGCGTTCGCGGTGTTTAATGGCACCGTTGGTGCGCTGGCAATGGTCTCCGCCGTCGTCCTGACGGTCTACTCGCTTTGGCTCTACATCCGCCAGTACGGCCGGGTATTCGCGAGCTGATCTGCGAGGGTGATCCACGC
>JBPCQO010000005.1:0-16541 GCA_050998035.1 Gemmatimonadaceae bacterium | reverse complement strand
GATACGGTCCAGGATCTTGAGATATTCCGCGCCCGCGGCCCGCGCCTCACTCTCGTTGTGCACGCTCTCACCAAGCAGATCGAGCGACGCCGTGATGCCGCGCTTGTTCAGCTCGCGAACCGCAACGACAGCGGAGTCGAGCGTCTCACCGGCAACAAAGCGGGAGGCGAATCCCTTGGCGATCTTGTTCGTCCTGACGAACTTGAAAACCTTGGGCTGATTGGACAGGTAAAGGAGCGCGTTACGAAGCATCTATCGAAGCATTGATCAGGGTATGATCAGGGCGTGAGGCGGAGCACGGGGTAAACCTTGCCGGGTGCGAGCGCCGAATCAAAGAAGTTCCAATCTAGCAGACCGTCATCCGACTCGGGCTCCAGCAGGTAGGCGGTAAGCGGCCCGAAGCGCCCCGCACCGCTCACCACGAAGCCGCGCCCGGGCGGTGTTCCAGTTTGCGATGCCGCCTGCGGTCCCGCCGCCCGCCAGTGGCCACGAACCCTGGTCTCCCGGTGGCCCTGGAACGGGCGAGCAGCACTGGTGACGGAGTCTACCACAAATTCCTGAACGCGTGAGCCGGTGGGAAGAACACTCGCAATCGCCGCGATTCCGACACCGTGCTCTCGTAGGGCGTCCAGAACGTGCGTGTACCCTTCCGGAACCCAATACGCACCCTGCGGAGCCACTGCAAGCGTCGGCTCGAACCGATCGTACACCGGCATGATCTGCGTGATAAAGCGCCCCGTACGACGGACACCCGCTGGAACGCCGGGCTGGGTAACCGCTGAGTCGCCTGTGTGGCGCAGGATCTCGAACGTGACCGGCGCGTCGAACGGGTGCTTGGTAAGCTCCGCGCGTACAGGAACGGTTGCACCTGCGACGCTATTGGCCGTCTGGCGCTGCCGGGTGAGAGCGCCCGCGTGCCGGGCCGCGGCCGACAGGATCTCGCGGGTGAAAGCATACGTCGACGCGACCCGGCGCCTGAACGGGTCGTGTGAGTACGCCTCACTAAGGATTGAGACTCGGCCGCGCAGACCGTAGTAGTTGGTGCCGAAGCGAGGTCTGTGATCGTACGTGTATCAGCCATGCTTCACCGTGTCGGCGATGTCATGCTCCTCGTACCCACTGTCGAAGTTACCGTAGTCGAATACCGCGATCCCGTGGCGCTGCATCCGGGCACGTAGCTCGGGGAGGATGGTGTCCCGCGTCAGCGCGCCGGCGAAAGCCGCCGCGTACGACGCCGGATTGAGCGACGGCGAATATGTGAGCGCGTAACCGTGGTAGCTCCCGTCGGTGGTATGCAGATCGACGTACACGTCTGGATCCCAAGCGTCGAACATGGCTAGCGATGCTCGTGTCTCCGGCGCCTCGGCCTTGATGTAATCACGGTTGAGGTCCAGCCCCTGCGCGTTCGCACGCTCACCCACAAGCTCCGGACCGTTCTGCTCGGTGCGGTTTATCGACTGCGGCTTGAACCTCTCGTTTCCATCCGCGTTGTAGATGGGGACTGCGATCAGGACGATGGAATCGAGCACGTTCGTCCCGCGTTGGTCCGACAGGTCGCGCACCAGTGCGAGCAGCGCCTCCTTTCCCTCCACCTCACCCGCGTGAATGTTGGCGTTCACGTACACCACCGGACGCCCGAGTGCGCGCGCCTGCTCCGGCGTGGAGACCATTGGGCGCGACGCGATGATGTAGGGAATGTCGCGCCCCTGGTTGGTCCGGCCGATGCTGCCGAAGGCGAGCGTGTTGTTCCGCGCGCGGAGTGTGTTTATGAACGCCCGAACGTCGCCGTAGCTGGACGTCTGGGTGTAGTTACTCGCCTCCGCACGCGTCGCCGGCGAGCGCACGGAAACAGCAACGGACGCACCGGTCGGATCAATGCGTGGTGCGCAGGCAGTGACGCCTGCTGCGGTAGCGCATACGGCGATGGTGCTGACGAGCGCGCCGGCCGCTCTGGTATGTCTCACGAGCATCACAGGTTCTCCAGGACGAAGCGTTCCAGCAGGCTGTACACGGTGAGCGTCCCACCGGGGCCGGAGATGGCGTGGGTCTTGTTCGGGAAAACCATCATCTCGAACGGCTTGCGCGCGACCTGCAGCGCCTGGGCCAGAACGAAGGAGTTCTGCGGATGAACGTTGTCGTCCCCGGTACCGTGGATGAGCAGATATTTGGCGGTGAGCCCGTTGATGTAGTTGAGCGGCGCGCTCACCTTGTAGCCCTGCACGTTCTCCTGCGGCGTCCACATGAATCGCTCGGTATAGATCGAGTCGTAGAAGCGCCAGTCCGTGACCGGTGCGACCGACATGGCCATGCGGAACACACTGCCGCCGCGGAACGCACTCATCGCGGTGTTGTAACCACCGTAGCTCCAGCCCCAGATGCCCACTCGCTTGGCGTCACCCCACGGCTGCTGCCCTAGCCACTTCGCCACCGCGATCTGGTCGTCCGATTCCGCCAGCCCGAGATGATATTGCGTCATCTTGCGGAAGTCGCGCCCGCGCCACGCCGCACCGCGATTGTCGGCGACCACAACGACGTAGCCGTGCTGGGCGAGCATCTGGTGAAACAACCAGCGACTCCCCGACCATGCGTCCAACACCTGCGGAATGGCCGGACCGCCGTAGGTGTACATCAGCACCGGGTATTTCTTTTTCGGGTTGAAATTCGCCGGAACCATGCGGTACGCGTCCAGCATTGTGTGACCGTCGGCCGAGGGGATCTGGAGGAACGTCGCGGGCGCGATCCCGAGCGTGACCAGGTTGGCGGCCAACTTGGAATTGTCGCCCAGCACGCGTACTTCGCGCATTGTAGGTAGCTCGTGCAGCGTCATCGTCGGCGGCGTGTTCAGCGTCGAGCGCGTCACCGCGGCGTATCTACCACCGGGTGCTAGGCTCATGTTGTACGAACCCGCGAGCGTGCTCACCCGCGCACCGCTGCTGCCATCCAGTGTGTACCGGTAGATCTGTGACTGAGTGGGCGTCGGTGCGGCCTCGCGGACGTACACCGATCCCGTTCTGTCATCCACGCCGAACACACCGGTCACGTCGGCTCCATCCTTGGAGATCTGACGCACAAGTCTTCCGTCCCGATTGTACAGATACAGCTGTCGCCACCCGCTCCTGTCCGAAAGAACCAGTACCTGTCTGTTGTTGTTCACCCACACAGGATCGATCACATCCACATACGCAGAGTCGCTATCGGCGAGAATGATCCGAGTGCGGCCGGTCGCGATGCTCGCGATCAAGAGTTCCGCACGGTTCTGTCTGCGCGGCAGACGCTCCACCCACACGGAGTCAGCACTGACCCATCCCAGACGCGGGAGATAGACGAGGCTGTCGTTTCCGGTGTCGATCCAACGCGTCGCGCCGCCGTCAACACCGACAACGCCGATGCGCGCCTTGGAGTTCGGCTCGCCGGCCTTGGGATACTTGTACTGCTCGATGATCGGGTACAGCGAATCCGTCTGATTGACGAGGGTCATCGTCGGGACCTGCGCCTGATCCAGGCGCAGGAACGCGAGGTGCGCACCGTCCGGGCTCCAGCGGAAAGCATCGCGCAGGTCGAGCTCTTCCTCGTACGCCCAGTCAGTGGTGCCATTGATAATGTTGGCCGATCCATCGCTCGTGAGCTGGCGCTCGGTACCGCTGGCCAGATCCCAGACAAAGAGATTGTTGTTCCGCACGTACGCCACGCGTCGATTGTCGGGAGAGAACTTGGCGAACATCTTGGCCGGCGTATTCGGTGCAATCGGCGTGAGCTTGCGCGTGGTGAAATCCACCACTGTCCACTGCCCCTTTGTGTTCGCACGCCAGACTCGCTCCGAATCGTGAAACAAGAGCGCCTTGGTCTCGTCGTCGGACAGCGTCATGTCCTCCACCTGCAACGACTTTCCGTCGCTGCCAACGAGCGCGGAGGCAGGTATCAGCACCGTCGTCTTCCCTGTTACGGCGTCGGTGCGAATGACCTCGCTCCCGGAGCCTCCGTTCGCCGCGCGTACGTCGATGAACGACACGCCGTCCTTGAGCCAGTGCGTCTCGGGCAACGTGGCCGTACGAAACTCGCCGCTCCTGAAGATTCTGTCCACAGTGAGCTGTGCCGCAGCCGCAGAATCCTGCGGCGACACCGTGTTCCGCATCACCGATGTTGCCTGAGCGTGCACTGTTGGCGCTGCGAGCGCAGTCAGTGCTATCGCTGCACCAACGGCTAGAGATGACGGGGGACGGACCAGCGTCCGCCCCAGCGACAATCGTGGGATCATGTGGCGAGGGTTAGCCGTTGGGGTAGAACCGCGCGTTGCCACGCGCCATCTGGAGCAGGATCGACGCTGGCTCGTAGCGCCCCGTGTACCGGTCATTCAGTTCGTCCAGCTGATCCACGAGCGCCGCCGCACCGATGCTATCCATGTACCGGAATGGACCACCGCGAAATGGCGGAAACCCGATCCCGAACACAGCCCCGACGTCGCCGTCCAGCGGCGATTGGATGATTCCATCCTCCAGACACCGCGCCGCCTCGTTCAACATCGCGTACACGGTGCGACGTTGGATGTCCATCTGCGGCAGTTGGCTACGCTCGCGACCGGGAGCAAAAATCTCATACACCGACAGGTCCACATCGCTCTTCTTGCCGTTCTCATCGTACAGATAGAATCCCTTCTTCATCTTGCGCCCGTACCGACCCGCCTCAATAACCTTGCGCACCGACTCGGCCGGCGTTAAGCGAGCACCGAACGACTCGAACATGATCTGGCCGGCCTTGCCCGCTACATCAAGGCCCACTTCATCGATGAGCGTGATCGGCCCCACCGGAAAACCAAAGTCGACCAGCGCACGATCGATCGCCTCGATCGCCACGCCTTCATCGAGCAGCCGCCCTGCTTCGTTGACGTACGGCGTGAGGATGCGGTTGGCGTAAAAGCCAGGACCGTCGCGCACTACTATCACCGTCTTGCCCAATTTCTTCCCGTACGCAACCGCGGTCGCGGTGACCTCGTCGGCCGTCTCCGCCGTCACTATCACTTCGAGCAGCGGCATCTTGGGGACTGGCGAGAAAAAGTGCATCCCGAGCACGCGCTCCGGACGCAACGCAGCCTGCGCGATCTGCGTCACCGGGATCGTGCTGGTGTTGGTGGCGAAGATCGCATCCGGACGCATCACGGGCTCCACTTCACGCAGCACCGCCTGCTTCACCGCAAGGTCCTCGAACACTGCCTCGATCACGAGATCGGTGTTGGAGAAGCCCGAATAATCCACGGTGCCGCCCACGAGCGCCATCAGGTCGCCGTACTGAATCCTGGTGATCTGGCGCTTCTTCAGCCGGTCCTTCAGCACGCCGCTCACCGCACCAACTCCTTTGGCTACGCGGCCCCAATCGGCGTCCTTCATCCGCACCAGTGTGGACTGCTGCACCGCGATCGACGCGATGCCGGCGCCCATGAAACCGGCGCCAAGAATTCCGAGCTTGTCCACGGGCAGCGGTGCGGCAACTCGTCCATCTGGAAGACCGCTGTCCCTCTTGAGCGCGTTGGTCGCAAAGAAGAGAAAGATGAGCTGCTTCGACACGTCGGTCGCGGCGAGCTCGCCGAACAGATGAGCTTCCTCGCGAAAGCCTGCCGGAACGCCGCGCGTGTATCCGATCTCGATCGCGGAGATCGCGGCTAACGGCGCGGGGAAGTGTCCGTGCGTCTTGGCCAGCGTTTCCTCGCGCGCCTTCTTGAAGACGATGTTGCGTCCAACCGGATTGTCGTCCAGAAAGAGTCCCGCAGCACCGCCAGAGTGGCTCTGACGCTTGCGCCTCCCTTCTGCCAGATCGCGTGCGCGCTCGATCGCGATGCGCTTGAGAATGGCTGGATGCACCATCTCGTCCACCAGTCCAATTTGCAACGCCTTCTTTGCGCGTATGTTCTTGCCGGTAAGGATCATGTCCAGCGCGGCGCGCACCCCGATGAGGCGCGGCAGGCGCTGCGTTCCGCCGGCCCCGGGGATGAGCCCGAGCTGCACTTCCGGAAGCGCAAGCACCGACTTGGGATGATCACTGACGATGCGCCACTTGCATGCGAGCGCCGCTTCCAGACCACCGCCCATGCACGAGCCGTGAATTGCGGCCACGAACGGTATGCGCGATGTCTCAAAGTTCTCCACCAGCGCCTGCCCTGCCCGACTCATGCGCTCCGCGTCAGCGGCGCTCTCAATCTGCAGAAACTCGTCGATGTCAGCGCCGGCAATGAAGTTGTCCGACTTGCCGCTGATGAGCACCGCGCCGCGTATGCTGTCGTCGCGATCCAAACGGTCGAACATCATCGCCATCTCGTCCTTCACCGCCCGGTTGATCTTGTTCACCGGCTCGTTCGGCAGATCCAGGATCACGACCGCGATGTCGTCGTGCATCTCTATGGAAATAGCAAACGGCGACGCGCCGGTTGTGCTGCTATTCGTGCTGCCGGTTGTGTTGGCTGCGGTCATACATCTCGCTCCAGCACCATCGCGAAGCCGAGCCCGCCGGCTGCGCACACAGTCATCAATCCGTACCGCGCGTCGCGTCTGTTCAGCTCGTCCAGAAGTGTCGTCGTGATTCGCGCTCCAGTCGCGCCAAACGGGTGCCCGATCGCGATCGAGCCGCCCATCACGTTGAGTCGCGCGCGATCCACTTCGCCCACCGGCCGATCAAATCCGCCGCGCTCGGCCCACGCCTGCGACTCGAACCCCTTGAGGTTGCTGAGCACCTGCGCCGCGAACGCTTCGTGCATTTCCACCAGATCCATGTCCTCGAGCGTGAGACCGGCACGCGCCAGTGCGATGGGCGCAGCGAGTACCGGGCCCATCAGCAGCTGCTCACCCGGATCCAGTGCGGCGTACGCGTACGACTTGATGTAGCCGAGTGGGGTGTAGCCCAGTGATCTGGCGGCGTCCTCACTCATCAGGAGTATTGCGGCACCGCCGTCGGTGAGCGGTGACGAGTTGCCCGCCGTGACGGTTCCATACCGCTTGTCGAACACTGGCCTGAGCGACGCAAGCTTGTCGTACGAAGTGTCCTCGCGCACGCCGTTGTCCACTGTAACCACGGACTCGAAGCGAGGCGGCACGACTATAGGTGCAATCTCCGCCGTGAGCCGGCCGTCAGCGGTGCCGGCCGCGGCGAGCCGGTGCGAACGCAGAGCGAAGTGGTCCTGATCCTCGCGCGAGATATCATTGATCTTGGCCATCTTCTCGGCGCTCTGCCCCATCGTCTCCCCCGTTGTGGGCTCCGCGATGGCCGGCGTTACCGGAACAAGATCACGAGGACGGAGTCGTGCAAGCGCGCCGAGACGCGCGGTGACCGATTTCGCGCGCGATGCAGAGACCAGTGCATCGGCAAAGCCGCGCGAGTGTAGGATGGGGACGTTGGACAGAGATTCCGCGCCGCCCGCGATCACGACGTCGGCGTGGCCTAGCACGATCTGGTCCGCGCCGTCGGTGATCGCCTGATTGGCCGATGCACACGCGCGACTCACCGAGAATGCCTGTACCCCTTTGGGAAGGAGCGGCATGAGGGATACTTCGCGCGCGATGTTGGGCGCGATGACGTTCGGCACCACCGTGCCGAAGACCAGTGCATCGACTTCCTTGCCGGTGAGATTGGTGCGCTGGATCAGCTCCGCGACACAGTACTTAACGAGCTCGATAGCGGAGATCGCCTTGAACGCCGTTCCGGCTCGAGTGAACGGAGTGCGCACGCCAGCGACCACGGCCACTCGGCGCCCATTTCCAAAGGTGGGCATGAAAGGAAGTTAGACACGCTCCCGGAATAGTGCCAACAGAGCGCGCCGAGCTCCATGTGGCCAGTTTGGCTGGGTGCCAAATCAGCGCGAACTCGGCGCAAAATGAGCCAAATCAGCGCCGGTATCGTTCCGGAACGTCCACCCTGCCCTTGACGTCCTCGTAGTGAATGGACCCGCTCCCCTTGGACCCAACAGTGAAGTTCCCGCCCACAGAGGCGACCTCCACGTGGCCCGATCCCTTGGAGCCTATTGATACGTCACCGGTAACGTGATCGACGTGTACGTCGCCTGATCCGTCGCTCGCTATGTCCACCGAGCCCACGTTGGACAGGGTCATGTCACCCGAGCCATCTACCACGTGAACGTTTCCGCGAATGTTCCGGGCGATAATGTCGCCAGACCCATCGTCGATGGAGAGATCACCCGCGACCCCGTCGATGTCCGTGTCACCCGATCCATCGCTGAACTTCAGCGGCCCGGTACCGCGGATGATCGTATCACCACTTCCGTCCGAAACGTCGAGAGCGAGGTTTGTTGGTACCTCGACGGTGAGATCCAGCGACGCGGAGTAGTTGTTGAAGAAGGCCAAATGATCCTGGTCGGGTGTGACCACGGTGACCTCCACGACGCTTCCCGAGCGCTTGACGACTAGCTGCACCTGCTTGAGCACATCACTACTGGAAGCGCGTGCGGTTCCCTGCGCCCGGACCTCACCGAGTCCGGCGCGTCCCTGGATGTGCAGGTATCCAGCGCGCGCCACGATGCGCACAGTGGTTGCGCCGGTGGCGCTGGCAACGCCGGAGCGCGGCGCCGTGACATCGCGCAGGTGAGCAGGCGCTGCGGCGGGAGCTAGCAGCATCGGGACGGTGGCGATCAAGCTCAGAGCCAGCATGTAGCTTCTCGGTTGGGGTCAGCTATTTGATGCCAGTTGGCAACGAATGGTTTCCTGGCCCGCGAGGCCGTGCTCGCACGACCGTCGACTGGTCCGAGCCCAGGCCCGATGCGGGTGCCCGACTTGCTTGATATTTGCACCACATTGCGAGAACGAATACAGTCAGGAAAGGGAGAAATCATCATGAACATCGAGATATGGTCGGACATAGCCTGCCCCTGGTGCTACATCGGCAAGCGTCGCTTCGAGCGCGCTCTGGTCAGCTTCACACATCGCGACGAGGTGGAAGTCGTGTGGCGCAGTTTCGAGCTCGACCCCACCGCCAGGCGCAGCTACCCGGAATCGCAGGCGGAGCGGCTGGCGGCCAAGTACCGCGTTCCACTCGATCGCGCGAAGGAGATGGACGCCACCATGACCGCCGAGGCGAAGAAAGAAGGACTGGACTTCCGCTTTGACCGCGTGCGGGTCGGCAACACCTTCGACGCCCATCGGCTCATCCACTTTGCCGCGACAGAGGGTAGGCGCGACGCGATGGTGGAGCGGTTATTCGGCGCCTATCTCACCGACGGCGAAGCGATTGGCGAGCCCGAAGTACTGGTACGCCTCGCCACCGATGTAGGTCTGGATGCCGATGCTACACGCGAGATGTTGGACAGCGCGGCGTTCACCAGTGCGGTGCGTGCAGACGAGGAGCGCGCGCACTCGTTCGGCGTCACCGGCGTACCGTTCTTCGCTATTGACGAGCGGTATGGCGTGTCGGGCGCGCAGCCGCCGGAAGCGTTGCTGGATGCGCTGCGGCAGGCCTGGAGCGAGACAGCAGAGTCACCAAGCACCTCACCAGGCACGTCACCAGGCGCTGCAACCGTTGCTGCGTCAGCTACGTCCACGACCTCGGCTGCGCTCGAGGAGTGCGAGGACGGAAGCTGCGCGATTTAGGCGATCGCATGAGCGTGGGTCGGTTGATGACGGACGCAGAACCTGTGCGAAGCACCACGCGGATCGCGGTGGTCGGATTGGGATCGATTGCCCAGAAGGCGTACCTTCCTGTACTCACTGCCCGTGACGACGTGGAGCTCGTGTTCTGCACGCGAAACCAGGAGAGGCTGCGCGCGCTGTCCAGGTCGTATCGTGTGAGCGAGACTGCCGCCAGCGTCGATGATCTGCTGGGCATGCATATAGATGCAGCGTTCGTGCACACGTCCACCGAATCCCACGTGGCCGTTTCGGCCAAACTGTTGCGAGCGGGCATTCACGTGTACGTGGACAAGCCAATCGCGTACAGCTATGGCGAAGCTGAGCGACTCGTGGAAATCGCGGAGACTGTAGGGCGCATTCTAATGGTCGGCTTCAACCGACGGTTCGCACCGATGTACTCGCGGCTTCAGGAAACGTGTATACCGCGCATGGTGCTGTTACAGAAGAACCGGACCCTGCTCCCTGAGATCATCCGAAGCTTTGTTTTCGACGACTTCATCCATGTGATTGACACGCTCAGATTCTTCGCCCCCACCCCAGTCGGGATCGAGAACGTGCGGATATCGGGGCGAGTATGCGGGGCCGCTCCTGGTGGTCAGTTGCATGACGTGATCGTTCAGCTGGACAGCGGTGATTGCAGCATGATTGGCATCATGAACCGGGACAGTGGCATCACCGAAGAGATCCTGGAAGTCATGGCACCCGGCAACAAGTGGCTGGTGAGAGGGCTGAGCACGACGGTGTACTACGCAGACGGTGAAGAGGCGGTGCATCACTTTGGTAATTGGGAGACCGTTCTCTACCAGCGCGGTTTTCCGCAAATCGTGCAGCACTTCCTCGACTGCGTGAGGGAGAATGGCGACCCCGCCCCGTCGGCGCGCGACTCACTCGAAACGCATGCGCTGTGCGAGAGAATTGTGGAGGATTTGGAGCGACGGGTTTCCTCTTGAGCGATGAGTACCTACGTGTACTTACGCGTACTTACGCTCGCTCACAGCTCGTGGCGCCGCCCATGCAGTACTGCCGCTGCCGTTCACAACGATCGGCAGACGACGAACACTGTAGACGAGGCAATCGGATGGGTGATAAAATGACTGTTGGAACGATCACGCTCAACGAGGCGCGCAAGATCATCGAGGCCGCCGAGAAAAAGGCGATGGACATTGGCGAGAAGTCGAACATTGCCGTGGTGGATGTCGGCGGCAATCTCGTCGCTCACGTCCGGATGGACGGTGCCTGGGCTGGCAGTATCCACATCTCGATAGACAAGGCATGGACCGCACGCGCATTCGATGTCTCGACCAAGGATCTGGCCAAGCTGAGCCAGCCGGGTGAGCAGTTCTTCGGGATCCATACCTCCAACGGCGGCCGGGTGATGATCTTTGCCGGTGGGATTCCGCTCAGGCGCGACGGCCAGGTCGTTGGCGCGATCGGTGTGAGCGGCGGTATGGGCAAGCAGGACCAGGAAGTAGCCGAGGCTGGCGCCAAAGCGTTCTAGTTCACAACCGAGTCCGCGCTGGACGGATCATCCAGCGCGATCACTCGGCGGGCGCCTTTCCACCAGCTGGCCTTGGTGTTCGCGAGCGACTCTTCACGGACGGTGCTCCCCGGGACTGGGGCATGGACGTAACGGCCGTCGCCGATGTAGATGGCAACATGCGAGACGCGCCTACCGTGACCGAAGGTGAGCAGGTCGCCAGGCTTGAGCGCGGCGATGTTGCGCTCGATCTTCCGGCCGGCCAACGCCTGCTCGTGCGAGGTGCGAGGGAGGCGAGCGCCGAACCGAGCCATCACGTACTTGGCCAACCCGCTGCAATCAAACCCCGCTTCCGGTGACGCCTCGCCGCGGCGATATGGTACGCCAAGCTGGAGCCGAGTCAGTGAGACGAGAGAGTCGCGGATGGATTGTGCCGAGGCGCTGAGCCGGGCGAAGGGCCGAGGCATGGCGACCGGTTTTGGACGGGTCAGGGTCACCTGAGCCGATAAGGGCGCAGCCAGCAGGCCGATGCCCAGAGCGGCGGCAGCCAAGTGCTTGGTAGTGCGTTGGATCGAGATCGGTAGAGCAGTCATGCAGGCCCCAAGGTAAGAGTGACTCGGGAAACCGGCAACCCAGAATTTTCAAGGGCGCCGAGCGGCCACAACGGGGAGCAGATCACTTCGTGAAGGTCACTTCGTATGGACGGGAACCGAAACGTGTCCCTTGATACCGTGATACTCCACAGACCCGCTGCCCTTCGCATCGACGACGAAGTTGCCCCCAACGTCACGGGCCGACACCTCGCCGGACTCCTTTGCCCCGATCGTCAGATCTCCAGTGACTTCTGAAACCTGGATCTCGCCGGAGCCGTCCTTGGGGATATTGACCGAACCGTGGACGTTGGAGACGTAAATCGCGCCTGCCCCGTCGCGAATGTAAACCTGACCGTGTACGTCAGACACCTGGAGCTCGCCGGCGCCGTCGGTAACGTCCAGGTCTCCGGTGACACCCTCGATCTCCAGTCCGCCGCCGTTATCCACGATCGTCAGCGGGCCAACGTTGTGGATGATCGTCTCGCCGCTCTGATCCGTAATGTTGAGAGCCATCGTGGATGGGACCTCCACGGACAGGTCCAGCGCTGCCGCTTGCCCGATCGACTGAGGCTCGTCGGGGACCTGGGCCGAGATCTCGACCACGCTTCCCGACCGCGTGACCGTGAGCCGGACATGCTCCAGGAACGCCTCGGAGCTGGCGTGAGCGATACCACTGACGTGGATCTGAGTGATCCCGGGCCGCCCTGCTACCCGAAGCCATCCAGCGCCAGCGATCACCCTGACACTGGTGACACCGGCTGCTTCCGCAACTCCGGAGCGCTGCGCGGTGTTATCGTACCGATGTGCCGTGCAAGCTGAAAGGAACGCCAGTGCTGCGACAGTTAAGCGCCATCGCTGTGCCGTCTGCCGATTCATACGTTCTCAGGTTGCGAGATCGTGAATGGTCTTGAGGTCAAGGATCTTGAGCCTGCGAATCGACGCCGGGAGCTTGAGAATTGCAGTCTCTCCAACGGTCCGTCCCACCAGCGCCTTTCCGATGGGGGAGGACATGGAGACGTGCCCTTCCTCGAAGTCCACGTCTCCGAACACGAGTTTGTACTCTTCGCGGGCGCCCGTCTTCTCATCCTCAACCGTGACCGCGGACCCGAGCCCTATGGCGTCGTGCGAGATCTGCGCGATATCGATCTGCGACAGCTTGGACAGCCGCTGGCGCAACTGGCCCAGGCGTGCCTGAACGAATTGCTGGCGCTCCAGCGCGGCCTTGTACTCCGAGTTCTCCCGGAGGTCGCCCAGCTCAACCGCTTTGCGGATCTCGTTCGGGAGGATCACGTTCAGCTCGTGCTGGAGCTTCTCGACCTCGGCGCCGAGCTTGACCTTTAGTTCTTCGATCATGGACGCGCGATCATGGACGCGAATAAAAAAGGAACGCCCGGCCTGGTGGTCGGGCGATCGGTGTTTATGGTGCTCATGGAAGGTACGTGAGGGAACATTCGGACGCAATCGGTGCGAGGCGCGAGGCGTATGGGCAGCGACTCACGCGGGGTCTCGCCCCAATGACCACGAGCCATAGATTATTCCCGAATAGGGCCAGACACTGAAATCAACTCGCTGAGGAGATCGATGGAACAAGACTCGAAGGTGTGCGCCGAGTGCGACTCACCAATGGAAGCGGGGACGGTGGCCGACTATCGGAGGAACGGAGTTCAGCCGAGCGAGTGGGTCGCAGGCAGAGCGCACTCTGGTTTGTGGACTGGGAAGTTGGAGAATGCGAAGCGTTACGAGATTGCCGCGTATAGGTGTACCGGATGCGGGCTGCTGAAGCTGTACGCCGCGCATGAGGCAACCAGTCCCGACCGGTCGTACCAGCTTTAGACTTACTGATGCAACGGGAGCATCGGAAGTAGCTGTCCATGCGGATAGACTGGCTGATTTCACTGTCTCCTGGATGTCGTATTGGTGCCATTGCGGGAGCTAGATCAGCTCACGCAATGGCACCGATACATGTAGTTCTGCGTCCGGTCCTCAGCGCGACCCGGCTGCCAGGTCCCGCACCGTGCCCGCGAGCATGCGTACCTTGGCTGCATCAGCCGACCCGCTCGCGTCGCCGTCCAACTGCGTCGCCAACCGCGTCAACGCGCTGCTCCTCTGCGATCCCGCCGCATGCTCGGCGCTCGCCAGCGTCTGCCGCGCGGCGGAGATCCTCGTCGTCGCCACACCGTTGGACCGCGCGAGCTGATCGACGTAGGCGCGTGCCAGCGCGAAGCTGGGCGGCCAGACCAGCTTGGGCTGGTCCTGTGGGTTGAAATGGTCGAACACCACCGTCTTGGCCGCGTCGATCTCGTTCTGCGACAGGAACGCACTCGGCGCCAGCTCCAGGATGTCGAGTCCACGAGCGATCTCGGAGCTCACGATGGCGCCGTTGTACCAGTACGCGGACCACGTCCCACCCAGGACCATCTTGGTCGAGTCGATGGGGCCGCGATCGAAGAAGGCGATTTCCTTCGGATGCGCGGCGTCAGTCCAATCGAATACGGAGATGCCGCCCTGATACCACGACTGCACCATGACGTCACGCCCCGGAATCGGGATGAGCGAGCCGTTGTGAGCTACGCAGTTCTCCTGCGGGGTCTGCGGTGCCGGCAACTTGTAATAGTTCTGGAAGTGCAACGCCCCATCGGCAATTGTGAAGATTGCGTCCGCGCCCCATGCACGATTGTCGGTTGCGCGGCACTTGGGCTGTCCGCCACCACCCCACTCGTCGCTGAAGAGCACCTTACTGCCATCGTTGCTGAACGTGGCCGAGTGCCAGTAGGAGAAGTTGGAATCGGCAACGGCGGCGAGGCGCGTGGGGTGCGCGGGATCGCGGATGTCCAGCAGCAGCCCGTACCCCTCGCACGCGCCGCCGGCCAGCCCGATAGCTGGATAGACGGTGATGTCGTGACACTGCGTGGGACCCGGGTGCGGGCCGGTGCCCGCCGCTTCCCCAAACTCCTTGGCAATGAGCCCGGGCAGCACTGTGCGCAGCGCAGCGCTGTCCGCACCAGTGGCCGCTCCGGTGCCGCCCCGTGCCTTGACGATGCTGTCCAGCATTGGAGTAATTACGACGGACGGCACCACGCGCTCCATGCCCATAATGCTCGCCGTAAACGCGCCCCGGGCACGCGCGGCAGCGACAATCTGCGCAGCCGCGGCGACGTCTTGTGGCGCCTCGCCATGCTTGGCTGGTGCAGTGAGGTCGTTGAAGATGCGTGGTGAGCTGACGATCGCCGCCTGCTCAGGGTGTGCGAGCGGCACCTTGATGACTTCGATGCGGAAGAGCGCTGAGTTGGGATCCTTGTCAGGCGCCGCACCAACGCAGCCGGCGAGCTCGTTGGGCGATCGCACGCGGGACGAACCCGAGATATAGATGTAGACGTTGGCCGGATCCTTGGGATCGACCAGCAGCGTATGCGTGTGGGAGCCGCGGCACGTCTGCACGTTGCCGACATTTTTCGGATGGCTGATGTCGCTGATGTCGAAGATGCGCAGACCACGTAGCCGATCCTCGCTGACCGTGTCCTTCACCCCCTGCGTGCCGCAATCGACGCGGCCAGTGAGGCCCTCGCCGGAGACGAAGAGCAGGTTACGATAGACTGAGACATCGCTCTGGGATGCCGGGCAGACGTACGCAGTCTTCAGCGTGGGCTGGCGCGGATTGGAGATGTCCCAGACCTGATAGCCGTCGTAGCTCCCCTGGATAGCGTAGTGTCCGGTGGAGGCGAGATCCGAGTTGGTAATCCCAAGGAACTTCTCTGAGGGCGGAGTAGCGGATAATAGATGCAGGTTCCACGATGCCTGGCCGGCGTCCATCAGCCCGGCGCGAAGACCGACCCGCGGGTCTGGGTTTGGCGCTGCCTGAGCAGACATGCTGGCCATCGGTGCCGACATCAGGCCGGCAGCGAGCGAGATCTTCGCCAGGGTGGTGACACGTCTAGGGACGGACGACGTCAGCGCTCTTACAGAAAGGCGGGTTTGAGACATGGGTGGCAAGGGCAATTCCTCGGGCAGGGTGTGGGACTGCGGGGTCGGCGACGGAACGATCACTGCGAGCCTCTCTGGAACAGGAGTGTAACGAGCATCTTCTCCATCCGGGCAATCTCGGTGGTCTGATCCCCGTTGATGTCGGAGGCGATTTTGAACGTGAGGTCGCACTGCGCGGCGCCATAGGTGTCGAACAGATCTTTCACCATCGAGACCGCGCCGCGATGGTGCTGGATCATATCCGTAAGAAAGAGCCGGTCGAACTCTGCTCCTTTAGCCTGGTCCAACTGCCGCATCTGGGCGTCGGTGAGCATTCCAGGCATCAACATGGTGTGCTCGGTTCCGTTCATCATCATTTTCATTCCCGCGGCGTTCGCCTGAGGCACCGGCTGTCCACGATCGCGGAGCCATTGCTGCATGGTGGCGATCTCGTCCTGCTGGGAATTGATGATCCGAGCGGCCAGCGTCCGCACCGCGGTGGCTCCGTGCGTGGGTGCCCAGCTGGCCATCGTGATGGCCTGTGCATGGTGGCCGATCATGCCGGACATGAAGCGGGCATCGGCGGCGGTGTAGGACTGAAGCGCGCTATCGGACCGCGCCTTCGCCAGTGCCGCGAGCTCCTTATTCGAGGCGGTATTAGCGCCGGAACTAGCGCCAATAGCTGGCTGATTGGACGTCTGAGCCGCTCCCTGAGTGGCCCTGCTGCACGCCACCGCGACGACCGCGGCAAGCAGGGCCGCGGTGATCCCGCTGGTATGTGAGGGCGTCATTCGGATCATGCGCGTGGGAGATAAGCTGGAGGGCGCAGCAAGTTGTACTCGCACGGTATTATAGAGTGCAGGGGGGTCCGCTGGTAAGAGGCCGATCAGC
>JBPCQO010000274.1:0-8297 GCA_050998035.1 Gemmatimonadaceae bacterium | reverse complement strand
ACCGGGCCAACGATGCGACACGGACCGCACCACGGTGCCCAGAAGTCCACCACGGAGAGACCCTGATGATTCTCGATCTCGCCCGCGAAAGTCGCGTCTGTCAATTCAACTGTGTTCGACATTTTATGTTTCTCCTCGGCCACGTTACGCGCCGATCGCTAGTCCGGTGATACACTACAATTCCCATGCTAATCTACTGCCGCCCGAGCCCTCGCTACCCGACACGCTCCCGAAAGATCACCGCGGGACGAGCATCGCTCATATCGGCATTGCCGTGAGCGACCTGGCCCGAGCACTCCCTTTCTATCGCGACGTTCTGGGGATGCCGGAAATCGCGCTGGCCGACTCCGACGGAGCTCGCATCGCCGCCGTCGCGAGCGGTGACTCTCTCGTCGAGCTCTTGGAGCCCGACAAGCCCGACAGTCCAATTGGGAAGTTCCTGGCCAGGCGCGGCCCCGGCCTGCATCACGTCTGTTTTGCCGTAGCCGATCTCGACGCCATGTTGGCGCGCTGCCGCGCCGCGGGCGTTCGGCTCATCGACGAGGCACCGCGGCTCGGCGCGGAGGGAAAGCGGATCGCTTTTCTTCATCCCGCCTCGACAGGCGGCGTGCTTGTGGAGCTAACAGAATATTAGGCTCGATGTAGGGGCGACCGGCGGTCGCCCTTCACTGTGATGCGGGCACGACCTTTGCCGCTCGGGGTATGGAGCCGTTCGCGTTTCAATCTTCCTTCCTCGGACTTCGGGCGTAAAGATGCTCATCCCGCAACCCGCACTTGCGCTCATCACGGCTGTCGTCCTCGCCGCCCCCGGCTGTAATCAGCCGAGCCCCACGTCCGCCACGCCGCCCGACGCATCTACCGTGAATCCTGTGCAGCAAACAGTCACCCATCTGATCACCGCGCCAACCAGCGGCTTTATGGAAGGCGAGGAGCTCGTCATACGCAGTGACGCCGAACTCACCGCCGCGTGGAAGAACGTGCATGCGGGAATCCCCGGCAACCCCGCACCGGCGATCGATTTGGCCCATAACATGGTCGTGCTACTTGCGCTGGGCCAACGCAGAACGGGGGGATACACGGTTCGGTTCGATAACATTACCCGCGACGGCACCGGTGCGGTGGTTCACTACACTGTGACTTCGCCCGGGCCCGGGTGCATGACGACGCAGATGATAACGTCGCCGATCGATGTTGTCAGCGTTCCGAGTGTCGCGGGCGCAGTCCGGTTCGAAAGGAGCGAAGTCACAGACCGGTGCTAAGGTTTTGCCGCACGATAGTTCTGAGCGTCGGGTTCGGTTATAACTGACGTGCACTTGCAGATACAAAACAGCGGCGCGGATCGAGAGTGATCCGCGCCGCTGTTTATGTATCGCGCGACTAGAGGTAGACGAACGTCTACACGTTCGTCGGAACCCTGCGGCGACGACGTCGGCCTGTGACTCCGAAGAGTCCGACAAGCCCGGTTCCGAGTAGCGCCATTGACGACGGCTCCGGCGTGGTGTTGGCCACCACATTCGTGAACTGGTGTGCCGAACCGGAGCCGGAGCCCTGGTTCCAGAACACGTTGGAGACGTCGCGGAAGCGGTCATCGAATACCAGTGTCTGCAACAGTGGTGTCTGCACGCCGTTGATTACAGCCGGTACCGGAATGACGAACGTCTGGAAAAACGCAACCGGACCATCGGCATACTGCCCCGTGAACGCGCCGAACGTCAGGGTGATCGGGCGAAGGGCAATGGGCGAGTACGCGCTCCCGTACAGGTGCGAGACATCCATCGAATACAGGTTGAACGGGTCGAGGTGAGTCCCGCCAATGATATCGCTCGTGCTCGCGAACAAGTCGATCTCGCCGGTAAGAGACGTTCCCCACAGAGCGGTGGACGTGCCGAGGTTCGTCGGAAGGTTAAGCACGCCGGCGTCCTTTTTCCCCCAGGTGCCGAGCATGTTGTTGGACCCCTGCGGGGGCGTCTGGAAATCCGATGACTGATAGAAGCTAAGCCCATTGGATGTTACCGCGTGACCAGTGGTCGCCTGGTACGAGGTAGTAGTGTCGCTGGCATACTGATGGAAGTCGATCCGGAGCGGCTGCTGCGCCGCGAGAGGCAGCGCTATGACCAGAGCGGGCAAGATGGAACCAAAGATCTTGGTGTGATGCATCGGTTACGATCTCCTGAAAGGTGCAGAGTGGTAGGAATGAGGACGGAATGGACAACGGAACTGAGTTGGCGGGCCAAGTGTGTCCCGGCCCGCCCAACTACCCAACTAGCAACTGCCTGCCCTGAGCGAAACGAGTGCGTTCTTCACATTGATTCGGCCGCCACCATATGTGGTGGACGGGCCGATATCATCCGTAGTGTGCTCTATGCAGCCCTCGACGCGAGCGCGGTTCGCCGCTGAGCGCGTGCCGCCGAGTGCGTCGTACAGCACCGCGGCCATACCGGCCACGTGCGGCGTAGCCATGCTGGTTCCGGCGTACTCGATGTAGCGGTTAGTCGCGCCAGCACATGAACCAGATCCGCTGGGAACGCCGCCGGAGTTCACAGCGCCTGTCTGCGCTGTCTCGCCGGAGCAGACCGACCAGACCTGATCGTTCGGTCCACCCTGAGCGATCCTGTTGACAAAGCGGTAAATGTCGTTGATTGGAACACCCCCGCTACCGCCTGGTGCGAACACGTTGATCGTGGTACCGAAGTTGGAGTAGTACGACTTGTAATCGGGACTACGCCACACCTGAGCGGGATCGAATGGATCCCAGCTTGGCGGCAGCGGCGCCGTCGATCTCGTCACCGGTCCAGTCGCTCCCACGATTATCGTGCCCGGCACCTGCGACGGTACGTTGATCTTCGCGGGGTTGGGCAGCAGAAGGCCGTCATTTCCCGCGGCCGTGACGACCACGACACCGGAGTCATTGGCGTTCTTGATCGCGTCGCCGTAAATCTTGAGCGAGTTATAATAGGACGAGTAGCCCGTGTACCGGATTCCGCCGATGCTCATGTTGATCACGTGCGCACCGTTGTTAACGCACCAATTGATCCCGTTGATGATCGCCGACTCGTAGCCGCTACCAGCTGCGCTCAGCACGCGCGCACCCATGAGAGCCGCGCGCGGCGCAACGCCGGAGATGACAACGCCGGTGCCGGCCAGCGTGCCCGATACATGCGAGCCATGGCCGTTTGGATCATCGAAGCGAGTTTCCCCGACCACGAAGTTGGCCCGCTTGGTGACTCTCGGGCTCAGCTCCTGGTGCAGCGAATCGATACCCGTGTCAACTATGCAGGCGTTTACTCCCTGGCCGCCATTGGTCGTTGCCCAACCATCGTCGGCGTGAATGGCATGCATTCCCCAAAGGACGTTGCTCGCGAACCACGGTGTGTTCTGCTGCCCCGGCACGGATGCGGTGCCGACATCGGCAACGTCAGACGGCGTGGTACCCTCGACGATGATCGGAGCAACCGTAGCCACGAACTCGGCTTCGATATACTTCGGGTTCGCGGACCGGAGGGCCTCCGGATTGGTCACGCCATCAACGACGAGGACGTTCATCTGGGGAATCGAATCGACGATGCGGCCGCCAGAGGCAGCAAGAACGTCACTCCCAACGTGCGCGGGCCCGTCGAACTCGACAAGATAGCGACCTGGCCCGGACGCAACCGGGCCGCGGGCGGTGGATGGCGCAACTGCGGAAACACCGGACGGATCAGTGCAAGCTGTGCCAGCAAGCATGGCAACAGCGACCAGAGGAGCAATACTTCGGCGAACCATGGGCGATCTCCAGGCAAGGGGGGCAAACCAAGCAGTGCCCCGCACGTTACGGCGCAGGTCACGGCTTGCGCCTATAGCAGATATTGCGCCTGAGACGAGCGATCGTACTTAGTAGTCGTGTGCCGCCCTTTGTTAACGCATGTCACCCTTCGTGACGCTGCCCTTCCGACGCCGCGCGTCGTTGCCGAGTGTTGCTGTGCTTATCGGCCCGCGGGTGAGTTGGGAGCCATGCCGCAGAAATCGCGCACGGCCGCTATGTCGAGATTCTCCACGTACCAGCGCGACGACGGCCCCAACACTGTATAGACGGTAGGTGTCCGTGTCTTGCCGTTCCGAGCCAGCTCCACGCGCACGGTCCTGCGCCCCTCAGCCGTCGGACTCACGCCCAGGATGCGGTAGGTGTCGTTGTTGAAGTAGCACTGTAGGATCACCTCGCGCTTCTCCAGCTCGCCACGGTCCATGTTCTCGCGCGCGGGCCCTTGAGACGTCCCCCAGACGTTGGACATTGCCTGCAGATCCTGCGCGCGGGCCGCGTTGAAGAAGCGTTGTACGGCCGCCTCCGGTGTGGGCGCACCTGGGGCAGTATCGGACGCACGAGTGGACGGAGGAGTCGGTTGGCACGCAGACACTCCCACGAGAGCTAGAACGAGCAGTAACTTCTTCATCCGTAAGAAGTTATACTCCGGTCGAATATGCGAGCAAGCTACCAGCGTCTTTATGTGAACATAGACCACGTCGCCACGGTGCGTGAGGCGCGCCGCGGCGGTGACCCTGACCCCGTGGCGGCGGCACTTCTGTGCGAGTCAGCCGGTGCCGATGGCATCACCGCACACCTTCGAGAAGACCGGCGCCACATCCAGGACGCCGACATTCAGCGCCTGCGGGCAAGCATTCGGAGTTTCTTCAATCTCGAGATTGCCTGCACCGATGGCATGGTGGACGTCGCACTTCGCTTGCGCCCCGATCAGGTGACCTTCGTTCCCGAACGCAGGGAGGAGATCACGACCGAAGGAGGCCTCGACGTGATTGCTCATGCATCGCGAATTGAGCGCGCCGTCATTCAGATGAAGCGGGCGGGAATTCGCGCCAGTCTGTTCATCGCCCCGGATCTCAAGGCCGTCGAATGCGCCCGGCGTCTCGGCGCGCACGCAGTTGAGTTGCACACGGGCGAGTACGCCAACCACCCAGATGAGCCCGACACGGCCAACGCGCTGAGGGATGCGGCCGGGACCGCCGCGGAGCTTGGCCTCGCGGTACATGCCGGACACGGACTCACCGCGCGCAATCTCGGACCCGTATCGGCGATCTCGGAAATCGAGGAGCTCAACATCGGTCACTCCATAATCGGGCGCGCCATGTTCGTGGGGCTCGTCGCCGCGGTGCGGGAAGTGCGCGAGGCCATGGACGCTGTGCCGCGCGTCTGACGCACTACTGACGCGCCCCATTCCCTCCGCTAAAATCTCTTGAAGAAACATTTTCGCGCCGTACTTGGCATCGCACTGAGCGTCGCGCTGCTCTGGTGGACGCTGCACGGTGTCTCGCTCTCGCGCGTTTTACACGAGCTCGGCCAGGCAAATCCGTGGGAGTTCGCGCTCGCTACGGTGCTCGGGACGCTGGTCTTCCCGCTCCGTGCGCGCCGCTGGCGTACCATTCTCGATCCCATCTACGCCAAGCTCCCGTTCGATCCGCTGTGGCGAGCAACGGCAATCGGGATGATGGTGAACAACGTGGTGCCTGCGCGCGCGGGGGAAGTGGCACGCGCATACGTGCTCACGCGCGAGACCGAGGTGCCTTTCGCGACATCCATCGCATCGCTTGCCGTGGACCGGGTGTTCGACGCGATCGTGCTGCTCATGCTCGCCTTCTCCTCGCTGCTGGATCCGGCGTTCCCCCACGGCGTCCGCCTCGGCGGCCAGTCGGTGGTGAGCTGGGCAATCGGGGGCTCAGTACTCGTCGCGGTACTCGTCATCCTGTTATACACGCTCGTCTTTTTTCCTGCCCAGCTGATCCGCGTTTTCGAAGCATTCGCGCGCAAGCTGTCGCCCAAGATCGAAGCGCGCGGCCGTATCGCACTCGAGACGTTCGCGCAGGGTTTGAGCGTACTGAGAAGCCCCGGGCACTTCTTCGCGGTTTTCCTCTGGACGCTGGTACATTGGCTGTGCAACGGACTCGCCTGGTGGGTGGCAATGAAGGCAGTCGGCATTCACGTCCCGTTCTCGGCGGCGCTGCTGCTGCAGGCACTCGTCGCGATGGGCGTTGCTATCCCCGCGGCACCGGGCTACTTCGGGGTGTTTGAGGCGGTCGGGAAGCTAGGGCTCGCGATCTATGGCGTTCCCGGCTCACTAGCGACGAGCTGGGCTTTAGGCTTTCACATCCTGTCCTTCATTCCGATCACCCTCATCGGCGTCTTCTACGCCACGCGCTTGGGCTTCAATCTTAAGGATCTGCGCGCAGAGCAAAACACGGCGGAGACCTCTGGGCAGAGCGCCGCCCAGAACCCCGTGGCGTGAGTCTCGCAGCGACAGTTCGCGCGCAGGCGAAATTAAATCTGTGGCTGCGCGTGCTCGCACGCGAGGAGAGCGGGTATCACAGCATCGAGACGCTGTTCCATCGAATAGATCTCGCCGATGACGTCACCGTGACGCTGGCACCACGAGGTGAGCGTTCCGTATCGTGCAGCGTGGATGTGGGGCCGCCGGAACAGAACCTGGCCCATCGAGCGGCGGAGCAATACTGTGCAGCGACCGGCTGGGAGACCGGCTTTCACATCGACATCGTCAAGCGGATTCCAGCCGGTGGAGGTCTCGGCGGTGGCAGCGCCGACGCGGCTGCGACACTCCGCGCATTGAACGCGCTGAGCGATCGACCAGCGCCGGATGGTCTCCTGCTTGCGATTGCCTCCGGGCTCGGGGCCGATGTCCCGTTCCTCGCCAGCCACGCAACGATGGCCCTGGGCTGGGGACGTGGCGATCGGTTGCTCGAGCTGCTACCGCGCGAGGCGCGGGATGTGGCTCTCCTCCTCCCCATGTTCCGCGTCGCCACAGCCGACGCATACCGATGGGTCGACGAGCGCGGGATCGTAAAGTCCGACGCGGTATGCATCCGCTCGCCGTCAGAATTTTCCGCGTGGCCCAGCATCCCATCAGTAGCCGATAACGCCTTCACTCTTCCCGTTGACGCCGAGGTCGGCGGGGGAATAATTGGCAGCGCCACAACACGACTGCTGAATGCCGGTGCGGCCGTGGCGGGGATGACCGGCTCTGGGTCGACAATTTTTGGTATCTTCGACGAAACGCCTGACGCAGATGCCCTCGCTCGCGACACCGGGTGCACCGTCATCGTGACGCGAACTGCAACGGCTGTTGAAGCGGTACGCTGTTCCGACTAGCTTGTAAGGCTCTGCCCCCTCGTCCAATGGCAGGACATCGGTCTTTGGATCCGAGAATGGTGGTTCGAATCCACCGGGGGCAACGTAAGGGCGACCGGCGGTCGCCCAACGATGTGCGGTGTTGCAGAGAGAGGGCGACCGCCGGTCGCCCTTACATTGACCGGCGCTTACGGCGTCATTAACTTAGAAGGCTGTACAAGAATGGACGGCCTGTCAGTACCAAGCCATGGCGCCAAGGTCATCTCAGGGAGTGCGAATCGCGCTCTCGCCGAGGAGATCGGGCGCTACATGGGCATAGATCTGTGTAAGACCACGTCCACTCGATTTGCGGACGGGGAGATTTTTGTCCGGATCGATGAGAACATTCGCGGCAATGACGTCTTTATCGTTCAGCCGACGAACCCGCCCGGCGACAACATCATGGAGCTACTGCTCATGATCGACGCCGCGCGACGCGCGTCGGCGGCACGAATCACCGTGGTGATGCCGTACTACGGGTATTCGAGGCAGGACCGCAAGGACCAGCCACGAGTTGCGATCGGGGCCAAGCTGGTCGCGAACATGATTCAGGGGGCCGGCGCCGACAGGGTGCTGGGAGTGGACTTTCACCAGCATCAGTTGCAGGGGTTCTTCGATATTCCAGTCGATCACCTGTATGCGGCTCCGGTGTTTACCGCGCATTATCGGAAGAAGCAGTTGAAGGATCTCGTCGTTGTCGCGCCCGATGTTGGGAGCGCGAAGATGGCGCGGGGGTTCGCGAAGCGGCTGGATGCCACCTTCGCGATCGTCGACAAGCGGCGGCCCAAGGCCAATGTCGCGGAAGTTTTGAACGTCGTGGGTGAGGTCGCCGGCCGGGATTGTCTCATCGCCGACGACATGATCGACACGGCGGGTACCATGTGTGAAGCGGCTCGCGCGCTCAAGAATCTGGGCGCGCGTGACGTGTATATCTGCGCGACGCACGCATTGCTCTCCGGCCCCGCCGCGGAGCGTTTACGCGATGCGCCAATCACGGAAGTGGCGGTGACCGATACGGTCGCAATACCGCCGGAGCGGATCTTTCCCACGCTGAGAATTCTCTCGGTCGGCGAGCTACTCTCCAAAGCAATTCGTCACATACACTCCGAGCAGTCGGTCAGCTCGCTCT
>JBPCQO010000256.1:0-26964 GCA_050998035.1 Gemmatimonadaceae bacterium | reverse complement strand
TTGCAACGGCTGGTACCAGAAGTTCGCAACGATGATCTCATCCCCGGCGGGGCCGGAGTTCGTGCACAGGCAATGCTGCCAAACGGAGATCTGGTGCAGGACTTCTATTTTCTCGAGCGCCCCACGGCACTCCACGTACTCAATGCGCCGAGCCCGGGTGCTACAGCGTCGCTCGCGATTGGGAGTGAGATTGTGCGGCGGCTACAGCTTTAACCCCGGTGACAACTAATTGGGCGCAATCTGGACATGGACGCGGCTGGCTGGCGGTGCATCCACGGCGGCCTGCACGAACTCCGGTGTGACGGCGAATCGTGCGCTGTGTCGCGGGTGCGCCTTGGCCAGCTTGGTTGCGAGTGCCTCGACGTCTGCTGCCTCCAATTGCCGCTCCTTCTGGTAGATGTACACCTCGCGGCCACTCTCCAATCTTACCGAGCCCGGCAGCTTGCGAAACGCACGGCCGATCCTGCGGTTGGTCAGTAGCTGTGATGCAAGCAGGCCAATCACCTGCTGCCCTGAGGGCGGACGATGGTATCCTATCGGATCAGTGACTATCACATACTGTGCGCGGAAGAACGCCGTCGGAAACCCATCACGTTTATCAATGTGCGTGGTGCCGAGGATACGCCCCGCCGGTCGTGCGACGCTCTTGCCGAGCGTCATCGGTGCGTTGCGGAGAGTTGCGTCGCTGAAGCCGAGCGCACTGGAGAGAACGTAGACGCTATCATCAGACGATCCGACGAGAGTGTCAATCCTGTTCAGTAGCTGCACAAGGGCCGGCAGGTCATTGCGCCGTAACGGGTATCCCCGCCTGGATGGGAGCAGCATAGCTGTCCCTGGCACACTCGCGCCAACGCTCGGGTCGAGCACGACAAGGAAGTTGAGCACTGAGGCGAGTATCACCCCCGCGACAAGAGCGACACGGGAGGGCGTGGAGCGGATACGGTTAACGGCATTGATGAGCGCCAGACCGATCAACGCCAGCGCAGGAATGAGCAGCGGGTAATAGTGCTGCATCCCGAAGTCCTGCGTCCGCCGAAACATGGCGTACGTGACCACGATGTCGATTCCCAGGAAGACGGCAATATCGCGCCGACCCGTCCGCGCAACGGCGACGAGAGCGATGAGGACCGCCGCCAGCCAGAGTACACCGAAATAGTCGGCCAGCGTATGCAGCTGCTGTATAGCCGTCTGCGGTGTCCAGTACGCGGAGTAGACGTCGCGGTAGTCAGTTGTAAGCATTCGCACCGCACTCGGCCATGCCACCAGGAAAACGATCGCAACCGCCACGACCCCGGCCAGCGTCACGTATACAATCCCGTGCTTGGCGTCACGGATGGCGACCGCCCGTTCGCGGCGCCACACGGGCCAGAGCAGCAGTAGCTCCCGCGCACCCACGGCCACGAAGAAGCCGATGATAGAGTACGCATACCAGCGGCGGAGCAGCACGGTAAACCCGAGCAGTGCGCCGAGCGCGATGGCGCTTCTGAACTGTCTGCGCGTAACGGGCGCACGCAGATAGAGCATGATCCCGAAGGTGAGAGTAGCCGATCCTACCACATCCGGAAATCCACGCAGCACTGGCACCCAGAACTGTGGGCACAGTGCAACCACAGCGGTGGGTAACACCCACTTTGTAAAGTCACGCGCGTCCGATCCGCCGATCACGCGCACCTGCGCAAGCTCGCGCGCTAAAGCTGCAGTGATGAGGATCGTCGGAAGCGCGTACAGAATGGAGATGGAGAGCACGTACGCAAGGCGCCCATCTCCAAACAACACCGCCACCGGAGTCAGGGGAGCGATGGGCAGATCGCTGTAGTCATCCCATCGCACTGACGTCACCACAGATCGCACCGCGCCCATGGCGCTCACCCGCAGTGTCCCGGCGAGCTTCTGGTACGTGAGCTGGTAGTGGACGAAGTCCCAGTAATAGATGAAGCGTTCTCGCCCAATGTACCAGACGATGAATACAGTGGTCGCTGCAAGCAGCAGCGCAAGCCACCCAGCCGCCATCATTGCGCCGCGTCCCCATCTTTGCCACGCACGCTGCGCAACAGCGTCGGCGGTCAAACCACGTGCTGCCGTCGCCCGGGCATTCGCTGGCGGAGTGCTTGAAAGGCGTTCGATGCAAACCCCCACGGATGATAACGCAGTAAAGCCAGCGCGCCGCGGCTGGCCGCGCGCCACTGGTTCGCGTGCGCTTCGGCGCGAACCTGATCCGCCAGCCGCCCGCCCCAGTGTGCCTGCATCCCAGCGACGCCGGCGCGTAGCGCTTCCTCGTACCGCTCGTCACTTGGAAGGAGGCGTAGCTGGGCACGAAGCACGCCGAGCGAGCCAGCTAACATGGCCGCGGCCTTGCGAGATGCGCTGGACCCATGACGCCGATTTTGTGCCACCAGCTCGCCGTGCTCATGAACAGCATACCTCCGTGCCAGCCGCAGATAGAGTTCGTAGTCTTCGGCCATGTGCAGCCCGGCACGAAAACCCCGGACCGCCTCGAATGCAGACCGCCGGTGCATGGCAGTGTGGATGGCGATGAAGTTGGTCCGCAGAAGCGCAAGATAGTGGTCTCTCGCGACCGATATCAACTTCGGAGTCGGGAGCGGAGACCCATCGGCGGCCATCCATTCAGCGCGCCCATACACGAAGGCCGCGTCAGGGTGCGCCTTCAGCGCGGCAACTCCTGTTGTGAGTGCATCCCGAAGGAGCCGGTCATCCGCGTCGAGGAAGACGAGGTACTCTCCCCTGCTTGCGCTCACGCCCAGGTTGCGTGCTACCGACACGCCCTGATGCGGCTGCTCGACGTAGCGAACATCTGGACGGGTACCGGCAATGACTGCATGAGAGCCCGGTGATCCATCGGCTACCACAATGATCTCGTAGTGCGGGTAGCTCTGCGAGCGCACGCTCTCGATCGCCTCGTCCAGGTAACGTTCCTCCCCGTAGCACGGGATTACCACCGAGACGAGAGGAGCGTGCATCTTGCCGGTCATCTCGCCCGGCGAATCATCCGCGCCGCCGGCTCGGTGCAGATCATGCGCCTGCGAAGTGTGCGTCCTGCTCGGCGCGGAGCTGGTCAATGAGACGTCCCTCGGGAAGGTCCACATCGTCGTAGCTGAGCACGTCATCCTTTGCGACGTCGCGCCGTAGCCGGCAGTCACCCGCGACGGCAATCGGAAGCAGATGGTCGGCCCGCGTAATGTCTGCGTTCTCGCACTGACCGTACGTCATGTACCCGCCCATCCCGTCGACTACTTCACCGGCCTTCAGGTCGCGCTTGGCCGTCGCTACCACTTCCACACGCGGTGCTCCGAGCGGCGTTAGCACCGCATCGTTGAATAACACCGCCCGGCCGATGCTCAGCGGAAGCTCGAAATGGCACAGGTGGTACGGTGTGTAGAACGAGTACAGCGGCCCCTCACCCAGCTTGTAAAGGTTCAGATAGTGCCGCTGCTTGGGGTCGTCATGCGTCGCCAGCAGGAAAACGCCCGGCGCTGGCTTGGCGCCAACCACGTAGTCCACGATCCCGCCCCACTCGCGCAGCTGGTCGACGTCGAACCGTTTGGTGAGCTCATCCACGTGACCTGGATGGTCGTACCCAAACATCCCGCGCTTTGCAACGCGGAAGCCGGTTGCGTTTGCCACGATCGCCTGCTCAAAAGACATCTTCGTGCCGTCGGCGAAGCTCGTGACCATGTCCGGCTTCTGTCCCCACTTTTCAGCGAACGCGCGCTGCGTCTCCGGCGTACGGTAGGGATCCTGAAGACCCTTGTTGTTGCCGATCAGTAGCGGCGTCAGACCGATGCTCCGAACAAACCGGAACAGATTCATCTGCACACCCGGCTGATCGCCGTCACAGTCGGTGAAGATTACGCCGGCCCGGTCAGCGTACACCTTCAGAATTGGGCCAAGCGTGCCATGCAGCTCCGCATCCATCAGGATGACGTGCTTGCCATGGGCGAACGCTTCCATCACCACACCGGCCGCGAACCCGACGGCCCCGGTTACCTCGATGATAGCTTCAATCCCCTCAGCACGCGCGACGAGCATGGCGTCCTCGGTAAATGCCGGACGCCCGACACGAATCGCATCCTCCAGTGCGTGCACATCGTTCACTTCCAACGGGTCCTGCACGCCTGCTTCCACGTAGGCGCACCGCGCGCCCTCGGCACTGCGGTTGGAGATCGCGGCCAACCGTATCCCGGGCACCGAGTTGATGATCTGGTTGGCGATCCCTCGCCCCATGAATCCCGCGCCAATCATCCCGACTCGAATCGGATTTCCCGCGGCCGCTCTCTCGGCAAGCGCCCGGTCGACAATGATCACGATTGCACCTCGGATGTCCCAGCGCGCAGCGCTCTATCACTCTCGTCAAGGAATGGCCATGCCGCATCACGGTCAGATATCACCGTCACCGGCAAAGGCCACTGGATGCCGAACGCCGGGTCATCGTACCGAAAGCCACCTTCAAACCCGGGCGCGTAAAAGTCGCCGGCCTGGTACGTCACCTCGGAATCATCGGTAAGTGTCTGGTAACCGTGTGCAAACCCTTCAGGAACGTACAGCGATCTGCGGTTCTCATCGCTGAGATCTACCGTGAAGTGCTGAAGGTACGTCGTTGAGCCGGGGCGCATGTCCACAATCACGTCGTGAATGGCACCGCCGGTGCAGCGAACCAGCTTGGTTTCGGCCGCGGGTGCGCTCTGAAAATGCATTCCGCGCAGCGTGCCACGCGTGCTGCTATAGGCAATGCTGCACTGCGCAACAACGCCTTTCAGTCCATGCGCCTCGAATTCGTGCACGCAGAATGTGCGCGCGAAAAAACCCCTGGCATCCTCCCTCGGCTCGATGTCGATGACGTATGCCCCGTCGAGCCGAGTCCTCGTGAACAACATCAGGCAGCCCAGTAGAAGTTGGGATCGATCTGACCGGTACGGAGGAGGTACTCCAACTCTTTCAGCCGTGTGAATGGACGCGCATTGAAGACATCACCCGTCATGTCAATTCGCTCGAATAGATCACGCAGCTGCTGCGCGCCGCGCGTGGCGTCCCATTCGCACGAGAACTCCGGCAGAGCCTTGTGGATCTTGTCGAACGCGACGCGATAGCTACGATTGTCCGCTCCACTCTGGCCAAAAGACAGGCGGCAGCTCGGGAACGCGCCAGCTACCACTTCAGCGATCTCTCTGACGCGGTAATTGTTCTGAGTGTCACCGACGTTGAAGATCTGGTTGTGCACAACATCGCGCGGTGCCTCGAGCGTGCACGCGATCGCCTTTCCGATATCCAGCGCGTGCACTATCGGACGCCACGGGGTGCCATCACTCGTCATCGCGATCTCCTCCGTGGTCCATGCCAGCCCGGAGAGGTTGTTCAGAACAAGGTCGAAACGCATCCGCGGCGAAGCACCAAACGCGGTCGCATTGCGCAGGAACGTGGGTGAGAAGGAATCGTCGGCGAGGGGCGCCACATCTCGTTCCACCAGGGTCTTGCACACCGCGTAAGCCGTCTGTGGATTGACAGGAGATTCCTCGTTCACGTAGTCGGATGTCGCCACGCCGTAAACGCTGCACGACGACGTATACACGAATCGGCTCGCTCCGGCGGCCTTGGCGAGTTCAGCCAGTCGCACCGACCCCTTGTGATTGATCTCGTGTGTTATGTGCGGAGCTAGCTGCCCGGCGGGGTCGTTCGACAGCTCAGCCATGTGCACCACCGCTTCCACACCAGCCAGATCGTCTGCCGTGACATCCCGCAGATCCTTGTTGAGCGTGCGAGGTGTGAGACGCGTTCCGTTATACAGCCAACCTTCCTTGTAGTATCCGGTATCCAGCCCGGTGACGTCGTGTCCGCGCTGCATCAGCAACGGTGCAAGGAGAGAGCCGAGATAACCCTCGGTACCGGTGACGAGAACCTTCATCGAATGAGCGAGTGGATGGGTTTACGACTGTCTCTCAAGACACGTCGGACAGAATGCTTACCGAAGGAATCAACACCACAAACATCCCGCCCCACGCAGAGATGCCAGCCAGCTGCTTCCGTACCTCTTCTTTCAGGTTCCAGGGAAGAATGCACACGTAATCAGGCTTGGTCTCGCTGATCGCGTCTGGATGACGAATGGGAATGTGACTGCCCGGAAGAAAGTGATCCTGCTTGTGCGGACTGCGATCCACGGTGTAATCCATAAAGTCCGACCTGATTGCACAGTAGTTCAGCATCGTGTTCCCCTTGGCCGGTGCGCCGTAGCCCACCACCTGCTTCCCCTCCCGCTTTGCCTTGATGAAGAAGTCCATCAGATCACACCGCATTCCCCGGACTCGCTCCGCGAACGCGTCATATGTGGCGGCGTCGCGCAGCCCTGCATTCTGCTCCCGCTCTCTCAGGTCGCTGACGCGTTGCGTAACCTCCCGCCCGGAGCTCGTTGGACTCACGTAGATCCGAAGCGAGCCGCCGTGTGTCGGAAGCTCGTCGACATCCCACACGGTCATCCCCTGGCTGGCGAATACTTGCTCCACGGCCAGCAGCGAGAAGTAGGAGAAGTGCTCATGGTAAATGGTGTCGAACTGGTTTTCGTCCAGCAGACGCTCCAGGTGCGGGAACTCCATTGTGAGCACGCCATCAGGCGCGATCAGGATGCTGAGACCACCAACGAAGTCGTTCAGGTCCGGAACGTGAGCCAGCACATTGTTGCCAATAATGAGATCTGCCTTGCCACCCTCGGCCACAATCTCGCGAGCTGTCTCTCGTCCAAAGAACTTGGACAGCGTGGGGATTCCCGCCGCTCGCGCTACTTCGGCCACGTTTCGCGCCGGTTCGACTCCGAGCGATGGGATACCGCGCTGCACAAAGTTACGTAGCAGATAGCCATCGTTGCTGGCGATCTCCACCACCCGGCTTCGCTCCGACAGCCCAAAGCGCTTCACCACGCCATCGACATAATGCCGCGCGTGCTCCAACCAGCTGTCCGAGTAGGAGGAGAAGTACGTATAGTCACCGAAGATAGACTCGGGACTCTGGAATTCCTCCAGCTGCACCAGGTTACACTCGGGGCAGAAGAACACCCTCAGTGGATAGAACGGCTCCATGTGCGTCAGCTCGGACGCCTTCAGATACCGGTTCGACAGCGGCTGCATACCAAGATCCAGGAAAGGTGAATCGAGTTGCGTCGCGCAGCCGCGGCAGCAGAACATATCCATCAGTGACACTCTCGTCGATAGTGTTTAGGTGCTCTTGCTGGTATAGGCAGGTGACGTTTGACTGGAGCATGCACGAATTCCAGTTCCGGTCATCCGCGCCGCGTCGTACTCGTCACCATACTTTCCACGGCGCGCTGCCACTGCGCCAGGTGCGGTCAAGAAACTCCTTGTCGCGCAGAGTATCCATCGGTTGCCAGAACCCATCGTGCCGAAACGCTGATAACTCACCCTCCGCGGCAAGGCGCTGCAACGGCCCGTTCTCCCACACCGTGCTGTCCCCGTCGATGTAGTCAATCACCCCGGGCTCCAGCACAAAGAAGCCACCATTGACCACGGTGGCGTCATTGTCGCACTTCTCCTTGAATCCCGTGACGGTGCTGTCGCCGTGTGGAATGGTGAGCGCTCCGAAGCGCCCGGTCGGCTGAACGGCCGTGAGCGTCGCGAGTCGTCCGTGCTGGCGATGGAATTTCACAAGTTCGGTGATGTTTACGTCGCCAACGCCGTCGCCGTAGGTCATACAAAACGTCTCGTCCTGTACGTACTCGCGCACGCGGCGCAGCCGGCCACCAGTCATCGAGCTGTCACCGGTGTCCACTACGGTCACACACCAGGGCTCGGCGTCAGACCGGTGCAGCTGCATCGAATTGTGGCGCAGATCAAAAGTGACATCCGCCATGCGCATGAGATAGCTCGCGAAGTAGTCCTTGATGACGTACCCCTTGTATCCACAGCAGATTACAAAGTCATTGATGCCATGGGCGGAGTACATCTTCATGATGTGCCACAGAATTGGTAGGCCGCCGACTTCCACCATCGGCTTCGGCCGTACGGCAGTCTCTTCCGAAAGACGGGTGCCAAGACCGCCGGCGAGCACTACTGCTTTCACAAAAGATCCTCCGATTGGCGCCAGCTTGGTGATACCGGCGAGGAAAGAACACGGGGCTGGGTGAACGATAACAGCGACCGCCGTTGCGTTCTCGGTACAGACAGCCACCCCGCCATCGCACCAAAAGCAACGCCTGCGACCCATGCGTCCCACTCTATCAGGGCTGCGATGTGCAGCCCTCCAAGTATCGGGAGCGCACCCAGCCCAGCCACGGCGACCCCTGCGAGTAGACCGCATGAGCCAAGCCCTGCCGCGCGTCGATCCAGGCAACAGGCTCTTCCCACCCAGTAGCCGAGCGGGAATATGAGAGCAGCGATCCAGAACACCATTATCCGCCAGCTACTCGGGCTGAGTGAGTACTCGAAAGGTAAAAAGAAGGTCCACGCCCACTGCGGACTGACCTGTAACGTCCGGGTAACGCGACTGCCCCTCCGCTCCGCTGTGATGCGCAGAGAGGAGCGCGTACGCCGGCCCGTAAGCCGAACGGTATCGCCCGGCCCTGACGCAAAAGCCCCGGGCAGCCTTACTGACGGGTTACGCAGTGCCAGCATCGCAGAAGCTCGTGTCTGCACGTGGAACACGCCGTCGCGCGCGTCCTGCCCGAGCGCAAAGACCTCCGTCTCGTTACTGTCCACGATCGCAAACACCGCGGATGGCGCAGGTGTGGGTCCCGGAATGACGGCGACCACTGATGCTTCCGCCCCGTCGCGTAGCGCTGCCCCAAGTGCGGGGGCGTTCACGAGTGAATCGCGGCTCACGCCAATTCCGCCGATGCGCGTCTGGAGCACGCTCCCTCGGAACGTCTCCGGCGAATTGCCCTTTAGCGCCAGCTGGGCCCACCACGGTGGCTCAGGAATATCGATCCCACTGGCCCAGACTGCGACGGCGACCGTTACGAGCCAGAGCACGCCCCAGCTTCGTGCCAGTCGGAGACTTCTGGCCGCGGACGGATATGCCAGACTGCGCCACCGGCTCCCGATCCAGATTCCGATGATCCCGCCCAGCGTGTTCGCTACCAGGTCACCAAGGCTGGCGTCGCGGCCGCTGATTACGCCAATCTGGAGCAGCTCTATGCCGAGGGACACGATAAAGACCACACCGGCCGCGTTTCGCCAACGGAGCGCCATAGCGCCAAGGCCAGCGCCGAACGGAACATACAGGAGCAGGTTGAGTGTAAAATCAACACCACCAGCTGGTCCACAAATTACACACAAGGGTGATGTCTGCTCCGCGCCGGAGCCGCTTGGGAGCAGTGTGAGTCCGGCGATGGCAAGTGCCCCGACCGTCGCCACTACTGCTGCCAGACGGTGTTCCCAACGCACAGATTGCGAGCCAACGGTTGAACGGGTGTCGGTCAATTAGCTGAGCACTGGAGACATGGCGCCAATTCGGCACATTCGTGGGGAGCGGCGTGGCGCGTCGGGGGAGCGCTCTGAGTATCGGGCGACACCGCACGACAGATGAGCGACCGAACGTGACGAGGATGTTTGGGCGAGTACACGAATTACAATTCTGCTGGCTTGATCCGCCTGTTGGCAGAACGCTCCGCCAAAAGTCTTACCAGAAGGGACATTCCAGTACCTTCATACCGATACTGGTAGGTTGAGTGTGCCGAGATTGGCATGAACCAGGCCGCCGCTAAACACAGCACAATCGCGCACCCGAACCTTGATATCTATAATGGAAACGGCAGCGGCACTCACGCCCCGATCACCGACCGCCGACGATGATCTGTTGGAACCGCAGTATGTGCCCGAGTCGAGCGACGACATAGACGAGCCCCAGCGCTCCGCTCTGGCGGAGATCGTGGCCGACTACTGGTCACATCGTGACCTGCTATACCAACTGACGCTGCGCGACGTTCGCCTCCGCTACAAGCAGGCTGTGATGGGCTTCGGGTGGGCCATCCTCATGCCGATGCTGGTGGTCCTATCGGGTCTCATCGTCCGCTTTGCGATGGCGTACTACGCGGGAACCTCTCTGGTAGCTGACGATGTTGCCCGCATGGGGGTGAAGGGTGTGGGTTGGGCCTTTTTCGTGGGCGCGCTCGGCTTCGCCACTTCCAGTCTCGTAAGCAACTCCAACCTGGTCGCCAAGGTTTACTTCCCACGAGAGGTCCTGCCAGTCTCCGCCACCCTTGCTCAAGCCGTCGATTCGGCGATTGGATCGGCCGCTCTTGCCGTACTGCTGGTCGTTCTGGGGGTGCACCCGACGCTGGCGCTGCTCTGGGTTCCCGTACTGGCGCTGCTGCTCTTCGTGTTCACTACCGCCGTGTCCCTCGCGGTGAGCTGCGCCAATCTTTTTTTCCGGGACATTAAGTACATCGTGCAGGTGGTGCTCACATTCGGGATCTTCTTCACGCCCGTGCTGTTCGAGCCTGCTGCATTCGGTAGACGCGGCGCGTGGATGATGCTCAACCCCCTTTCCCCCCTTCTGGAAGGCCTTCGCCTCAGCGTCGTGGAGGGGCACAACCTGCTAGCACCGCTCGTGGTCATGTCAGTCAAGGGCGAGCGTGTGCTGGCGTGGACTCCGTGGTACCTGGCCTATGCCGCTGTCTGGAGCATCGGCGGGCTCCTGCTGGCCTCGCTGCTGTTCCATAAGCTCGAGTCCGCCTTCGCGGAGTACGTCTGAATGGCCGTGACCCCAATCCAGGTACAGCACGTCAGTAAGCGCTTCCGGCTTGGCGAGCGGCACGACAGCCTGCGCGACCTCGTCCCGGCAGTGGCGCGGCGGCTCCGCGGTGGTGCGACCGCTGCCAACCGATTGGCTCCGAACGATTTCTGGGCAGTGGATGATGTGAGCTTTTCGGTCGCGGCTGGTGAAGCCGTCGGCATAATCGGCCCTAACGGAGCCGGCAAGTCGACGATGCTGAAGCTGCTCACAAAGATCCTGCGCCCGACACTCGGCAACACGCGCGTCCGCGGCCGTGTCGGTGCCCTGATCGAGATTGCCGCCGGGTTCCACCCTGACCTCACCGGACGCGAGAACGTGTATCTCCAGGGTGCGATCATGGGAATGCGCAGCGCGGAAATCACACAGGCGCTGGAAGGTATCGTAGACTTCTCCGGGATCGGGCACTTCATTGACACGCCTGTGAAGCGCTACTCCTCCGGTATGAACGCGCGGCTCGGGTTCTCGATTGCCGCTCATCTCAAGCCCGACGTGCTGATAATTGACGAGGTGCTCGCGGTGGGCGACATGGCCTTCCAGGCCAAGTGCATCGCACGCATGAAAACATTCAAGCACGATGGCGCGGCAATTGTATTCGTGTCGCACAACCTGCAGTCGGTCGCCGAACTGTGCGATCGCGCCGTGTATCTGCACTCGACCATCCGCGCTCAGGGGCCCGTGCAGGACGTGATTGGCACCTACCTCGCCGCGGCGGCCGCGCCGTCAGCTGATGGCCCATCTTCCGGTAACGGGACTGCCGTTGCGATCGTCGGCGCGAAATTGACCACCGAGGACGGCGCGCCGGCTGAAATTGTCGCTCCTGGCACTCCGCTGCGGCTCTCTGTTGAATATCTGGCCCGGGAGCCCCTCAACGGTGTGTACTTCAGCATGACGTTGTACCGATCGACCGATGGCCTGCTGGTGTACGGTGCCGATGTAGATCCTGGCGAGCTGGGCCTCGACCCGATCGAAGCTGGACGGCGGTTCACCATCACTTACGACTTCCGCGCCAACATGACGCGCGGCCAGTATCATCTGGAAACCAAGGTGCACCACGGCGCCACCAACACCACGCTCGCTCAACTCATGCCCGCTGGAGTAATCGGCATCGCTGAAAGTCGTAGCTACCGGGGCGTTGCGGACCTGCTGCTGCAATGCCGGGCGTGACCGGCTCTTTGTTCTCCACCAAAGCGTGCAGTTACTCCCACCGCGAAACCAGGGAAAGGATCATTGCTGATTGACGCGCGCGAGGTGCCCGATGGCTCTACGATAAATACGGACGTGTGCGTTGTCGGCGGCGGCCCTGCTGGGCTAACGCTCGCCCTTGAGCTGGCGCGAAACGGGACCCGGGTCGCACTCATGGAGAGTGGCGGCGCCGACTTCGACGCATCAACTCAATCGCTATGTGATGGCACCACCACGGGCGATCCGTTCAAGAACCTTGGCGAAGCAAGACGGCGGCAGCTGGGTGGCACCGCCCACTTGTGGGACACGCGTCTCACCGACGGCAAGCAAGGGTTTCGCGGTGCTCCCATGGACCCAATCGATTTCGAACAGCGTGACTGGATTCCGCATAGCGGCTGGCCCTTCGGCAGGGCACAGCTGGATAAGTTCTATGCGCGAGCCCAGAAAGTATGTGGCTTCGGCCCTTACGATTACTCCGTAGCCACCTGGCAACGCCCCGACACACCACCGCTGCCACTGGATCCGGAAGTCGTGGCCACTGGAATCTTGCAGTTCGGCTCTCAGAGCCTCTTCACTCAGGAATACCCGGCTGAGATAGCCCACTCGTCAGCGATCACGGCTTATGTGCATGCCAACGTGGTGGAGATCGAGACCAGTGAGACCGGCGCGGTAGCCACCGGTCTCAGGGTTGCGTGTCTGAACGGTGCCGGTTTCAGAGTTCGCGCCCGGTACTTTGTGCTAGCCACCGGCGGGATCGAGAACGCACGGCTCCTGCTGATTTCGGATCGTGTCCAGCGTGGTGGGCTGGGCAATCAGCACGACATCGTCGGGCGTTATTTCATGGAGCACCAGTACATCTGGACCGGACGGCTCACGCCGCACGATCGCTCCATCTTCGATCGCGCCGCGCTTTACGACGAGCGCGATGTGGACGGCACTGTTGTCATGGGAAATCTGCATCTCACTGAAGCAGCGATGCGGAGTAACCAGTTACTCCACAGCAGTCTGGCGCTCGTTCCACAGCACAAGCGTTCCGCGCGCTTCAGCCAAGAGGCTGTCGACTCGTTCAGCACGCTCGTCTCCTCCGCGCTCCATTTACGTGTTCCGGAGAACGCAGGAGGACACCTGCGCGAGGTGCTGAGTCACCTCGATTATGTGGCCATAGCCGCGATACGAAAGGCATCCAAACAGCGGTTGTTCGAGTACCGCGGGCGTGGTCCTGGTCTGCTCGACGGTGGTGGATGGTGGTCGCTGCCCGACAAGTCGCGTCGATTCGCCGCGTTCGACGTCATACTCCACGGCGAGCAGGCGCCGGACCCGGAGAACCGCGTCAAGCTTGGTGACGATCGCGACGCACTCGGCTGCCGCACGGCGATGCTGCAGTGGCGTTGGCGCGAGCGCGACATCGACAACGTGTTGCGGTCGCAGGCGCTGCTGGCCGCCGAGGTAAAGAAGTCCGGGTTTGGGGTGCTTCGCGTGGATCTGCAGGATGGGCGGCCAACTCTCATGCTGCCCGGTCTGCACCATCACATGGGGACCACACGGATGCACCCGGATCCCAAGCAGGGAGTGGTGGATGCGAACGGGCGCGTACACGGCGTGGCAAACCTGTTCGTCATGGGGTGCTCGGTGTTTCCGACGGGCGGCTACATCAATCCCACGCTCACAATCGTGGCACTCGCCATCAGGACGGCGGATCACGTCGGAGAGATGTTGGCATCGTCCGAGTCAGGCCAGGTTGCCGCGAGCGCAGCTCTGCCGTGACGACCGGTACCGGCGCCTCACCCACAGCGGCTCCGCCCAAGCGCGTCGCCATCGCTGTCCCGCTTTCCAGCCGGCCGGGTCTGACACCTGACGAGGAGATATCCCTCAGGCATCTGCACCGCTATCTGGCGCCGTTCGACAAGTTCGTCATCCTCCCAGAAGGGAGCGACGCGAAACTCGCCGGGTGCACGCCACTACACTTCCCGCGGCGCTACTTTGGCAGTCCGTCGGCCCACGCGCGCCTGATGCTGTCGCCCCGGTTCTACGAATGCTTCACAGCATACGACTACGTGCTCACGTATCACCTGGACGCACTCGTCTTTTCCGACCGGCTGCTGGAATGGTGCGAGCTGGATCTCGATTTCATCGGTGGCCCGTGGCGCGATCACGATAGCGGTGATCTGGTGGTTGGCAACGGTGGCTTTGCACTCCGACGCGTCGCAGGCTTTCTACGTCTGCTGAGTTCGCGCGACTACGCCGCGGATCCGGCCGCCCGTTGGCAGGAGTTCTGCGCGTCCCGCTCCGCATACGCTCGCGTCCGCAACTTGCCGCGCAAATACCTGCTGCATCTAAAGCTGTTCAACAGCGTTCAGCGGGAGCTACGAAACAACGCTCGCATGAATCTGAGCGACGACACATTTCTCGCCGATGCAGTTCCGGTGCTGGCACCGTGGTTCCGCATTGCTCCGCTGGAGACCGCGCTCCGGTTCAGCTTTGACAATGCGCCGCGTCAGTGCTTCGAGGCCAATGGTAGCCAGCTGCCGTTTGGTTGTCACGCCTGGTTCAAGTGGGACCGGGCGTTCTGGGAGCCATATCTCCTCCCAGAGCACGCCTCGGCTGCTGCTGCCCCTGCTCGGAACGCGGTGGTTTGTGACGCGGGCTGATCGCAACGTGGACGTCCTTCTCCCCGGGGTAGTGGGGGGTACCGGTGGCGCCGCGGTCCTCATGCTCGAACTCGCCACTCGGCTCGCCAGACGTGGACTGCGCCCCAAGATTATCGTCCCCGATCTGCAGAGCACACGACCATATGTCGAACGGTGCCTGGCGCACGATATACCTGCGGAGCAGTGTCGCTGGTTATTGCCGCGCGAGGCGCGCGTAGGAGGGTTTATGGATGCGGCTCGCTTCCTCCGGCGTTACCGCGCCCCGGTCGTTCACTATCACTTGAGCGAGAACGTCCCGAACCACCTTCTCCTCCATGCCATGGACTTGCTCCGGCCGCCCCGTGCCTTCGTTACCATGCACAGCCCCTACGAGAATCCGGAACCGGGTGCGCCGATTACCCATCGCTGGGCGGCAGCGGCGCCGCGGCACTTCCATCGGGTGATCTGTGTATCCGAGCGTGCGCGCAGGCTACAGATCGAGTACGGAGTTCCGGAATCCCTGGTACAGCGGATTGCCAATGGCGTGGACACGTCGAAGGTAGCCGCCGGTGATGCGGCCAGCGCCAGACGCGCACTGGGAGCTGACGGGGACGCTCGAATAATTCTCGTCGTCGGCCGCCTGGCTCTGCAGAAGCGCCCGCTGGATGCTGTAAAGGCATTCGTCGCCGTGGCGAGTGAATTCAGTGGTGCACAGCTGGTCTTTATTGGCAGCGGTGCACTCGAAGATGAGGTGAGGCGCGCGGCATCCGCAGCTGGAGTGGGAAACCGCGTACACCTGATGGGGCAGCGATCGGATGTGGCTGACTGGCTGGCCGCATCTACAGCTTGGTTTCTACCGACCGAGACTGAAGGGTTCAGCGTAGCGGTCATCGAGGCACTGGCCGCTGGCTGTGCCGTGGTGAGTACCGACTGCCCCGGTAATGACGAGGTGCTCCATGACGGCGAGAACGCTCTGGTGGTCTCAGTGGGTGACGTTCCGGCGATGGCTGAGGCACTCCGGACGCTTCTGTCAGACACCGCCTTGCGTGCTCGCCTGAGTGCCGCTGGGCGCCTCACGGCCGAAGCTTACACGCTGGAACGGATGGTTGACGCCCACGTTGAGTGCTACCAAACAGGTAGAACATCGTTGCCGCTTGAAGTGGACGTTGCCGACGGATGGGGCAGGGTTGGCCCCGAGACAAGGAAACCTTTGCGCAAGCCAGAAAGCCGCACCCAATGCGACACCCAGTGATCACCGAAGACGGTACGGCAGCCCCTGCGGTTAGCGTCATCATCCCTGCGTTTCATGTGCATGGGTTCATTGCCGCCGCGCTTGATTCCGTGCTGGCACAGACGTTCAGCGATTTCGAGATCATCGTTGTGGATGATGGATCGCCTGATCGCGAGGAAATCGAGGACGCCATTCGCCAGCGTGTTGGGCGCATCCTGCACCTCAAGCAGGACAATGGTGGCCCCGCTTCGGCCAGGAACGCAGCGGTACGCGCCGCAACGGGACGTTTCCTCGCGTTCCTGGACAGTGACGATCAGTGGGAGCCGGGGTACCTGGCGGAGCAAGTCGGGTTCCTTACCGCCAGCACGCCTAATCTACAGTTTGTCTACACCGATGCCTGGATAGAGGGTGATCCACTGATCGTGGGCCGCAGCTACATGGAGTTCTATCCTTCCAATGGGGACGTCAATCTGGAATCGCTGCTATCGGAGAGGTGCCGCGTGATCACGTCGGCAGTGGTGGTGAGCCGTGACGTTGTACTGCGCGCGGGACTGTTCGATGAGTCCCTCCGCTACGCCGAAGATCTCGACCTGTGGCTGCGCATAGCAAAGCAGGGCGCGCGCATGGGCTTCCACCGCAAGCCACTGATGCGCCGACGGACACACCCCGGGAATACCGGCGCCGACGCCATGAAGCTGTTCGACGGCGTCCAACGCGCGTTCAACAAGTTGGCGGGCGATGGTTCGTTGTCGGCCGCTGAAAGAGCAGCGCTGACCTTTGCGCAGACACGAATCAACGGTCAGATCAGTCTCATGCGCGGTAAGAGGGGTCTGGCGGATCGTGACTTCAAAACGGCGATTGCCGAGTTATCCCGTGTTGATTTGGCATTCCGGAGCTGGAAGGCGACGCTAGCGATCTACGCTTTGAGAGTTGCACCGAGAGTTGTGTACACGGCTTATTCAATGCGGCAACGCGTCGAGCGTTACAGGCTCGCACGTGTGGCTGCCACCCAGCCAGTGCCACGCCCGGCCGAGCCGCCGGCATCCGCACCGAATGCCTCCCCAGATGCCGAGCTCAGTCCGTCGAGCGGGACTCCCGCTCTGCAAGGACAGTCGGTGCGCGAAGTGAGTACACGAGAGGCTACTTGACCCTCTTTCGCCGAACGGCGTAACTCAACACTGCACCGCTAACGAGAAATAGGGCTGAGCATCGATTACGATGCTCAGCCCTATTTGCGTGCTGCAATTCGAGCCCTAGCAGGCGCCGCGCTTGAACAGCATCACCGGTAGCGTGCGTGCCATGATCCTGAGGTCTTCCATCACGGACTGACGCTCCAGGTACTCCAGGTCGAACTGCACCTTCGCGCGCACATCGTCGAGCGATGCATCATAAGCACGATTGATCTGGGCCCACCCGGTGATGCCAGGACGCGCACGCTGGCGCAGCGGATAGTGCTCGATGTTCTGCCTCAACTCGGCGAAGATGCTGGGTCGCTCGGGGCGGGGACCAACGATGTTCATGTCGCCAAGCACCACATTGAACATCTGCGGCAGCTCGTCCAGCCGCGTCTTGCGCAGGAACCGGCCGACAGTGGTGATACGCGGGTCGTTCTGAGTCGCCCATACGGCGCCCGTCCCCTGCTCCGCATCCGTCCGCATCGAGCGGAACTTGATAATGCGGAACGCCCTACCACCAACGTCGCTCTGGCGCCGATCGAACACTGCCGTGGCCGGACGACGCCGGCGGTCCATCCCCACACGAGTCTGAACGTAGAACACCGGACCGGTAGAGGACAGCCTGACGGCGATCGCCACCAACGCCATGACCGGTGCCAGTAGGATGAGTGCCAACACCGCTATGACGACATTCACCACGCGATTGGCGACTTCCGACCTGGAGGGCGCTGACGTCTCGATGCGTGAGGAAGTGCCTGCGCGGGCGGCGGAAGAATCCGCAGCCGGGCCGGCCGCCATCAAACGAAAGAGTCCCGCCTCATCGCCCATCTCGAGCGGCACCTGGACGTCAGCTCGGTCGCGCGTCACGGAAGCGGTCTCGCCAGCCGGAACGTGGATGGAGGGAAAGCCAAGTTCGTCGGGATATGTCTCCCAGCTGTGCGTGCTGTGTAGTTCTAGCGCCATAATTGATAACCCATATGAAAAGGTGCTTTTTCACGCAGCTGCTTAAGCTAATTAACGGCGGGAAATGGCAAAAAGCAGACCCAACAACGAAATACCAATACCCGCGACCTGCAGAATCGTATTGAAATTGAAATGCGACTTCTCGCCAACTACAATCTCATCACCTGGGGCAACCCGCAGATCATCCAACGTACTACCGTTTACCAGCGCTGATGCGATTTGATCCTTTCCTATCACAGTCTTCGTCGCGCGCTTCACCACCGTCTTGTTCAGATCCGACTCGCCAGTGGGGCCGCCGGACCGCATGACTACTTCGCTCAGCGGGATATCACTTGGAAACGAATAGAACCCCGGCCGTCCAACCTGTCCCAGTACCGCTACGCGCACCAACGGCGTCGCATGCACTACCGGGTCCCTCACGAACTTACTGAACTGCTGCGTCAGATACTTCTCCAAATCCGGCCTGCGTACCCCCACCAATGAGATGTCGCCAATAGTGGGGAACCGAAGAGTCTGCCCTTCCCTCACCACCGCGGTATCCGAGATCATGTTCGGCCCCTGCCCCGGCGCCGCATTCGGCGCCGATAGCCCCTCGACCGTTAGGGCTATTCTGTCGCCAGGATGAAATTCTTCAGGCGCGATTGCCCGCTGTTGCGCCGCCCCGGTCACCGAAATCGTAACCAGCAGCGCCATAACGGACCCCATCTTCCAGACCGGTCGGGTACGGCTTGAGCCAACCTTCATGTAGCATCTCCCTGTAGAGCAGCGATTGTGCCAGAAGCCGCGGTCATTCGCCAACGGCATAAGTTGTTGCGACAGCTGGTGTTACGATGCAACCTGCCGGCGTTGCACACTTCTGGGTTGTTGCGCCGGCGCAACAGCCAGTTGTGGATCCCGCGTCCTACAGCCCACCCGCGCATCCAGTGCGTCAAACAAAACATTTGCCTGAAAACGTCGGCTGAACCGCGGCTGCGATTCCCCAATGGGTGCAGGAATGGCGCCGCCCCGATGCGCCAGATATCGGCCCCGAATCGCCGCTGCGATCCCGTCCGCGTCGGATGGCGCCACCACGTCGGCCTCGGTGCCCTCCAGCAGCAGCTCCGTCGCGCTACCAGGCGCCGACAAGGCCAGCACCCAGGCCGGAAAACGTATACACTCGAATGTCTTCGCTGGCACCGCAGCCATGTTCGTCCCCGACATCGTTACCAGCATCGTCGCCTGAGACATGAAGGCCAGCGCCGCCGCGTGGGGAAGCGGAGGTCCGGTCTCCACGTATTCCGATATTCCTTCCTGACGCGCGACCTCGTGGATCGGAAACCCTCCGACGGCTTCCAGCTCGCCGATGAATGAGAGGCCGAATTCACCCGGAGTAAGCCCGAACTCCCGGATCACCCTGCCCGCTGCTACGAAGAGCGCACGCGGATCGCGGTCGAGATACAAGGTGCCAGCGTGCGCGATGACAAAGCGCCCGCCCACGCGTTGCGGCGGCAGGGATTCCTCGTCGGCACCATTGGTCACGGTAATGATGTCGCTTGCACGACGTGGATACGTCGCCACAAGCTGTCGCCGTGCCAGCTCCGTATTGGCAATCACAAGCGCCGCTTCTGCCACGGCTCGGCTCTCGTACCGCGCTGCCAGATGAAGCCAGAGCGGCGTCGCGGCAGCTTCGATCAGCCGCTCCACATGACTCCAGGGATCACGCATATCAAGTACGAAGGGAATGCCCCACCGCCTCCCAATTTGCCGTGCTCCTTCCTGAACCAAATATGGAGGGCTGGTGGCTACCACTGCCCTGTGCACGCCGCGCCTGAAGATCGCTGCCGCGGCCTCGACCGCGGCGGAGCTCCACGCACTACCGCCAGTATAATCGAGGAAGGTCCAGTATAGCCGTAGCAGCCCACGCGGTGTCCCCAACGCCCAACGCACATCCGCACGTGCTATTGATGACGGGAGCGTCTGAAACTGGCCAGGCACTGAGCCGCGCGCAGTCGATGCAACAGATCGCGAAATCTTCCGCTCACGAACGAGCTTCGATACACGCTCTTCCGTCTTCTTCAGAACCCTTGCAACGGCAGGCTCGGGCGCGGCTACGGAGTACACGCGCACTCCGGACGGGAGCTCTCGCAACCGCGGGTGCGTAGGTAGCAGCTCCGGCGCGGATCTCGTGATCACGTCTACCCCCCAACCCCGCTCGGCTGCGTAGTGGCACAGCTTCTCCCACCTCCTGGCGCCTACCGCCGCGTCAGGAGGGAAGAAGTAGCTGATTACAAGAAGACGACAGTCACCCTGCGACCCCACATCCTCGTGCGCGTAGAACGGCTTCACAGCAACCCCGTCCGCGCGAGTTGGCTAGCCTTGCCGTTCTGCGGGAGCGCTCAGCACCCCGATCTCATCGCCTGTTGCAGTGATGTCGGAATCAGCGTCAGCGCCATATCCGTACAGATACGAGTACTCAGCGTACACGTCGGAGTCGGGCACCGCGTTTACGACCGCACCGAGTATGCGTACAGGGAGCCGCTCAAGCAGTTTGAGCTTCGCCTTCGCAACGCGGCGATCGGTATGCCCGGTCCGCATCACCAGCATCAGGTTCTGCGTAGCCACGCCCAGTGCGTATGCGTCAACGCCCGCGGCCAGCGGCGCGCTATCCACAAGGATGACGTCGAAACGCGGGCGTACGGTGTCGAGCAGCGTGGTGAGGCGAGCAGAAGTGAGTAGTTCAGGCCCGCGGTGACGTCTCGTCCCCGATGGGATGAGGGTGAGCGAACCGTGAACTGGGACCTCACGCATGATGCGCGCTATATCCACGTCCCCGGCAAGATAGTCGAGCAGTCCAGGACGACGATCCAGCCCGAAAACGGAGTGGAGCTTGCCGCGCCGAATGTCGCCATCGATGAGCAGCGTTCTGAACCCGGCCTCGGCGAATGACAGCGCAAGGTTGGACGACACCATCGACTTGCCATCACCAACACCGGGGCTTGAGATCGTCACCATAACAGGTGGGGCGTCGAAGGCATGGTGCAGGTTCATCCGCAGTCCACGGAAAGCCTCCACGCTCTGGAGCATCGCCTCAGGATCCTTTTCTGCGTCCTCGGGCTTCGGGATCGTGGGAATGGCGCCGAGGACCCGGAGACCCAGATCGTCTGCGATCTGCTCCGGGTAGCGGAAGCGACGGTCCAGCATGTCGAGCAGCAGCGCAATCAGGATCCCCAAGGCGGCGGCCGCAACGAAGCCGCCGAGTACGAGTAGAACCTTGATGTTGCGCTGAGCGCCGGCCGCGGGAAGCGCCGGGTCAAGAATGCTGACATCAGGCACGGTGCTCTCGGCGCCCAGCTTGGCAGTCTCGTAACGTCCCTCTACGTTGTTGTACAGGTTCTCCGACGTCGTCAGGTTCCGGCGCAGCCGTCCCTCTTCGGTGTTACGGGCAGGAATGGAGCGAAGATCCGACGCATTAGCCTGCACCTGCTGCGTGATCTGCGATTCACGCGCCTTCAGGAGCCCCACCTGAACCGCAGCTAGGTCGGGAATGGTCTGCGTACGTAGCGTCTGAATCGAAGCCGTCAGGTCCTTCACCGGCTTGAACGCATCGGTGTACGACAGCTTCAGCGCGCGGAGTTGAGCCTCCTTGTCGACCAGCTCCTTGACCGCGGTACCAAGGCTCGGAGCGTTGGCCACGACTGGCACCGCAACGAGCGCGTCTGCGGAGAGAACGCCACGTCGAGCATCGGCGATTATCTTCTCCAGCGTCTCGCGATTGCGTCGAACGTCCTGGTAATCAGCCTGCGCGCGGTAGTAATCGCTCGCCAGACCGAGTGGTGCAGCGGTGGCGCCAGGAACCCCCTGCGGCGCCGCGACCGCGCCTTCGGTCGGTTTCGTGATTGCTCCCGAGCGGAATCCCTGGAGTGCGTTCTCCGCCTGAGTCAGCTCCGCTTGCGTGCTTACCTTCTGCGTTTCCAGAATCGCCGCCTGGGCGGACATGTTCCTGCGGCGCAGATCGGCGGCCGTGGTCACAAACTGCTGCATCCATGCATTCAGCAGGTCTGCCGTCTGCCACTTGTCAGGGCCGCTGAGCGATAGGGTGAGGAAATTGCTGTTTTCCTGCATGCCGACGTCCAGACGATTGATGAGCCCCACGCTTACCGTGCGGGGCTGGACCACGCCGAACTGAACATTGTGGCGACCCTGAAGCGACGCATTGGTCGGTGCCCAGGCGAAACCTACTGGGCGCCCCACAGAATCTCCCAACGTGCCCCGGTCGACTACACCGCGCGTTAGCTCGCTCAACGTGAACTTGGTCCCCGCCGGGTCCACAACCAGCGTGTACTGTCCGGCAGCGGTGCGTCGGGTGGGCATCAGCCCGGCAAGAGCGACCGAGTCCTGCCACGATTTGGGAGTGAGGAAGAGCCGCTGATTGGCGACCACCTGATCCACGACGGCGAAACTCTTGACCAGCTGTACCCAGGCTCCGTTTGGCAGCAGCTCAGGGGGCCGGTACGCCCCGCCAGTGTTACCGACGTCTGAGATCCAGAGGGCGCCGCGGGCCTCGAATACCGGATCGATGTAGCGCGTGGCTATGACGCCGGCGATCGTGCCTGCCGCGGCAAGCCCGATGACCAGCCACCTGAAGCGCTTTATCGCGGCAACGTATCGGCGGATCTTGGCGCCGAGGTCGCCGCTTCCCTCTTCCTCGCCCGAGCGGTCGTGCCCACCGTCATAAGGGACGATGTCGGACGGTCCGACGGGGACTGGCACTGAGCCAGCGAAAGGGGTAGCGGGCACGATTGAGTTTTTCATCGGAGGTGCCGAAAGATAGGGGATATTGTAGCAGCGGGACAGCTATTTAGCCGCGGAACTAACATGGATAGAATTATCGGCACGTCGGGGTTCACACTCTGACAAAAGAATCGAGTCACTTGTGCCGACCAGCCGCACACGCATATTTGCATGGACGCACAAGTTGTAGCAGACACATCACACCTCCCCTACTCTCGCTGAGGCCGCCATGCAAATGCGTCTTCCTGGGTCGGGACTGATGTCTGACAACGTACACCTGCAAAGCGCTATCGGCTCGCCGGCCGAGGCGGGCGCCCGCGCTGAGCTCCGGGTTCTGGTGGTCGAATGCGACGACTCTCTCCGTGAGGGGTGTGTTGCAGTGCTGCGTGGCGAGGGGTATTCCGTCACCGGTGTCGAGCGCGGCGAGGAGGCACTCAAGCTACTGCAGAAGCGGAAGTACGAGATCGTTCTCGTCAATCTCTTCATGAGCGGCGTGTCGGGAATGAAGATCCTGGAGGCGGCCCGCGAGGCGCACCGGGAAACGCTTGTCATTCTGATGACCGGCAACCCTAGCGTGGAAACCAACATCCGAGCCCTCCAGGCCGGCGCGTGGGAATATCTCGCAATGCCCTTCACCGCCGAACAGCTTCAGCTGGTGGTAGGGCGCGCGTCGCACGGTGTGCTCGCTGCGCGGTCGGGAGCGCCTGCGGTGAAGGACGTCGCCAACGCAATCACGGCGGAAGCGGGTATGGGGTCGCTCATCGGCGTGTCGCCCGCGTTCTGCCGTGCGGTGGAGCTGGCACGGAAGGTTGCCCGGACCAACGCGTCGGTGATGATCAGCGGCGAGAGTGGCACTGGTAAGGAAGGAATCGCTCAGCTCATTCACAAGCAGAGCCGGCGCAGCGGCAAGCGCTTTGTCGCCATCAACTGCGCGGCACTCCCTGCGGCTCTGCTCGAGTCGGAGATGTTCGGCCACAAGAAGGGATCATTCACGGGCGCGGACCGGGACAAGCCGGGACTGCTGGAAGTAGCACACAACGGAACGCTCTTCCTTGACGAGTTGACCGAGATGCCGGCCGCGCTCCAGGCGAAGCTGCTCCGGGTGATCCAGGACGGCGTGGTGAGGCGGGTGGGAAGCGAGCAGGAGGACGCCATTGTAGACGTGCGTTTCCTCTCCGCTACCAACCGTGATCCCAACGAGGCCGTCAGGACTCACGTGCTTCGCGACGATCTATTCTATCGTCTTCGCGTCGTCCCGCTGCACCTGCCACCGCTACGTGAGCGATTGGAAGACATCCCGCTCCTCGCGACTCATTTCCTGCGGCAGTACTGGACCCGGCACCGGGTGAGCGACGGTGACGCACCCACACTCTCATCCGCGGCTCTCGACCTGCTCACGTCGCTGTCATGGCCTGGCAACGTTCGCGAGCTGCAGAACCTGATGGAGCATCTGGCGGTTCTGGCCGACCCGGGCTCGCTGATCCAGGCGGACGATCTCCCAGGGCGTGGTGACGCGTCCGACATCGGGGTAGCCACGCGAGGCTGGCCCGCGCACCTGATGACCAAGTCCTATCACATGGCCAAGGAAGCGGTGTTGACCCACTTCGAGCGGGAGTACCTGACGACTCTGGTCGCGCGGGCGGACCGGAACATGTCCAAGGCGGCGAGGCTCGCCGGGATAGACCGAACTACTCTTTATCGGCTACTGGAAAAGCACCACGTGGCAGACGGGGCTGGAGAGGGGAATCCAGACAAGGGTGCCGCGACGTACCAGCTTCCCGTCGCCGGTTCAGCCGTTCCCCCGACGCGCCGGTCGACACTGGCGGACTAGCGGCGCACCAACGGGATCAGGAAGCGAAACGGCTCACGATTATCGTGAGCCGTTTTCACGTTCGGCTACAACGACCCTCGAACCAGCCGGCGGAATGCCCGGATACGCTCTGGGAAGGCGAGCAGAACGATGGAACTGTAGACTGCTGCACCAACTGCTACCTGCACGGCGAGCCGCAGAAGTGACGGGTAGGTTGACGGCAGCAGGTTACCCGCTGCATACACCGCCACGCCCATTCCCGCGACGCTGAACGTTGCGGCCTTCAGCGCCCGAAAGTAGTCTGCCGCCCCCGTAATTGCTTTGAACGTGACGTACAACATGGGCGCCGAAATGATAGGTTATAAGATCACCCAGACTGTGGCGATACCGATGGTGCCACGATGTGAGCCGATCCAGAATGCCAGCGGGAATACCACTGCAGACGCGAGTCCGGGGTACATCAGGAAACGGGTCTTGCCACATACGTTGAGCGCAGGAGGGAGAATCGGCATGATGCACCTGAGCGTCGCGTAAAGCGCAAGCATCCGCAGTGGAGCGACCGCTCCAGCCCACTTATCGCCAAAGACGCCATGAATGAGATCTCCCGCCACCAGCGCAATCCCGATGGAGGCGGGGAACGCCAACAGCGATATCGCTTCAGTGAGCGACAGGATATATCCCTTCAGCGCCTCCTTGTCCTTCTGAACGGACGCGAAGATGGCTGGCGTCACTCCCGAAATCAGGCTCGTTACCTTTTCGATCGGTATGTTGGTAAGCGTCCACGCAAAATCGTAGGAACCAAGCGCAGCCTGTCCGAGCACGCGACCTGCGACGAGGAAATCTGAGTTCGAATAAACGAACCATGATAGCCGTCCAACCAGCACCCGGCGGCTATAGGTCACCGCCGCTTCGATGGCGGCGAACCTGGGAACCGCGAATCCCTGCGGCCTCCTGATTACAGTCAGTACGGTTGCGATGGCGACGCCAACGACCTCACTGAGTACAAGCGCCCAGTAGCGAAACCCGAGAGTGGCCAGTACCACCGCAATGATCGCCGCGGACATCGCTCGCAAGGCGTCGATTGCTGCCAGGTCACGAAAACCAAACCGACGCTGGATCAGCGCATTTGGAACCGATCTGAACGCGCCAACGATAAACGACACACTCAGCACCAGGACGACGGGTGTCAGGCTGGGCGTGCGGAAAAACAACGAAAGAGGGTACGCTGCCGCGCAAGAAAGCACGAATATCGCGAACCCGACGAAAACCGAGAGGCTGTTGAGCTGTGCTATCGCTTCGTCTGATAGATCCTGGAGCGTGATTATGGCCGCTCCGATGCCGAACTCAGACACTACAGCGACCAAGCCGAGGTAGATCGCGGCCATGCCGACGAGGCCGTAGTCGTTGGGCGTCAGCAGGCGAGCGACAATGATTGTGGAGGCCCAGCTGATGAGCTGTGTCGCCCACTTTCCCCCAGCGGTCCAAGCAATTCCGTGTACGAGAGCTCGGTTAACCTCCGCTGTTGGTGGTGCTGCAACAGCGGGCGGAGTGCGGATAAGCTCGGCTGCTACGCTGCTCTCGGACGAAGAGTTCAAAGGTCTCTAGTAGGGACTCGGTGACAGCACCGCATCACGGCAGCGGCGGAATGCTCAGTCGTCGGCCGGAATGGATGCTGTAGATGCTAGCGAACCGTCGTGATAATGTTCTCACAGCAACAGATCACGCCTCGCCCTGCGCTTTGCTGAACGCGTCCTTGCCATCGAAGCGCTGCAGTTTTTCGATGTGCACCCAGCGGTATTCCGCCGCAACTCGTTGCAACAGTTCAAGTATCACAGTATCGGCCGTGTCGTCCGATTCGTTTACCAGTACAAAGCGACATTGGTACGCGTCCACCAGCGATGTCCGGTGCCCTGTATCGGGCCACACCGCAGTCCCCCGGTTGGAAATGACCTTGAGCTTGAGGCCGGACCCCTCGGTCAGACGGGTGAGCGCATCGCCCAGCTCAGTGGGGTGCTGCAGCGACTCGATGAAGATGTCCACTCCCACTACGGAGCGACTCTGGACGTCGACGTGCCCGACTTCCCCGCTCGCGGCTGGCACGTTGATGCGCTTGTACTCGCGCGGCGCGGCCAGCTCCGAGCGCTTGCCCAGGTTCGCGATGATTGCGTCGGTGAACTGAGTCGTTGAGGCGGGGGGTTTGTCGCCCTGCATGTCGCCGGTGCGAACGCCTTGCTCAAGGGTCACCAGCACGGCCTGCTCGATCTCGCTGGCGGCCTTTCCTTCCCCGATGTGACGGAGCATCATCGCGGCGCTCAGGATCAGTGCGGTGGGGTTGGCCAGGTCCTTTCCGGCGATGTCAGGGGCGGAGCCGTGCACCGCTTCGAACATGGCGACGTCGCTGCCGATGTTGGCGGATGGAGCGAAGCCGAGGCCGCCGGTCAGTCCCGAGGTCAG
>JBPCQO010000255.1:0-3315 GCA_050998035.1 Gemmatimonadaceae bacterium | reverse complement strand
ACGCTGGGTGTCACAACGTGACTGAGCTGTGGCGCGAGATCCGGAGCGAGCGAGGCTTTCATGGCGGACTCACTACCGTAGGCGAATGGGCGCGCATGCATCTGCGCGGCACGTCAATAACGCAATCAGCACCGAAAGCATCCAGCACGCGAATGGTGCATCCGTCGTCCCGTCGTGCGGCATGGCTGCTGACCACTCCCTCTGAACGACTCAAGACGCCGGCGCGGCGCTACGTCGAGACTGTCTGCGCCGCATCGTCGGCGCTTGCCACTGTGCACGAGCTTGCGATGGAGTTTCGCCGGATGCTCGACACGCATGACCCAAATGCGCTTGGGCCTTGGCTCGACTCGGCCGAGTGCGGCGAGCTCCGATCACTAGGCGCGAGCTTCCGCCGAGATCGCGATGCGGTGCTCGCGGCAATTCTATTTCAATGGAGTAACGGACAAGTCGAAGGCCAGGTGAACCGGCTCAAGCTCATCAAGCGGACAATGTACGGAAAGGCCGGCTTTCCACTGCTCCGAAGACGTGTGCTAGCTGCCTGATATCGACGGATCCGCGGCTCCGAGCTATGCCTTCATCAAAACCTGAACAGAACCTGAAAACGGCGCACTTTCAGCGATTGAAAATGGCACACATCGGAGTGGGGTCACCGACCCCTGAGGTGATTTAGGGTCGTCCCTCCTCAGTAGCCCTGGCGGTCTTCCGCGTCGGGGTCCGGCGGTGGCGTGGGGGCTCGGAATGGAGCTCAGGGCGTAGTTCAGGATGCAGAGCGTTCCTGAGCTCAGCGTGGTCCCTCATCCTGTAGCTGTTTCCTCGGATGTTTACGATGTGACAGTGATGTACCAGCCGGTCAATCAAAGCCGCCGCCATCACGTCGTCACCGAAGATCTCGCCCCACTCCTCGAAGCCCTTGTTTGAGGTCAGCACTGTAGACGCGTGCTCGTATCGGCGGCTCATGAGCTGGAAGAAGAGCATCGCCCCGGTCCGGGTGATTGGCAGGTATCCGATCTCGTCCACGACCAGGAGACTGGGGAAACCGAGTGTTTTCAAACGGTGAGATAAGTGACCTGCTTGGGCCGCCTCTTCGAGCGACGTGATGAGGTCGGCCAGGGTGCCGTAGTAGACTCTGCGCCCACTCTGCGCGGTCGCAATCGCGAGACTGATCGCCAGGTGGCTCTTGCCCACGCCTGGTGGCCCGAGCAAGATCACATTCTCCTTTCTCTCGACGAAGCCGAGCTCGTGCAGGCTTTCGATCTGCTCGCGCTTGATGCTCGGCTGGAAGCTGAAGTCGAAGTCCGAGAGCATCTTGACTGCTGGCAGCCTGGATGATCGCATTGCAGCCACGAGCCTGCGATTATTTCTCAAGCTGATCTGTGCGGCCAGGAGCTGTTCGATTGCATCGGCCGGTGTAGCGCTGCCGCCATCGGCGGCAGCGAGTACTTGATCAAGTGATTCCAAGCTGCCTGGCATCTTGAGATCTGCGAGCTGCTGCCGGATGCGATCACGCCTGGAGATTGGAGCGGTCATCGTGCCGCTCCCACGAGCCGTGCATATGCATGGAGCGAGCGCTGCTCGACATCAATTCGCGGAAGTGACTGCGGGAGCGAAAGCTCCCGTGTCATCGCAGGCGATGGTACTGTCGATGCTGGTGTGAGCACAAGCGAGTGCACGAGCGACTGATATGATCTCTCAGCAAGTGGCCGGAGCAGCGCGTGCTCGTCGCGCTCGAAGCGGATCGCGGGTACCTCTTTCGTGGTCTGGTGCACGCGAGCATTTGCGACATCGCTGAGCCACGCACGGCGCTGATGATCGAGATCGCCATCGCTCACGAACTCACGGCCGTACACGAAGCTCTGCCTGACGTAGCGAATCGGGCGCTCCACTTTCCCCTTGGTCTGTGCGCGGTACGCCTTACATGCACGCGCCCTGAACTCCCAGTGAGCGGCGAAGCGCAGGAACTCCATATTCTCAACCAGCCGTCCACCGTGTGTGCGCTCGTCACGCGTGATGACGGACTTCATCTGGTCGAAGAGCAGCTCGCGTGGCACTCCGCCGAAGAACGCAAACGACTCCTCGATCCCACTGAACAAGGTCTGCATGTCCTGTCGCTCGTAGAACCGAAACCACAAAAGGCGCGAGTAGCCCAAGACCACGAGGAGCGCGTGTCGCTTGCCCCACGGGAAGCGGAACTCAGCGAAATCCACCTGCGCCTGGTGCGCGGGTGCAGTCTCGAAACGCACCACGGGATCGACTATCGCCTGTGGCCGTGTGCGTCGGACGAGTGCTCTCAGCTGGCTCATGCCGCCGGCGTAGCCCGCGGCCGTGATCTCGGTGAAGAGCCTGACCGCGGTGAGCTCCGGGTATTGTTTCAACCGCTCCTCGATGAGCGGCTTGTATGTATCGAGCTTACACGGCCTTTCTGGCCGGGGTGTATAGCGAACATCCTCTATATCAACATCACGGTCCGTCTCACCGTCGGCGATCCAGCGATGGATCGTACGGCGGCCGATCCTGAGCCTTCGGGCCAGCACGGCCACCGGGACTCCTTTCTCTAAATAGTGTTTCAACAGCACGCGTCGCTCCGGGTCAATCACAACTGGCTCCGCCTGTGAAAAGGGGAGCCTGAAAGGTGTGCCCGCAGTGCGCATAGAGGGCTACCCCACTTTGTCCAACCTGGGATAGGCGCTCGATAAGCTTTGTGCTACTGCGGGCGATTCGGACCGATGTGTGCCATTTTCAATCGGCGAATCTGTGCAATTTTCACCCGCTGCTTACAACTTTCCGCGTCAATCCGTGTTGCTTGCCGTGGAAGCCCTCCGGAGTGCGTCCGCTTCTTACCCAGACGTGTGGGCTAATAGTGTTTAGCTGTGCTGGAGATTGGGTCATGAGCGGCCCAATTTAGCGACCAAATTGTCCCCCATTTTGGCTCCCGTTAGCGAACCTATTTGGTCGCACTTTTTTAGCGCGTAACTGCAAGGGACGTAACACGATGCGGCGGAAAGATGGGCAGGCTGCAAATACCGCCACAAACTGTGGTTACAAATAGATAATTCAGCGACGGCGGCTGCAGGCGTGTGAGCCGGTGACCGCGCGGGTCCGGGTGCAAGAGCTGATCGACGCGGCTTAGGCGGGACGTCGTGCATGCCAGGCCGAGCGCGCGACGGGAATGGGACGCGGTCGCTCGAACCGCAACTTCTCGGCAACCATCACGGCGACCCGGGCCCGTACGTCTGTTCGGCTCCGCTTCGCCTTGGACCGCGAGAAATCACTTGAACATCCAAATCGCCGCCCGATCATCTGCTCACCCTCCAACAG
>JBPCQO010000296.1:0-3814 GCA_050998035.1 Gemmatimonadaceae bacterium | reverse complement strand
GGGAACTTGCGGTGTTCCTGAAGAAGCGCGTCGATCTCGGTCATGACATTGAAAATACTGTTTCTTATCGTTACTCGTGTAGGAGCGCTGACGGCGCGACCCGCTACATTTCGAAGAGTAACCCATACCACGACACGGCTCATCCGAGATGACCACTCCCGGCTACACACAGCCCACCGATAGCCCCGCTGGCACGCTGGACGTCACAGACTCTCGTACAAGCGAGAAGTACCAGCTGCCAATCGCCGAGGGCGCCATTCGCGCCGCGGACCTCAAGAAGATCAAGACAAGCGATCCGGAAGATACCGGCGTCGTCTCTTACGATCCCGCGTTCATGAACACGGCCTCGTGCAAGAGCTCGATCACCTACATCGACGGCGACAAGGGCATTCTGCGATATCGCGGATATCCCATCGAGCAGTTGGCGGGGAAGGCGAGCTTCCTGGAAGTCGCGTGGCTGCTGCGGCACGGCGAGCTCCCGCAGCAGAAGGAATATGACCAGTTCGAGCATGACATCACGTTCCACACGTATGTGCACGAGAACATCCGGTCGTTTCTGCAAGGCTTCCGCTACGACGCGCATCCAATGTCGATGCTGCAGAGCGCAATTGCCGCGCTGTCGTCGTTCTATCCCGAAGCGCGCAACATCTTCGACGTCGAGCAGCGCAATATCTCCTTCATCCGGCTGCTGGCCAAAACGCCTACGATTGCCGCGTTCTCATACAGACACTCCAAAGGGCTGCCGGTAGTATATCCGGACAACTCGCTGTCGTATGTTGAGAACTTCCTGTCGATGATCAATCGGATGACGGAGTCGCGGTACGAGGCGAACCCAACGTTCGTTCGTACGCTCGAGATTCTTTTCATCCTGCACGCTGATCACGAGCAGAACTGTTCGGCCAACGCGGTGCGCGCTGTCGGCTCGTCGCACGTGGACCCATTCTCGGCCATGTCGGCCGGTGTAGCGGCGCTGTTCGGGCCGCTGCACGGCGGCGCCAACGAGCAGGTGCTCCGCATGATCCAGGAGATCGGCACTGTCGACAACGTTCCCAAATTCATTGAGAACATTAAAGGCGGTACCGGCAAGCTCATGGGTTTTGGCCATCGCGTGTACAAGAGCTACGATCCGCGCGCCAAGATCGTCAAGCAGCTGGCGGACGAGGTCTTCAAGATTACCGGCGTAGATCGCGGCCTTGAGATCGCGCTTGAGCTGGAGCGCATCGCGCTAGAAGACGAGTACTTCGTCTCGCGCAAGCTGTACCCCAACGTGGACTTCTACACCGGCCTCATCTACCGCTCGATGGGGTTCCCGACGGAGTTCTTCACCGTCCTGTTCGCCATCGCGCGCATGTCCGGCTGGTTGGCGCAGTGGGAAGAGATGCTGCTGGACAAGGAGCAGAAGATTGCACGTCCGCGCCAGATCTATACGGGTTATGGCGCGCGCGACTTCAAGCAGACGATCACGCCGGACAAGCATTCCAAGTAGTTCGGCTGGCAGATCAGAATGCGCAAAAGGGCCCGGCACATAGCCGGGCCCTTTTGCGCGCCCATGTAGCTGCCGCCCGTTCCAGCGGTCACTCCAGTTGCGCGTCGAGGGTGATGTCCACGTTTCCCTTGAGCGCCTGGGATACCGGGCAACCCTCCTTGGTCGCCTTGGCGATCTCCTGGAATTTGGCATCGTCCAACCCACTGACCTTGGCGCGCACGGTGAGCGCCATGGTGGTGATCTTGAAGCCGTCGCCGACCTTGTCGACAGTGCAGGCGGCGTCGGTATCGACTCGTTCCGCGGGCGTTCCGTTGCGCTCCAGTCCCAGGCTGAGTGCCATGGAGAAACATGCTGCTTCAGCGGCGGCCAGTAGCTCTTCCGGGTTGGAACCCGTGCCATTCTGAAAGCGCGATGCGAACGAGTACTGGCCGCTGATCGCGCCGCCTTCGCCGCGGAACGACCCATGTCCGTTCTGTAGCCCCTTCTCCCATGTTGCGTGTGCTTTACGTGTAGGCATTGCGAGATCTCTTGGAGGTTTTTAGGTGTCACCTCCTTACCGGCACACGCCGTGCCGTGCCTCGGCGTTGCGCGTGCCGAGTACGCGCGCTGAGTTGCGTCACGTGCGCTGCCAACCGACGCGGCGCAACCATACGCGCTATTCGTGCCCTTAACTCGCTCCACGGCGCGCGATGAGCTTTCGCACCTTGGGATGAGATCCACAGGCGCTTCCATCACAGTGTGCGTCGCGGATTAATAGGCGGTCTCGTCCTCCGCTACCGCTTCGTCCGGCGCTTCCGTCTCGTAGTGCTCAAGCACCCGGCGCACGCGCGCCTCATCCCACCCGTCGGGGTAACGTGATTGCGTTAAAGGTCAGTGAGGGCGTACTCGCTACTGTCATCACTATCATCGTGCTGGAGCTTCGGGTGCCAGCATGATTGCGCGCAGTGACAAAAGGGTCATCGGAGCTGATGGAATTGACTATCTCTCGGCGCCCAGGATCAACTCAGGAGACCGATCGCGTCTTCTTCCTGAGGAAGTCCATGAGGATGAACTGCCCCAGCGACATGGTGTCGGTGAAGTAAGCCTTCCCCCGCGCGATCGCCGAAACACGCTTCACGAACTCGACGAGCGCGCGGTCGCGCGCCAGCATGAAGGTGTTGATCACGATCCCCGAGCGCCTGCAATCGGCTACCTCGCGCAACGTCTGCGCGACGACGTTCATGTCCAGCCCCATCGAGTTCTTGTATATCTGTCCGTTGGGCAGCGTCAGCGCGCTCGGCTTCCCGTCGGTGATCATCACGATCTGGCGCATGTCCTTTTTCTGCGACACCAGGATGCGGCGCGCCAGCTTGAGCCCCTCGGCGGTGTTGGTGTGGTACGGCCCCACCTGCGCCTGAGCCAGCGTCGCGATCGGGATCTCTTCCGCGGAGTCATGGAAGAGCACCACGCGGATGGTGTCGCCCGGGAACTGCGTCTTGATGAGATGCGTCAGCGCCAGCGCGACTTTCTTGGCCGGAGTGAAGCGATCCTCCCCATACAGGATCATCGAGTGCGACGTGTCCAGCATAAGCACGGTGGCGCAGGAGGAGCGGTACTCCGCCTGGTGTACCATCAGGTCGCCGTAGTCCAGGTCCAGCGGTACGCCGAGTGAGCCGGTGCGGGTCAGCGCGTTCCTGAGCGTCGCCGTGACGTCGAGGTTGAGCACGTCGCCGAATTCGTACTCCTTGCTCCAACCATCGGACTCGATTCCTGTCGCGAGATATGGCGTGTCGTGGCTGCCGAAGCTCGACTTACCGAGCGAGCTCATGATGTGACGGAGCGCCTTGTAGCCGAGGAAGTCGATCCCCTTGTCGGTAAGATTGAACTGGACCGACTTGGATGCTGCGTGCGATATACTGCCCTTGCCTTCGACTGGCTGGTGCGAGGCGGGGACCTGCGGCGGAGCCTGCACGTTGAGATAGCCTTCCTGAGTGAGCCGCTCCACCAGATCGTCCAGCAGCTTGGCCAGCTTTTCCTGTGCCTCCTCATCACCGGCTCCACGCAGAGCCTCCAGCATCTCCGGAGTGAACTGGCCGCTCTCGATCATGGCGCTCAGGATGGCGTCGCGGAGTGCTTCCAGCGATTTGTCGGCGTCCTCCCCGGTCTCGCCCCAGTAAGGGTGGAAGTGCTCGCCACCAGCGAAGCCGGACTGCAGTAGGAAGTCGGCCATCTTATCAAGCAAGGCCTGCAGATCGACGGCATCAGCCATTTCCGGGCTGAACTTGGAGTACGTATGGAACCGCATGACGAATAATACACGCCGGTCCGGATACATTTCCATGCGTGCCC
>JBPCQO010000265.1:0-7718 GCA_050998035.1 Gemmatimonadaceae bacterium | reverse complement strand
CAATTGAGGCCGGAGGTCACGCTCTCGGAACCGGTCGATCCCGCATCCATCACGAGAACCCAGCGCGAGCCGATTCGCTTTACCTGCCCTATATTGCTCCCCCGACCCCGTAAGTGGAGAATGCATGAAGAGGATCCGTGTCTTGAGTGCGGCGGCGCTGGCCCTCCCGATGGCCCTCGCCGCCCAGCAGCCGTCGGCTCCTCAGCAACCACCGACTAACCCGATTACCCAATCGTTCCGGGATTTCGGCGGGCACTACGGCGGCTGGCTGCTGGCCGGGTTTGACTCCATTCCTGCCAGCAAATACGGTTACAGACCGACCCCCCAGCAGCAGTCCGTGGCGTACATCGCCCAACATCTTGAGAACGCGAACTATGTCCTATGTGAGCGCTTCGGCGGGATGAAGCACTCGACAGGGCCAAAGGACTCACTGGCTGACACGGTGAAGGCAATGTGGCCCAAGGACACGCTCGTCGCACGACTTCGGGCGTCGCTATTATTCTGCCGCGACGCGTTCACACGATTGAACGACGCAAAGATGAGCGACCCCGTTCCGTCCGGTGCTCCGGGCTCAGCCCAGACTGCGCCGCGCGTGCGCATGCTCCTGTTCTTCGTGACCGACCTCGCGGAGCACTATAGTCAGATCGCGAGCTACATGCGGCTAATGGGGATGGTTCCACCGTCCGCGCTACCGCGTCCGAATCGCTGAGTTCCGTGCACATCCCAGCGGCCCCGTGCCCGGCCGCGAGGTTGTGAAACGGCCAGTAAGGATGCGTAACCCAAGGCTATTAAATCGCATCGGCTTTCTTTAACGTCCTTCCGCGCCGCGGGCGACTGGCGCCAGGGCTAGGACGACAGCTACTACGAGGCATCGAAGGCGGTTTACCCTGGAAATCGGGAGATGGTGCTCGGGGATCTCTGCGACGTGGCCGTAGACGCGGATTTGTTTGCACGAGCGCTCGCCGAGGACGTGATGCGGATACCACTCTTGCGCTCCGTTGCGCGCTTGACTGTGCGGAGCCAGTTCAGGCGAATGGTGAAGCTCGCCTCACATCCTATGATTTCACGTATAGACTCTCGCGTACAAAAGGTGCGTTGGTGCCGCCACTCTCTCTTGGCTGCAAGGTCACGCCGGAATCGCGGCCGACGACGAACATTCATGCTTTGATCGGACGTAATGGGGTGGGGAAGACACGCCTGTTATGACACATGTCACGCTCACTCGTTCACCCTCAATCGTCGAAAGGAGGTTGCGGGCATGTTCGGTTTCGATGCTGAGGCTCAGGAGGATCTCTTTGCCAATGTCGTGTCAGTGACATTCAGCGCATTCGACCCTTTGGAGCCGCTCGCCGAGCGGAAAGCGGTTTCGTCCTCCGTCCGCTACTCATGTATTGGACTTCAGCGTCCGACGACGCTCAAGGGCAAGGTGCGCGGGCCGAAGAGCCCAGGGGTGCTAAGGGGGCGCGCTGGCGAATGGCCCTAGAGGGGCGCTCGGCGTCATCCCCACGATTTCCAATTACGTCGTGTAGTTCAGGACCGGATCCGCGTGCCGCAGGGAATCGAGTGCCGCCTGGCACTCGACCAGCGTAACCCCGAGTGATCCAGGCAGACTTGCTGCGCCGTGCAAGCGGGAGTCGGGCGGGTCGATTGTGTCGCGAGAGTCCATCTTCACCACAACGCCGGAGTCTCCGCCAAGCCCAAGGACGGCGTGGCCGGCAGTCCATCCCGCGAGATGGTACTGTGCCTTACCCCGCAGTGCGGGTGGGACGAAGATCCGAGCCACTTGCCGGAATGCATGTCCTCCCCCCCACAGAAGAACACCTCAGCACCGCTGTCTGCATCCTTGGGGATTCCGCCATCGGGAAACGCCTCGAGCCCGTGTGGTCACCGTATGGCGTGGAATGCGCGCATGTAGACGGCAACGGAGCTGTCAGACGCGATCATGTACTCGTAGAAATCGCGGTACCGCTCCGGTGGGCCATACCAGCATGCGGTGGCCGCGAAAACTGCACCGACCAGCAGACGCCGGGTGATCATCAGACGAATATGCAACCCACAGTCAATGCCCGCATCCGAATTCATGACCTCTCGGAAGCTGTCAGGCGTAGCGATTCGCTGAAGCCGGTGCTTGCAGCAACTGTATCTTGCTGGCAGGTAAGGGTGGTCAATTCAGGTGCCGAACTGTGGGAGACGTCGGCGGGCAGTCTAGGCCATTAACGTTATCGCGCTTGGTTCGTCCATCTCCATGAAAGAACCGTGCGTCCGCACGGCACACCGACCACACCGAGCAGTTGAGGAAGACATGAAACACGGAATCATCACCGCAGCAACCGTAGCGGCGTTCGTGACCCTGGCAGCTTCAGCCAACGCGCAGGCGACGACCCAGCCAGCTCACCCCGACTCTGCTGGGCGCGCCGCGTGGTGCTCCGCACACCCGGATCGCTGCGCCGACGGTAAGGACATTCGCAAGGATGCGAAGAGCATCAAGGCCGACAAACAGGAGATAAAGACGGATCGCGCAGAGGCCAAGGCAGACCTCGCAAAGGGCGATACTGCTGGCGCGCGAGCTGCCCGAGCCGACATGCGGAAGGATGAGCGCGCAATCGACAAGACCCGCAAGGATGTCCGAAAGGACCACTCGGGTATGCGACACGACATGCGCAAGAATCCCCGCGGGCATCGCTAGCAAGCAGGGCACGGCTGGTCCAGTGGTCCGGCTGGTGAGGCAAATAGTGGGGCCGCTCTGCAGAGTGCGGCCCCACCTGTCGTCGACCCATGGAGACAGCGTAGGACCAGTCGGGCGGTAACCGGAACAATTCCGTACGCGTTCGTCGAGCGTCCTAAAATCGCGAACACCAGTCCGATGAATCATACAATGGCCACTCGGGCCCGCGTCGATTGGTTGATGCCGACCGATCTCTAACCGCCACATGTAAGCCATGATCCACGTCACGATCCACATCACTCGACGAACCCGCGGCGCACCGCTCTCGATTCTGTCGGGCATGCTGATGCTGCTCGTCATGTCAGCCACCGCTGCTCACGGCCAGCAGGTCGCTACCGCTACCGTCGCGATACGTCCGTTGGTGCCAGTGCCGGCATCGGTGACAGTTGGCAGCGCCACCCGCACCGTTCGCGATGCACCAACCAGGCGGGACACAATCGTCGCTCCTGATACCGACACCGTGGACGAACTGGACGAGCGGCCTCCCCGAGTGGCGTACGGAATCGCGGGGCGGGCAAGCAGCTTCAGGGACGGCCACCTGGAGTACGGGACGGGCCTCCTCGTTACGTTCGCACCCTTTCCGGGAGTGTCGCTCGGACTGAACCCCTCCTATACGGTTGCGACGGACACCGGTCGAGCGACGAGCAACGGACAGTTTTCGCTTTCGAGTCTCCCTCTATCCCTGAGTGTTCAACACGACTTCGACGGCGCGCTAAGCCCCGACATCGGCGTTTCACTGGGCGCAACGCTCCCGCTGGGAGCCACCCGAGACACGACGACGCGGCAAGCCGGCTATGACGCGAGCCTCGGGCTTGGTCTCAGTCCGGTACGTGGTGTTCGCATCGGCGGAGACATAAACCGGGACTTCAGCAGCGGAGCTGCGGCGGAGTTCACTCAACCCGCGACGAGCTCCGCGGGAATCGACCTCAGCATTGAGGCAGGCAGCCGGCTCAGCCTCGGCACGAGCTTCTCAGGCGACCTCGGCAGTGCGGCAGCAGGAGACACCCTGAGCCGCACAGTCGGCGCATTTGCATCGTACCGCGTGCTTGGTCCGTTGACGCTGACGGTTGACGGCAGTCACGGAATCGCCGGCTACGCACCGCGCTGGGCGATGTCCGTCGGACTCGGCACGGCGTTCGCCGGTGTCGAGACGGTAGGCCCAGCCGCCACCCTTGCGCGCATCCGACGCTCCGTGCAGCGCATCCGCGGACGTACCCGCGGCAACACTTCACGCAAAAATCGTAGCACGGGCTGAGTCGCGCGAACGCTGGCTCTGTCGCCTCCCTTGAGAACTTCACGCTTCAGGGACAAGCATTAACCAAAAATGATTCCGGTGAATGAAACGCCGGGTCCTTTCAAGCTACGATATCCAAAAGCCGTGCAGATGGCCAGCGTGCGAGAAGCAGGCCGTCGATGCCAAAGCGTCTGCCAGCGCGAGTTGCGATGAAGATCGCGCCCGCGGCGATTAACATCGAATTAAACCCGATAGTGTCCGGGCCAGCGCCACCGGCTACAAGGATGTTCGTCGCTGCCAGCAGGATGCACAGGACACCGCCGACGCGCGTGAAGAGACCCAGCAACAACGAGAGGCCGACGGCCAGATGCCCGAGCCCAACCAGGATGGCGAAGATCTGTGCATGGGGCAGAACTAAGTTCTGCAAAAGATCCGCTATGCCGGGCGTTACCGCAGTGTGAAGGAGTTTCGTGGTTATGGTTTTGGTGAGTCCTTCGCCGCTCAGGAATGCAGCCGAGATTTTGGCATCTTTGCCGATGAAGGCGCTGTCCAGCCATGCGAAACTCGAAATTACTCGCAGCCAAACCACCGCCGGCCGGCCATGACGGATGTCCACTGCATGCTCCATGTTTGTCCAGAACCTTTGTCTACTGCAATACGGGACGATACAGCGCAGATAGTGTACCCACACTTCTCATCGCGCCCGCCCGAGCCGTGTCACCACGCCCACGAACAATGCAGTAGTCCCGGGCGAACGGAAGGTGTAGCTGTGCCCCAACGGCCCGAACGTTTCTGGCGACTCCAGCGTGCGGCGCACGCCAACATCGAGCGCGACGTGCGCGTTCAGCATCTCCCGCACGCCGAGTGCTCCGCCGTAGTCCGTAAGCCCGCCGTCGTTGCCGTTGTATGTGCTGCTCTCGGCGAATCCCTCCGCGAACGGCTGCGTGCGGGCGGTGAGCGGGACGTAACCGCGCCCGAAACCGCGCACGCGGTACGCACCGGTGTCGCCGTAGTCAGAGAAGTGCACCACTGCGCCATCCACTCCGACCTGCGCCCAGCGCGCGAGGTATGGCGCGATGGTCCCGGATATCCCGGATACGTTGTACGATGAGTATCGCGCGTGGTACGCCAGGACTGCGAGATCGACGACGCCGAGCCCGGGTGGAGTGGGCGCAACCTCGTCCGCGCGGCCGGAGACGTATGGGTCGAGCGTGACGAGCGCAACCGCGTTCCCGTACCGGCGCTCGCCCGGGGACGTGATCTCGCGGTAGCGCAGCTCGCCACGCAGCGCCACGGCAGAGGAGAGGAAGAAGAGCGCACCACCCTGTGCCCCGATCTCGCTCACATTGGGCGAGTTGGTCTGCGTGGCCATCGAACCATACCCACCGACGTACTCGCGCCAGCGCGTCCCACCGCCAAAGACATAGTTGGCGATGAGGGCCGTCGTGGAGCTCTGCAACGTGTGGATCCGCGCGGACTCGTAACGTGTGTAGCTCGGCGCCACGCCGACCTGAACGTGCTCGCTGAGGAACGGGGCGAACGACGCCGCGACATTGTAAGTGGTCAGCCCACCGTCGAAGCGCAGTGCTGATGCGTCGATGAAGATCCGTGCGCTCCCGGCGAGTCCGCGCGTGCGGGGAACGGGATCCAGAACGGGATTCTCTCGTGTCGAATCGCGCGCCACGAGCGAGTCCCGCGATACCGACAGCGGGGGCGGGACAGACGCTCCCGGTGCCTGCGCCCGAATAGACGGCGCGACGACCGCGAACAGGGCGAGCGCCACGATCGGCGAGTACGACCGCGAGTGACGCATGGAGCGTTAGGTAGTGAACGAGGCCGGCACCATCGGCGGGAAGATACGCGCACGAATTCCCGTGGCAAGCTCGCACTCCCCAGCCCCGTTGATGTCGTCCGTAAGACTGTAGGCTCCGAGAAAAGGCCCGAAGCCGGGGGACCGCCGCGCGCCTCCGCGCATCGCCAGCCTGCGGTACTGAGCGCGGTTCTCGAATATCGAACCGAGCCTGATGGGAACCCCGGGTGTAAGATATGACCGATGAATTGTGACGATTCCTTACGTGCGACTACCGCAGTCGCGTGCTGCGCGAGACTTGGCCCGACTGCGATCGGCGAGCTGATGAGCAGGATCTTGTGCCGCTCCCGCTTTCCCGTGGCGCTGTTCGCAGGGACCATTGCCGCCGCCTGCGCACCCGCGCGCGCACCCGCGCGCGCGCACGCGCAGCGCACCACTGCCGAGTCGCCGGACGCGCAGGCCGCCGCCGCGACAAACATGCAAATGAGCGGAATGCCGCACGGTGGCATGCATTCGATGGACATGAGCGACGCCCACATGTACATGACGCCACGACGCGCGGCCACCCCGGCCGACTCAATGCGAGCGGCGCGGCTCGTCGTTGACATGCGTCAATCGCTCGCGAAATATCGCGACGTGCACGCCGCCATTGCGGACGGCTACGCCCAGTTCCTGCCAAACGTCCCACAGCAGGTCTATCACTTCACGAGCTGGCGCAATGCGGTCGCCGAGGCGTTCCGCTTCGATCCCGCGCGACCCACGTCGCTGCTGTATCGGAAGAATACCGACGGCAGCTTCACGCTCATTGGAGCGATGTACACCGAGCCGCGACGAGCATCCGAGCAGGCGCTCGATCAGCGTATTCCGCTCAGTATTGCCCAGTGGCACCAGCATGTGAATTTGTGCCTTCCACCACGTGATCAACGGTCGCGCTGGACCGAGACGGCCGACGGGAAGCCGGTGTTCGGACCCAGGAGCCCAATCGCCACCGAAGCTGCGTGCAGCGCTGTGGGCGGCCGCTTCGTGCCACATCTGTTCGGTTGGATGGTACACGCGAACGTATTCGCTTCCAGCGATCCTGCCGTCGTGTGGGGACACGTGGACTGAACCCACCACGTGAACCGACTGAGGAACCCGGTAACTTTACGTATCTGCTGAACGTGCATCAGCTTCCGGACATCTACCCATACATGAGCCTGTAATGCATCTGTTGGCCGGCCTTGGCTTCTTTCTTCTTGGACTTGTTGTCCTGGCGCTGCTCCTTATCGGCGTTCTCGACGTCGTGCGTGGCACTCCCGTCCACACTGTGGGCAGGGCGGGAGACAAGACGGGTTGCCCAGCGATCGGCGATCCGTTCTTCCGCGAATCTATCGAGCTGTTTACCGGCACCAAGCTCGAGCCGGGCCACGCTGTCGAGATCTTCATGAACGGCGACGAGACGTATCCGCGCCTGTGGGCCGATCTCCGCGCGGCGCAATCGTCCATCACGCTGCAACTGTACTACTGCAATAAAGGGCGAATGGCAGACATGGTCCACGAGATACTGAGCGAGCGCGCTCGCGCTGGCGTACAGGTCTATTTCCTCTACGATGCATTTGGCACTTCGCTGTCCAGCGAATACTTCGATACGCTGCGACAGGCTGGTGTCTCGACGGAGAAGTTCAGGCCACTGAGCTGGAAGTCGATGCAGAAAGCTCAGCACCGCGCACACATCCGCGTGATCGTCATCGATGGAAAGGTGGGCTACACGGGCGGCTTCGGCATCGATGACAAATGGTTCGGAGATGGCCGACAGAAGGACCAATGGCGCGATACCAACGTGCGCTTTACCGGACCAGCGGTACGCCAGCTACAGGCGACTTTCGTGGTCTGCTGGGCCGAAGTTTCCGGTCGCCTCCTCACCAGTGATCTGCTCTTTCCGCCAGACAGCCGGCCGCCAGAGCATGTTG
>JBPCQO010000223.1:0-2967 GCA_050998035.1 Gemmatimonadaceae bacterium | reverse complement strand
ACGACACCGTGCCTGCGACACGTGCGATCACCCTTCGCGATCTGCTGACCTACCGCATGGGCTTCGGCAGTGTGATGGCCATGCCTGACACGTATCCAATTCAGAAGTTGATCCGTGAATATCGGATCGGTGGCGGCGGCCCGTCCCTGCCCTCGCAAGCGCCTGGCACGGAAGAATGGCTGCAGAAGCTCGGCTCGCTGCCGTTGTTGGCCCAACCGGGCGAGCGGTGGATGTACAACGTGAGCGGCGATGTGCTTGGCGCCCTCATCGCGCGCGTATCGGGACAATCACTCGGCACGTTCATGCGCGAGCGCATCTTTGATCCGTTGGGCATGAAGGACGCAGCCTTCCACGTGCCTCCTGAAAAGCTCCACCGTTTGCCTGAGTGCTACTTCTTCAATCATCAGACGAACACGCTGGATGTTTTTGACGACGTTGCAAACAGTGCCTGGCGATCCGAGCCTCTGTTCGAATCGGGCGCAGGCGGGCTCGTCTCCACGATCGACGACTATCTCGCCTTCAGCCGCATGATGCTGAACAAGGGGCGGTACGACCGCGAGCAGATTCTTTCACGCGCCACAGTGGAGCTAATGACTTCGGATCAACTCACACCTGAGCAACGTGCCGGCTCCGAAATATTTTTCGGGACGCATTCCAGTTGGGGACTAGGAATGGCGGTGGCTATCCGTCGTAATGAGATCTTCCAGACCCCAGGTCGATTCGGTTGGGATGGAGGCTTCGGCACATCAGCATACACCGATCCTGCAGAGGGAATGATCGGCATCCTCTTCACGCAGCGCATGATGGATTCGCCGGAACCGCCAAAGGTCTTCACCGACTTCTGGACACTGGCGTATGGAGCAATGGAATAGAGTCCCACCATAGCCGTGAGGTGCGATAGAGTTTAGGAAATCGAAGTCGATGACGTCGATGCCGCGCTTGAGCGCATGCGGGGAGCGGGGTCCCGATCGAGTATGGACCGGCTGATGAGCCTTGGGGTGTTCGGTGATTCTATGTGCGCGACCCGTTTGGCAAACTCGTCAACATCCTTGCTCATAACCTAAATGTGTGAATCGTTGATTCATTGCAGACTGATCGACTCGGCAACCATCCATGCCGCGCCAATTAGGGCCAGGTTGATCGCGTTGCCCGCGTGGAAGGCCCCCGTCGTATTAACCGGTGCCAAAGTCGCGTACGTGATCATCGCTGCGACTACGAGCGCGAGTTCTTCTGCGAATCCAGCCCAGGTCCCAAAGATACCGGGGTACCCTACCACGCGAGGCAGCCAGAGCAGCGCGAATACCTGATAGAGCAAGGCCAATGTCAGCAGACCAGCGCGAGCCGTTCGACGGAATTGGGTAGCGGCTCCCGCCACTATCAAACAGATCGCAGCGATATACGCAAGCGAAGTGCGATGGGGACAATCAGCGGGGACTGGTTGCCACACGGTCGCGAAATCTCCCCATACCAGCCCGGTCACGCCAAGCGCGATCGCTCCCGATCCATACACGTGGCGACCGAGATTCGACCGGGGTCTGCGATTTAGCATCGATGACATCGTTGTTGCGACGTGATATCGAAACCGGTAACCAATGCCTTAGCGTATACGTGACAAGGGCGGTGGGTGACACGACCCGTGACGTGGTCGCGTGCCTCTGATGTGATCTCTCGAGTGTAAAGTGTGAGAATCACGAGGGAACTCCTTTGCGCGCTCGTGCCGCATGCGCATGGCGATGTCCATAGAAGAAATAGATCGACAGGCCCGCCAGCAACCAGATCACCAGGCGAATCCACGTCTCGCCTGGGAGTGCGATCATCTGAGCGACGCAGACGACGACGCCGAGGGCCGGTACCCAGGGCACCCACGGCGTGCGGAATGGTCGGTTGATGCCCGGAGCAGACCTGCGCAGCAGCACAACGCCAACGCAGACGAGAACGAAGGCTAGCAGTGTACCGATGCTTACGAGCTGACCCAGGACACCGATCGGGGTGAAACCAGACACGAGTGCGCAGACAGTTCCGGTGAGGATTGTGCTCACGTGCGGAGTCTTGAACCGCGAATGTACGCGACCGAACAGGCCGGGAAGGAGGCCATCGCGCGACATCGAGAAGAACACGCGCGTCTGGCCCAGCATTTGAACCAACATGGTGCTGAACAGACCGAAAACGGCGCTCACCTTGATTACCGGACTCAGCCAGTAGAGACCTGTCGCGTCAATGCCGACCGCGAGCGGGTCAGCGACGTTCAGTTTTGAGTAGTGGACTATCCCAGTAAGAACCACGGCAACCGCGACAAAAAGCACCGTGCAGATCACCAGCGAGCCCAGTATTCCTATCGGCATGTCCCGTTGAGGATCTCGGGCTTCCTGTGCCGCGGTAGAGACTGCATCGAACCCGATGTACGCGAAGAACATCACGCCAGCACCGCGTAGTACGCCGCTCCAACCAAAGTGTCCAAACTCACCCGTGTTTGGGGGAATGAACGGTGTAAGGTTTGAGCGCCGGATATACGACGCACCCGCAACCACGAAGATCACGAGCACTATCGACTTGATCAGCACTAGCACCGTATTTGCCCTGGCGGATTCCTTGATCCCGCTCACTAGTAGCGCCGTCACAAGGGCGACGACACATGCAGCGGGCAGATTGAATATCCCAGTTGTTGTCGCGCCATGCTGATCCGTTACCACCGAACCAAGGGGTCCGGTAAGAGCAACCGGGATGTGAAGACCAAGGTCATTAGCGAGGCTTACGAAGTACCCGCTCCACCCAACGGCGACAGTTGATATACTGAGTGCGTACTCAAGTATCAGATCCCAACCGATTATCCACGCGACTAATTCGCCGAGCGTCGCATAAGCGTACGTATAGGCACTGCCGGCGACGGGCACCATGGCTGCGAACTCCGCATAGCACAGCCCGGCGAACACGCAACCGACGGCAGAGATGATCATCGAGAGAACCAGC
>JBPCQO010000236.1:0-5220 GCA_050998035.1 Gemmatimonadaceae bacterium | reverse complement strand
TCTTCTCGGCCGAGTCCGCGTGGTCGACGATGTCGCCCTGCTTGAAGAGAATTCCCTGTAGGATCTGACGCCACTCGGGCGTCTTACGCAACAGGAATTCCAGGTCCATGCCGAAGTGCTTGAACTCTTCTTTCATGGCGTCATGCATTATGGCGCTTGCCTCTGGATCCTTTTCGAGGGAGAGCCGCTGGTGGTACCACCCGATCGCTTCTGCCTCCTCGACGAGCGAAGCGCTTATTCTAGCGTAGGTACGGGTCTCTTCGGAGAGCTCGTTGGGCGGCTCGTGATACTGGTCGGTTGGCATGGGACTGGCCTAATTGAATGGGGATCGTGGTGCAAGGGTGGCGGGACAGTGGTGCTGACGCCGCCACGCGGCACTGTAGCAAGCCGCGTTCCCGTACCGACAGTCGTGTCGACTCGCTCATGCAATTGAAACCTTTGCCTTCTCACCTACAGTAGCGGTAGATTCCCGAGCAATGAATCCGACGCGCCAGGATCAGGCGTACCCCACACGTACCACCGATGGCAACGCGAGTGACGATGCCGAGGTGATTCGGCGGATCGCCGGCGGAGACGAGACTGCACTGGCGGTGCTTTACGACCGTTGGCTCCAGCCAGTCTACTCGCTGGTGGTCCACCTCCTCAATGACGCTGACGAGGCGGAGGACGTGGTGGAAGAAACGTTCTGGCAGATCTGGCAGCGTGCGTCGTCGTACGACGCTACGCGCGGCACGGCCAGAACGTGGATCCTCACTATCTGCCGCAGCCGCGCGCTCGACAAGCTGCGCTCCCGTCAGCGCCAACGTGAGGACACCAACACCGACATCGGCGTCCTGCGCGACCCTGCGCCAGATCCGTCTTTAAACGCCGAAGGGGCGGAGCGGCGTGAGTTGATCTTCAACGCGATGGAAGAGTTGCCGCACGACCAGCGCCGGGCGCTGGAGCTGGCGTATTTTCGCGGACTCAGCCAGTCGGAGATAGCAGACTTTCTGAACGAGCCACTGGGCACGGTGAAAACCCGGATGCGGCTCGGAATGCAGAAGCTACGTGATAAGCTTGCCTATTTACAGCCGGAGAGAGCATGAGCGACGATAACGAGCTCATGCCGAACAGTGGTACATCTCCTGGCGATCAGGACGTTCCGGAGCAGTCGGAGCCGATGCCTTCGTTGGATGATATGGGTGATCCACTGTACGATGTGGCCGGCGTAGCGCTCGGCGCCGTCACGCCTCAGGAGGCAGCCGAAGTACGCGCTGCTGCCGCGGCGGATCCCACGGTCGCGGCGGAGCTCGCGATAATGCGGGGGGTCGTGGCCGAGCTGGCACGGGTGGAGCCCTTGGAGATGATTAACCGGGGCCGCTCGGCTGGAATTCGCTCACGGCTAGTGGCGCGGGCCGTCGCATCGCGTTCCGGACGGCCGGCCGCCCGGCAGGCGGGCAGTGCGGAGACGGGGCAAACATCTGCGCGCACCTCCGCGACGGGTCAGCGGAGTGTTGCCTCGCCGGTGCTAGCGGTTCAGAATGGCGCGGGCGCGGATCGGCAGAAGACTGGCTCCCAACCAGTGCACCATGGTGCCTACATGGAGCCACGGGGTCAGAATCGATCTGGTCATCGCGGGCGGGCGCTCGGATGGCTAGCTCTTGCAGCGTCTATCGCCTTCGCGGCGGCGGCCACTCAGCTGTGGCGCGTATCACGTGAGCATCAGCAGCTCACCGGCGCGTTGGCGGCAGAGCGGTCCACTCTCGCGGCGGAGGTGAACCAGCTGGCGGCGTCCGTCTCCGCTCGGGACAGCGTGATAGCGACACTCACAGGGCCGAGGACGCGAGTGATCGACCTGGCGAGCTACTCGTCCATGACGCCGGTCGCGCGAATGTTCTGGAACCAGAAGACCCAGCAGTGGACGTTGTATGCCTCACAGCTGAAGCGTCCGAGCGCCGGAATGACGTACCAGCTATGGCTCATCGCCAGCGGGCATGCAGCACCAATCTCGGCCGGTACATTCGCTCCCGATGCTGCCGGGTCGGCCGTGGTCCATGCCAAGTATGAGCTCGCGCCAGGCACTCTGAAGCGCATAGCGGTGACCGAGGAGCCAGACGGGGGCGTCGCTGCGCCGACTGGGCCGGTGGTGTTTGCAGGGGTCGGTACATAGTCCCTGGCAGGACCGTTTAGCAGCAACAACAGTGTGCCTCTAGGTATCATCATTACACAGCGTCGTATCCGCGTTGCGACTGCGGCGACCACCTCTAGCGCGACAAGCTGTGCAAGCACATCCACTTGGTAATGGGCGATACGGTTGTCCAACATCCCGCAAAGGCGTATCCTTTGCGTTGAATGATGGACGTCTTCGTAGCTCGCCAGCCCATTTTCGACAGGAACGATCGGCTCGTTGGTTACGAGCTCCTGTACCGGAACACTGCTTCCTCCACCAGCGCGGAGGGGGCAGCTGCAGACACGATGTGCACCGACACGGTGATCCACTCGTTTCTGGACATTGGGCTGGACGACCTCACCGACGGACACAGGGCATTCGTCAACTGCACGCGCGAGTTCCTGCTGGACGGTCAGGTGGAGCTGATGCCGGCGGACAAGGTGATTGTCGAAGTGCTCGAGACCGTGGGTAACGACGACGCTGTGGTGGCTGCATGCCGTCGCCTGAATGACGTCGGCTATCAGCTCGCCCTGGATGACTACGTGGATGATCCGGCGTTCGACTCGCTCCTCAGGATCGCGCGCATCGTCAAGATTGACGTTCTCCACAGGGATCTCGGCGAGTTCGTGCCGCTCCTCGAGCGACTGCGACACTTCAATGTTCAGCTGCTGGCCGAACGAGTGGAGACGAGGCAGGTGCATGAGGAGTGCATGCAGCTCGGGTTCGACATGTTTCAGGGTTACTTCTATCAGCGGCCCGAGCTCGTGACGCGTCAGGAGATAGGTGTGACGCACGCGCCGATGCTGCGGCTCCTGGAGCTATTGCGCGATACCGAGCGACCGGAGGCCGAGGTGGAGAGCGGATTTCGATCGGATCCTGCGCTGGCGTACAAGCTGCTGCGCATCGTGAACTCGGCCGCGGTGGGCGGCCGCGGGATCGAGTCGATAGGCTATGCCATCCGGATCGTGGGGCGGCAGATGCTGTACAGATGGTTGGCGCTGCTGATGGTCTCATCTATGGTCACTGGAACCAACGACGTGGACGACCAGTTAGTGTATGCCGCGCTGCTTCGTGCGCGTCTGTGCGAGCTCATAGCGGAGTCGAGCCCGAAGGTGCGCAATCCGCAGGCTCTCTTCATGGTGGGGCTGTTCTCCATGCTGGATGTGCTGCTGTGCATGCCGATCAGTGATATTTTCGCGCGGGTGAATGTCGCGAACGACATCCGTGAAGCGGTGTTGCACGGTACGGGGCCCTGTGCCGAGCCGCTCTTGCTGGCCAAGGCGTATGAGCACGGAGAGTGGGAAGTGGTGGACCGCATAGCGGCTGAGCTGGGAGTGCAGCCCGTGCAAGTACCATGGCTGTACACCAAGTCGCTCACCTGGGTAAACGAGCAGTTGGCGGCAGTTACGGAAACAGCAGCGTAGACGGGCCGTCGCGCTGCACAGCACATACGAGCTGACCCAGTGTCCGGTGTGCAACTCATCGGACAGCGCCGAGGTGGCGGACAGGGATGCGATGCGCAGCGAGGTGGAGCGGGTCTGGGAGTTTCACGAGCGTCGCCTGCATGCCTCCGTTCCGCCACGTTACCTACTCGACCGGGTGGCTTTCTCGCAGGCGCCGCCGATCCGCCTGGCGCAGTGCCGCGACTGTACGCATCTCTTTCGCAATCCAAGAGAGCGCGCTGAAGCACTGGATGCGGCGTACGATGACGACGCGCCGGACGAGAGCGTTCTCAGAGCGTTGTTCGGCACTCAGCGCGCAGCATACCAGCAACAGGCGGCACGACTGGCGCAGGTCGCCGGGCGATCCGGTCGCGGGCTGGAAGTGGGGAGCTACGTGGGCGGCTTTCTTGCCGCGGCGCGTGATGCGGGGTGGAGCTTCGATGGAGTGGACGTGAGTCAGAGCGCCTCGGCGTTCGCTGTGCGGAGCGGTTTCAACGTGACGCGCGGGACCATCGAGAGCGTTTCCGCGTCGGCGGCGACCGTGTCGACGCCGTACGATGTGGTTGCGATCTGGAACACGTTCGAGCAGTTGTACGATTCTCGCTCCGCGGTGGCGGCTGCGCGGAAGCTGCTGCGGCCGGGCGGATGTCTGGTGGTCCGGATTCCGAACGGTGACTTCTATCTCCGTTGGCGCAGCAGGCTCGCGGGAAACGCGTCCGGATTTGCGGAGCGCGTGCTGGTGCACAACAACCTGCTCAGCTTTCCGTACCGACAGGGCTTCACAGAGAAATCACTCACGCGACTGCTGCGAGGCGCGGGCTTTGAGGTACAGCGTGTGTATGGTGACACGCTCGTTCCGATAGCTGACCGCTGGACAACGCTGTACGGAACGGTCGAGGAGCGCGCGGTGAAGGCGATGGAGCGACTAGCGCAGCGCGGATGGCGCGCGCCGTGGGTGGAAGTTTACGCGCGGTGAGTCTTCGCCGAACGCTCACGACGCTGCCACTGGTGTTCGTGTTGTTCTTCTGCGTGTCGGGCGGCGCGTATTCCACCGAAACGCTGGTCGCATCGGTCGGTCCCGGTATCGCGCTGTTGCTGATGCTGCTGGTGCCGGTGGTGTGGTCGCTTCCCGAGGTGCTCGTTGTTGGCGAGCTGGCGAGTATGCTGCCGGAGGAGGGCGGCTACTACGCATGGGTGCGCCGCGCGTTTGGTGAGTTCTGGGCGTTCCAGAACGGATGGTGGACATGGATGTACTCGCTGGTGGACATGGCGATATACCCGGTCCTATTCAATCAATATCTCGCGTTCTTTCTTCCCGGTCTGAGCACGGCGATGAGATGGGGCGTGTCGCTGGTCATGATCTGGTCCACCGCTGCGATCAATCTGCGTGGCGTGCAGAAGGTGGGAGCGGCATCAGTTATTGCGGGCGTGAGCATTCTCGGCGCGTTCCTGCTGCTCGCCGTGGGTGCAGCTCCGCACATCACGCACGCACCGTGGCTACCGTTCGTGCCGCCCGGTAAGAATGTAGGGGGGAGCATGGGGGTTGGATTGTCGATTGCCCTCTGGAACTACGTTGGGTGGGACAACGCCTCGACGGTGCAGGGTGAGGTGGTGGATGCGTCGCGGAGC